>PHAT01000005.1:313536-627073 GCA_002840435.1 Deltaproteobacteria bacterium HGW-Deltaproteobacteria-6
ATGATTACCGGAAATACAGTGGATTGTGGGCAAACGTCAAAACAAAACACCTCTCCGCGGATCAACTCCAATATCTTTTTTGGTATTATCGCCAAAATGCCCTTGGCTGGTGGACCCCATCAGCTTTTGCTCGAAGTCAGGGGAAAATATGGACATCCATGTGGCAGCATATCATCAAGCCGATGATGCAGTTCTTCTTTCAGCAAAATGTCCGCAGGACAGGATGGAACGGGCTTCACGAAAAAGAGTTGAAGAATCTGAAACAAATGAACACCTTCATGGATCTTCAGGATATTAATGACCGGCAGTGATTTCAGGCTGTGTACCGAAACAAATTTTAAAAAATCAGTGGTCGGCTCAACTTCGGCATTTGTGTTCAGGTATGAACAATAATATTCGGTATGGCAAAATGCTAATACGATTGGTAATCTCGCTTGTTACTTGTATCTTTCTTATTACTAATTTCTCAGGATGCCAGACAATTTATCGTAATTATATTGATCAAAACATTGATTCTGACGCAGATGTGGAAAAAGCGCTTGCGACCCGGGGCGAAATTAATGTGATTCTGTTACCGGGGTGTGCAACAAAACCCGGCACGCAGGATACACTTTTCAGTTGCCTGAAATTGTCACGCGATGTGAATCCGGAATCGGTCAAATTGCCGCCTGATGAAAAACTGTATCTGGGGCATGTCGCTGAATTTATCCTGCGTTCTTTAAAATATTATCAGTTGCAGGAAAGCTTCAAGGATTTTTATGGCTATCGCATCATTTTGAAATTCCGTAAATTAACGCCTCAAGAACTTCGATCGAAAAAATTCAAGGATTATTCAAGTTTTGCTGTAGGCTCGACAAGCATGGTTGCCGGCGCAGCAACCATGACGCCATTGGGCATCATCGTATTTCTGGTGGATGGAATTGCAATGGAAATTGATCGCCGGGACTTTGAAGATCGCGTTGCAAAGATGCAGCTGCCGGCGCCGAAAAAAAATGTCGTCACCCTGAAACTGGAATCCGGTGAGCGAACGCTTTTATATGTAAAAGACGAAATATCAGAGGAAATGACCGGAAAGAACAGCATGAGGATTCAATTTGATGAAAAAGTAGCAAGTTACATGGCTGAAGAGTGCCTTCTGGAAAAAGTCACTCCTGAAGAGATTAATCATTATCAGGAACAAATTAACCTTTTCAGAAAAAACAAAAGGTTATAGGTTGGCTTCTGTTAACTCAAAGCTATGGAAAAATTGGACCACATTAGTAATTTCAATTCAATTTCACAATGCTATATTATTTTATAACAATCTGAGGACATTATGCTCCGCCTTATCTGTAATGTCCTTTGCATCATAAAGGCCTTTAGCCTGCATACTCAGATAAATTATTGACATAAAATATCCCAGCGATTTGTTGTTCCAAAACACAAAATTCCGTCAATTAATTCATTTATATTACTTTACACACGATCATTTGTATTCTAAAATTGAGCAATTGGATTACACATCTCATTTTCAGTCAGGAAGGAATACAGTTATTATGAACGTTACTGATATTAACAAAATCACAAAAGTTCTCGAATCAATGGCGCAATATGAACTGGCACTGGCTAATTTATATACGAGATGTGCTGAAACTTGGAAGGAAGATCAGGTCTTCTGGAAGGGACTGGCCCATGCGGAACAGCGGCACGCTGAAAATATACAAAAGATGCAAGAGATCATTATCAGAAAACAGAACAGCTTTGAATTTGGTCGACCCTTTAACATTGTTGCACTGAATACGGCAATGGCCGGAGTAAATGACAATATTAAACGGGTTACGGAAGGGGCTTTTTCCCGCGAAAAAATGTTTGTTATTGCCAGGGATATCGAACAATCCATGCTGGAATCACGTTATGCTGAAATTGTAAAGACAACCGACATTGAATATCAAACTCTGATGAAGGATATCCTTTCACAGACGAATGAGCACAAAATGATGATGCAGGAAAAAATCAATGATATAAGAAAAATTTCATAAAAAGATTATTTTTTTATAATGCCGTCGATTCCCACTGCTTTAAGTGTCTTCAACCGTTCAATGAGGAAATTTATATCCCTTTTCTTTAAAAAGATGCTTCCATGCTGAGGAGCAATCATATCAATATCAAGTCTTCCGATGACATTCATGGCATTTTCGAGAGCCTTTTCCGAAGGCATGATTTTCTTATGAAATTCAAGAATATCAGGTATGGGACAATATTCTTTCAAATGGATGCAGTGGCTGTAATCCCTGCATGTATAACAGTCGTCTGTAAGGTCAACAGAAAGTTCCCATTGCTTTGATAAACTTCCAAAAAGATCGCTGGTGAAAAGAGTTTTTGTCTTTCCATCACGGGTAACGAAGCTGCCGGCATCGTGGGCGTAAGGAGTTTTAAAAAACTCCAGCATCCTTCCCCCAAAAAGAAAGCCCGCGCTGTAATCATCTATTGACTTCAACATGGATCGTTTGTCCCGCTCGATGTAATAGCTGATAAACATGTTATTTTGAGATTCGGAAAGAACTTTCAGTTCAGGGTTTGCACAGATGTCGATCATATTGGACAAAGAACCGCACAAATCGGGATCGATGTGTTGATAAATCAAAGCCACGATGTTATCGGGAGAAATACCCGTCTGCAGGATCTTCATCATCACAACAGCAAAATCGGGACGGCTTCCTGCATCAATCACAACAGCCTGATTGCCCTCTTTTATCAGGTATGGATTGCAGTGAAAGTTCGTCGTCGTTTCATGAAATCCGAGCCAGAATATATTATCCGCAATCTCTATCGGCCGGTCATAACCTATTTTATGTTTTTTAGGATCCATTACAACTCCCTCGTTACGAAATATGCCTTCATATTGCCTTTGTTCTTCAGAGTTATCTCTCCTCTTGCTTCAAATTCAAAATAATCAATGGTTTTTAAGTACGTTTCCTGAGATATATTTACCCTGCCCTCGACCCCTGATGACTCAAATCTGGAAGCAATATTTACGTTATCCCCAAAAACATCAAACTGCATGCGTTCCTTTCCGACAACGCCGGCCATTACCCGGCCTGTGTGAATGCCAATACGGATATGAATATTCTGCCCGGTTTGCCTGTTGAAATCGTAAACGAGTTTTAAAAACGCCATACCTGCTTTTACAGCCATACGAGCATGATCATCATATGCAACAGGTGCTCCGAATACGGCCATATAGGCATCACCTATGGTTTTTATCTTTGTTCCATTTAAGCTTACCACTAGATTATCCATCCCTTTGAATAGGGTGTCGAGTAACCCTATCAGCACTTCGCCGGATATTGTTTCTGCCAGTTTTGTAAATCCCACAATGTCAGAAAACAGGATGGTACAATCATAAGAGCGGGGGGCAAAGCCATCGCTATATTTGATTTCATTGGCTACCGTTTCAGGAAGGGTATTTTTCAGGAGGTTATCGACTTTTTTTTCCAGAACGACATATTCTCTAATCAATTCCTCCAACAGTCTCTTCTGGATATGATCATCCTGAATTATTGCAGTGGCATGGAGATAATCATGGATCAGCCTTGCAGTCAGTCTCTCATCTTTGATGTCCAGGAACACATTTTTTATCGATTCAAGCTGCATAAATATCACCTTCGGCAGATATCAACCAGACTTTCGGCGCTTTCAGAAAAGCAGCGACATGTATATACGTTTAAGCACTACATTTAAAAACTGTAGTTAATAAGATTGTATGTCAAATACAGAGTTAAGGCAAAAGATTTCTCGCCGATGAATATCAATCATGAAAACATGCTGCATGGTTTTGCTGTTCAGTTGGGTTCTTCAAATCCAGTATTTGGACGTCGGAATTGGAAGGTTAAAAACGGTAAAATATCAAGTTGAAGAAATTTTTTCGATAAAATCAAATCTAACAAATAAATTGGCGGAAGTGCATGGGAATCGAACCCACCTGGGACGGTTCTAGCGCCCCACACTGGATTTGAAGTCCAGGAGGCCCACCAGTGACCTTGGCACTTAAAAGAAAAATTTACGAGATGATATCCAGAAGCGACTTTTGCATTTCATCGGCGGTTTTCACAATAAGCATATTTGATTCAAAAGCATATTGCGTAACCATTTGATCAATAAACTCTTCTTCCATCGTCACATTGGAAGATTCCCGCTCCTCGCCGGTTCTTTCATTTGTCCCCAGCGAAATGCCCGGCGTGCTAATCTGTTCAATCGTTACCTGCACGCCGCCGGACGCCGCTTCCTGTAAATCCACACGGCTTTTCTTGAACTTATCCGTATTGACATTGGCTATGTTATTAGCGTTTACATCCAACTTCTTATCAAAGGCTCGAAGCGCGGTAAGTGCTATTCCGAATGCATCCGACATCTTGTTTCCTCCATATATCTCTTCATTATAATCGGAAACGGGTGCCTAAAACTTAAACATCAGCCAAGCTTCAATAAATCTTCCGGTTTATCAAACAGATAGTCAGGTTGAACCGCCGCCATTTTTTCTTTGCTATGCCAGCCCCAGGTGACACCAACGGTTTTAACGCCGGCCTCTTTGCCCTCCTTCATATCGCCGGTGGTGTCTCCGATATAGTAAATGTCGGAAAGTGTGACGTTATATTTTTCGATAACATGAAGAATTTTGTCTTTTTTGCTGAGCATAAAGTCCGAACCCAGGATCTCCTGAAAAATCCCTTCAAAATCATAGAGACGCAATGCTTCCGCAATAGTCGGTGTATCATTGGACGAAATAACAATCATGGGATGATTTTTTGCAAGTTCACGTAAAACCGGCCTGATCGCGTCAAAAGGTTTCATTTCGGCATAATTAACCTTGGAAAGAATATCCACGGAGGCGGTCATGAATTTTTCCAGATCCACCCCCTTTTCCACAAGAGATTCGTAAAAATTCCCCTCAAAGAGTTCCAGAAATTCTTCGCGTCCGCGCTTCAGGGGTTGATTGATGCGCTCCAGACAGTCCGTTACGGTTTTTTCATAGACATCAATCGAATCAACCAGCACGCCGTCGAAATCAAAAAGCAGTAACTTCATCTGTTTCCTTTTTTCGTAAACGAGCAATTCCCGGACCATACGGGCGGGTGATCACCCCTTTTTCCGTAACAATCGCCGTAATATATCTTGCGGGTGTGATATCAAAAGCCGGATTGTAAACGCTCACTCCTCTCGGCGCTGTCGGGACACCGCGAAAACAGGTTACTTCGTCAGCTTGCCGCTCTTCGATGGGTATTCCCGAACCCGTTTTAATGGAAAAATCAAACGTGGAAAGAGGCGCTGCGACATAAAAAGGAATCCGGTGCGCCCGTGCCAGAACAGCAAGGGAATAAGTGCCTATTTTGTTCGCCGTATCACCATTGGCCGCAATGCGGTCCGCGCCGACAATGATTTTGTCAATTTTACCCTGCTGCATCAGAAAACCGGCCATATTGTCGGTAATCAAGGTAGCGGGAATTTTTTCCTTCTTCATTTCCCAGGCGGTAAGCCTTGCGCCCTGCAGCACAGGTCTTGTTTCATCGACGTAGACGTGCAGTTTTTTGCCCTGCCCGCAGGCGGCGCGGATAACGCCCAGCGCCGTTCCGTAGCCGGCGGTGGCCAGAGCGCCCGCGTTGCAATGCGTCAGAACGTTGTCGCCGCAGGCCAGCAACCAGCTGCCATGTTGACCCATCAGGCGATTAATCTCGATATCTTCGGCACAAATACGCTTGGCTTCGGTTACCAGTCCAAAGGTCAGGTTTTGCCTTCCGGAAAGAACGGCCTTATCCAGATATCTTTTCATCCTCTCCAGCGCCCAGAATAAATTGCGCGCGGTAGGTCTTGCTTTGGCAATCTCATCGCAAATTGCGTTAAAGGTCTTTTGGAATTTTTCGACAGACTTTGTTGGAATGGATAGCGCGCCCAGAGCGGCACCCAGGGCGGCGGCAACTCCGATAGCCGGTGCGCCACGCACGGTTAAATCTTTAATTGCGGCAATCACCTGCCCGTAATCTGAACAGACCACCTGCCGTTCAATCGCCGGCAGGGCATTCTGATCAATCATGACCACCGTGTTGTTTTTCCAGAAGACTGTTTTAATCATCAAGCAAGCATCTTTTTAAGCAGGTCGTTGACCAGTTGCGGATTGGCTTTCCCCTGGGTTGCTTTCATCACC
Organism: Deltaproteobacteria bacterium HGW-Deltaproteobacteria-6; assembly: GCA_002840435.1. Classification (NCBI taxonomy): domain Bacteria; class Deltaproteobacteria; species Deltaproteobacteria bacterium HGW-Deltaproteobacteria-6. Next base: position 319,715 of record PHAT01000005.1, read on the forward strand.
TGGCCGACGAAGAATCCGAAGAGCTTTTCTTTTCCGCCCCGATAATCTTTAAGTTGATTGGGGTTGGCTTCTATGATCGCCGTAATGGTTTTAATCAGTTCACCCTCATCGGTAATCTGCACCAGGCCTTTTTCCTTGACAATCTCCTGCGGCGGCTTGCCGGTTTTATACATCTCGTCAATGACGTCCTTGGCCATTTTACCGCTGATGGCGCCTTCCTCAATCAGTTTGATCATGTCGGCCAGCGACTTGGCGGTGATGGGACATTGACGAATATCGCGTTTATCCTCATTGAGAAAACGCAGCACATCTCCCATGACCCAGTTGCTGGCCTGTTTCGGTTTGCCGCAAAGCTTGACCACGTCTTCATAGTACAGAGCCAGCGCTTTATCGGCAGTGAGTACGCCAGCATCGTAAGCGGGAATCTGATACTCTTTCACAAACCGCTCGCGTTTTGCTAAGGGTAACTCCGGCAGTTCTTCACGAATCCTGGCAATCCAGGCTTCATCCACCATCACCGGCACCAGATCGGGATCGGGGAAGTAGCGATAGTCATGTGCTTCTTCCTTGCTGCGCATGGAATTGGTTACGCCCTGCGCGTCATCCCACAGGCGCGATTCCTGAATAATTTTCTGGCCGTTTTCCACCAGATACTGCTGCCGTTTGACTTCATACTCCAGCGCGCGCTGTACATTACGGAAGGAGTTCATGTTTTTGAGTTCCGTGCGGGTGCCGAATTCCTTCTGCCCCACCGGCCGGATCGATACGTTGGCGTCACAGCGGAAAGACCCTTCTTCCATGTTGCCGTCGCAGATTTCCAGATAGACCAGAATTTCATGCAGGCGCCTGAGGTATTCCGCCGCCTCTTCCGGCGAGCGCAAATCCGGCTCACCGACAATTTCAATGAGCGGCACGCCGGTGCGGTTCAAATCGACATAACTTGAAGGATTATTTTCATCATGAATCAACTTGCCCGCGTCTTCTTCCATGTGAATGCGGGTAATGCCGATCTTCTTTGGTTCTCCGTCTCCCTCAAGCAATATGTAACCGTGTTCCGCCAGCGGATAGGCGTATTGGGAAATCTGATAGCCCTTGGGCAGATCGGGATAAAAATAGTTTTTCCGCGCAAAGCTGTTGGATGGATTGATGGTGCAGTTGGTCGCCAGCGCCATTTTCATGCCGTATTCGACAACTTTTTTATTGAGCACCGGTAAAACGCCGGGCATCCCTAGGCAAACCGGGCAGGCGTGGCTGTTGGGCGCCCCGCCGAATTTTGTGGAGCAATTGCAGAATATCTTGGTGTCCGTTAACATTTGGGCGTGGACTTCCAGCCCGATGACTGTTTCAAATTCCATTATAACGTCGGCCTCCTTTTTTTCATGGCGGCGTTCTTTTCGTACGCCGAGGCAATTTGCAGCAGTTTGCCTTCCTCGAAATGACTGGCCAGAAACTGCACACCCAGGGGCAGCCCGGCAGCGGTAAAACCGCACGGCACGGAGATGCCCGGAATCCCCGCCAGATTGGCCGAGATGGTGAAGATGTCGGACAGATACATTTGCAGCGGATCGTCTGTTTTCTCACCGATTTTAAACGCGGGTGTCGGCGCCGTGGGTGTGAGAATAACGTCGCATTGCTTAAAGGCTTCATCAAAGTCCCGGCGAATCAGCGCCCGCACCTGCGATGCTTTGCCGTAATAGGCATCGTAATAACCGGCGGACAAGGCGTAGGTGCCGATCATGATGCGGCGTTTGACTTCTGCGCCAAACCCCTGCATGCGGGTTTTTTGATACATTTCAGCAAGGTCACGTGCATCCGCCGTTCGAAAACCATACTTCACACCGTCATAACGCGCCAAGTTGGAAGAGGCCTCGGCCGGAGCAATGATGTAATAAACCGCCACACAGTACTTCGTATGCGGCAGAGAAATATCGATGCACTGGCCGCCGCACTGCTGCACAACCTCGATGGTTTTTTTAACGGCCGCGCTTACCTCCGGATCGATGCCTTCGATAAAATATTCTTTGGGGATGCCGATTCTCCACCCTTTGATATCGCGTCCGATAAATTGCCGGTAGTCGGGAACTTCCGTCCGGACGGACGTGGATTCTTTGGGATCATAGCCGGCCATTACATTCATCATGATCGCGCAGTCTTCCACATCTTTCGTAAAAGGTCCGAGCTGATCCAGTGACGACGCAAACGCGATCAAACCGAAACGCGACACGCGGCCGTAAGTGGGCTTCAGGCCGACAATACCGCAAAGAGCCGCCGGCTGCCGAATCGATCCGCCGGTATCGGAACCTATCGAAGCGATGCATTCGTCGGCGGCTACTGCCGTGGCCGACCCACCGCTGGAGCCGCCCGGGATGCGTTCCAAATCCCACGGATTGCGCGTCGGACCAAAATACGATGTTTCCGTGGAGGAACCCATCGCGAATTCGTCCATATTGGCTTTGCCTACAAACACAGCGCCGTTATCACGCAGTTTTTCCACGACTGTTGCGTCATAAGGCGGCACAAAATTATGCAGGATGTGCGAACCGCAGGTGGTCGTAATACCCTTCGTGCAGACGATATCTTTAAGCGCAATGGGAATTCCGCTTAACGGTCTGATATCGCCCTTTTTGATGTTCTCGTCGGCTTCGGCCGCCGCGGCCATTGCTTGTTCTTTCATCAGGCGGATGTATGAATGCACCCGATCTTCAACCGCGTCGATGCGTGAAAAAACGGACTCGGCCAGCTCTACTGCCGTTACGCTGCCGCTTTTTATTTTTTCCTGCAGTTCATGAATGGTTAATGAATATAACTCCATAAAATCCTCTATTTCTTTTATACAAATCTGTTCATTTCGGAAAAAGTCAGAACTTTTGTGTACCTTCTTGTGACTTCGCTCCACCCCGGCAATTTTCAGGCTGCCAGGTTTCCGGAACGATCAGTCAATAACTTTCGGCACCCGGAAAAACTCTCCACGCGCGTCGGGCGCGTTGGCCAGAGCACCCTCCGTTCCCAGCGAGTCCATCACCTTATCTTCACGAAAAGCATTGGTAACGGCAATCGCGTGAGTCATCGGCGCTACACCCGTCGTATCCAGCTCATTGAGCTGATCGATATAGAGCAAAATATCGTTGAGCTGAGCGGTAAATTTTTCCTTTTCCTGATCCGCAACTTCCAGCCGTGCTAATTTAGCAACGTATTCAACATCCTGTGTGCTTAGCTTCAAAATACCTCCTTATACCAAAAGTTGCTATCAAACATTTCACTTGGTATTAAAATACATCCCAGTAGCGCCGCATACCGGTAATCACTGATTGAATAGCCGGTTTGTTTTCCTCGTCGGCTTCATGCTCCATGGCATCCAGCTTTTTATCCGTGCAATGCGTTTCGTCAAACATCTCTTCCAGCGTCGCTTTGGCCGATCGGGCCAGGCCTACGACATTATAGCCGCCCTCCAGCACCGCCACGACCCGTCCTTTGCAGCATTTATCCGCAATATTGAGCAATACGCGTGCCATCGCGGCAAAGCCCTCCGGCGTAACACGCATTCCGCCCAGCGGGTCCTGATAATACGTATCGAATCCAGCCGAGACGAGAATCAATTCCGGTTTAAACGCATCCGCGATCGGCTCCAGAATTTTACGAAATGCCGCTATGAATGTCCCGTCAACCGCTCCGTGTCTGAGCGGCACATTGACCGTATAACCCAGAGCCTTACCCTCCCCTACCTCATGCAGGCTGCCCGTGCCCGGGTAATGGGGGTATTGATGCGTGGAAAAATACAAAACACGCCGGTCGGAATAAAAAATTTTCTGTGTTCCGTTACCGTGATGCAAGTCCCAATCCACAATCATGATTTTTTTCAGGCCGTGCTTTTTCATCGCGTGCATTGCGCCAATGGCGACATTGTTAAAAATGCAAAAACCGGCGGAATTTCCCGTGCCCGCGTGATGGCCGGGAGGACGCACAAATGCGAAAGCATTATTCACTTCTCCGGTCATCACACCGTCAATGGCATTCAACAGACCGCCTGCCGCCAGTCTGGCCGTATCATAAGTTTCCGCGCTGGCTATGGTATCGGAATCGAGAAATACACAACTCTGCCCGGCAGTTCCGGCAATAGTGTCTATATAGGATGGCGTGTGGATGTAAGCGATTTCGTCACGACTGGCCATCCGGGGCTCAATATCAACATACTTCCAGGACATGTGAGGGTTATCCAGCATTTCATAAACGGACATCAGCCGCTCGGGACTCTCCGGATGCGAAAAGCTGGAAGCATGCCGCAAATAACGGCTATCTTTGACAATTCCAGTTTTTCGGGACATACGCGCCTTCTTTCAGAAAAAGCTTTAGAGTGGCTGGACGTGTATCATAAATGATTTTAAAGAGCAAATGGTTCGAAACCGGGCGTTAAAGAGGGCGAAAGAACAAAAATTCAATGATTGCGTCGGGATTATCATAAATGCGCTCGAGTTGGCTTAGCCGCCGGCGGATGGCATCTTTCTTTAAAAATTCGGCTTTTTTGATTCGCAGTTCAAAATGCGGGAAGCAGCCGGACGAATAATATTGGCCCGAAGAGACTTTACAATAAAAAAGGGCAGTCACTTCCATGACTAACCCCTTGATTCTTCAAATGGTGCCGAAGAATGGATTTGAACCATCACAGGCGTACACCTACTAGACCCTGAACCTAGCGCGTCTACCAATTCCGCCACTTCGGCACGAGAGAAGTGACTATACTGAACGAAGGCATCTTGTCAAGTTAAAATGAACTTGAATTTAATACCCAAAATGCTATGTTGAAATGCTAATGAATTAAGTAATGGAAAAAAGATCATGATTATTTTTGAAGGAATCAAATCGATAACCAAAGATTTCCGGGGGGCATTTGTCACCATCGGCAATTTTGACGGCGTTCATCTGAGCCATCAGCATATTTGTCGCAAACTGGCTGCCGAAGCAAAAAGCGCCGGAAAAAAGTCTCTGGTGATTACCTTTGACCCGCATCCCAAGATGATCCTTCATCCGAATATCCGGCCCTTTTACCTGATTACCACCCGGACCGAAAAGATGGATTTGCTGGAAAGATGCGGCGTCGATGCGACGGTTATCATCACCTTTGACCAGCATTACTCCAAAACCACCGCCGAGCAGTTTGTGCAGGGGTTTTTGTGGGAAAAGCTGGCTATCACTAAAATTATTATCGGCCATGACTACACGTTCGGCCAGGCCAGACAGGGCAATGACGCCTACCTGAAGGCCCAGGGACGAAAACTGGGTTTTTCCGTGGAAGTGATTAAGGCGTTTAAAATCGACGATGAGATCGTCAGCAGCACGCTGATCCGCAATTACATTCTGGCAGGCAATGTCCGGACCGCCGCGAAGTTAATGGGGCGTTATTATAATGTTGCGGGCGCCGTAGTTACCGGAGCGGGCCGCGGCACAGGCCTGGGATATCCCACCGCCAATATCGAACCGGAAAAGGAACTGCTGCCGCCGCCGGGAATTTACGCGGCATTTGTTATGGTCGATGACCATCGATTCATGGGGGCGCTCAATATTGGAGCCAAACCTACTTTTGAAGACTACACATCCACGTTTGAGGTATTCCTTTTGGACTATACAGGCGACCTGCGCGGAAATAAAATAAATGTGCTTTTTGTGGAGAAATTGCGGGACATTGTCAAATTTGACGGTCCCGAAAGCTTGAAGCGACAGATCGCGCTGGATGTCGAAAGAACGAAAGAAATATTAAAATCAAACAAATAATTTTGGAGGAAATAGTTTTATGTTAAAAATTGCCATTGTGGGCGCGACCGGCATCGTCGGACAGCAGGCGATTGTCAGTTTACTCGGACATCCCTGGTTTAAAATAACCAAACTGGTTGCCTCGGAGCGCTCGGCAGAAAAGAAGTATATCGACGCGCTGCGGGATGCCAACGGCTCCATCCGCTGGTGGTGCACGGAAGAGCTTCCCGAAGACATCGCTAATATGGTTGTGGAAGAAGCGGCCAGCTTTGATCCGACATCCGTAGATATTATTTTTTCGACCATGGATACCGGTCCTGCCAAGGAACTTGAACCGAAATACGCAAAAACCACTCCGGTCATCAGCACCGCCTCCGCGTTTCGCTATGAAGCCGACACCCCGATTCTGGTGGGCGGCGTCAATATGGAACATGCGGCGCTTCTGGACATTCAGAGGAAGAACCGCGGCTGGAAGGGATTCATTTCGCCCAAATCCAACTGCACCATCGCCGGCCTGGTTGTTTCTTTAAAACCGATTCTGGACAACTTTGGCGTCAAGCAGGTCATGATGACCTCGCTGCAGGCCATGTCCGGCGCGGGCCGCACCCCGGGGCTTTCCGCGATGGATATGATGGAAAATGTTGTTCCGTATATCGCGGGCGAAGAACCGAAAGTGGAAACCGAGCCGCAGAAAATCCTTGGCAAGATGATGGGGGAGAAGATTGTCAACGCCCCGTTCGGCATCACCGCCGCGTGCAACCGTGTGCCGGTGCTGGACGGACATCTGGTGTGCGCATTCGTGCAAACCGAAAAGCCCTGCACGCCGGAAGATGTAAAACGGGTGATGGTCGAGTACGGCAAAGACTTTGCGGAACTGCATCTGCCCAGTTCACCCGCCCATCTGATCGATGTGACCGATGATCCGTTCCGCCCGCAGCCGCGCGTGGATCGCGACAAAGGCGGCGGTATGACCGTCACCGTCGGCCGAATCCGCAAGGATCCGATCATTGAAAATGGCATCAAGTATGTCTGCCTGGCGCACAACACCAAATTGGGGGCGGCTAAAGGCGCTTTGCAAACCGCTGAGTATCTGGTCAAAAATTATCTTAAACTCGTCTAACCGTAACAACGGGAGAGGAAAAGTGCGGCAGATGCCGCCTTCCCTCTCCCGCCATCATCAAAAGCACAAACAGTCTAAACGAACGAACCCCGCATCCGGAAGGCCAAGGTATTGCCCCGGATGCGGGGTTGAAATTGATAGAGCAGGAATGGATGGCTCACGCGCGGATAAAAAGCCTAATTTGCTTTTCCGATTTCTTCTTTATCATTTTTTATCCATGCCTTGCATGAAGCGGACACAACGTTTTCATGCTGATAAATACATTTTCCGATTCCCCCCGGCTGGAGATCGGCGTCTTTGCAGAATTTATTGATGTCGGCTTTACAATCCTGACGGAATCTCATCTTCCCTTTTGCTATTTCTCTTCTTTCCCCCTTCAAGCCTTCCATTTTCACTTCATAATCTCTGCATTCTTTAGTCAGCTCTCTTTCATGTTGTTCCAGACATCTCATGATTCCGTTATTTTCGGGTTTGACGTTTTTACAGAACTTTTCAATATCTTTCTTGCATGGGTTCTTGCCCGCCGCATCTACATTGGAACTGAACGCTACCAGCATACACAAAACAGCCAGCACTTTAACGGTGAAATAAAATCTTTCCATCTGTTTCATTTTTCCCTCCTTCTTTTTTACTACAAACAGCGCAGCCGGTTTTTGTTTTTAGGCTATGCCTGTCTCTTTAATTGGCCTTGATAAGTCCGACGACCGGGTATCTACTTTACTTGAGGCAAGAAAGCACGCGTATTGTTAGATTAATACGAGCCGGCAGGACAGAAAGCAATGGTAGTTAAGTAATAGCTTATTGACAGGTATAAGCCATCAAAAATGATGATCAAATATAAAGGATGGCAGAGTGTTTCTATGGAGTATTTAGAGCGATTGTCTTCCTGACGGACAAGCCGCCAAAAAAAATGCATATCAGGCAATATGACCATGTTACTTGAATGTCCCCGCCCTCGCCGCGTGATAGGAGCTGCGCACCAGGGGTCCTGCCTCTACATGTTGAAAACCTTTTGAGTAGGCGATTTCCTTGAACACGGCAAATTCATCGGGATGGTAATATTTGGCAACCGGCCAGTGTTTGAGCGTTGGCTGCTGATACTGCCCGATCGTCAGACGGGCGCAGGAAACGGATGCCAGATCATCGATCAGTCGCAGGACATCTTCCTTCTTTTCACCAAAGCCCACCATAAAGCCGCTTTTGGAAACAACCGGGGTTGACGCGACGCGGAAAAGCAATTGAAGAGAATGATGATAATCACCCTGCGGACGCAGCCCGCCAAACAGCGGCAAAACCACTTCCATATTGTGATTGATGACATCGGGCCTGGCGGCAATTACTTTTTCCAGCGCCCCGGGCTTATTTCGAAAATCGGGAATCAGGACTTCGATTTTACAGCCCGGAGCAGCTTGACGCAGCCGGGTAATGCAGTCGGCAAAGGCCTGCGCTCCGCCGTCTTGCAAATCGTCCCGTGTCACGGATGTGATGACGACATAATTCAGATTCATTATTTTTGTTGCCAGGATCAGATGCTCAACTTCCTTTTCATCGACAGGCAAAGGCTGATCGTGAGCAACATTGCAATAAAGGCAGTCTCTGGTGCAGATGTTGCCGAGAATCAAAAACGTGGCGGTGCCGCTTTGAAAGCATTCGGCCATGTTGGGACAGGCCGCTTCCTGACAGACGGTATGCAGCCTAAGGCCGGAAAGCGTTGAGCGGATTTGACGGCAGCCGTCAGCATAAGGCGGACGCACTTTGAGCCAGGGAGGTTTACGCAGAATTTCAGGGTTTTGCCGGTTGTTGATCATGAAGAGAGCCAGGGAAATTTGCAGGGAACAGCTAAAGGACATTCCCTGCGGTTTCGTTATAATGATTGCTTATGGTTTCTTCCAGCAAACATCCGGTTTGCGGGCGGCCAGCACTTCATCAAGACGGTTTACCGGCGTGGACAGTGGTGCGTCTTTCACCCGCTGCGGGTCTTCCTTTGCCTCCCGGGCAATGGCGATCATGGCATCGCAGAATGTGTCGAGCGTTTCCTTGCTTTCCGTTTCGGTCGGTTCAATCATAATGGCTTCAGGCACAATAAGGGGGAAGTAAATCGTCGGCGGATGATAACCGAAATCGATCAACCGCTTGGCCATGTCGCTGGTATGCACACCGTTTTCGGCTACCTGACGATTCCCGGAAAAAACGCACTCGTGCATGCACACACGGTCAAAAGGCAGATCAAAATAGGGCTTTAATCTTTCCTTGATGTAGTTGGCATTGAGCACGGCCATTTCCGTAGCGCGCGTCAGACCTTCCGCACCCAGTGAACGGATATAGGTGTAGGCCTTGACAATCACATTAAAGTTTCCGTAAAAGGCGCGCACCCGGCCGATTGTATCGGGAAAATCCGAAGACCATGCGTAGGTCGCGTCATTTTTTATAATCCGGGGCACCGGCAGAAAATTCACCAGTTTGGCGCCTACACCCACCGGACCGCTGCCGGGGCCGCCGCAGCCGTGCGGCGTGGAAAATGTCTTGTGCAAATTCAATTGAATGACGTCAAACCCCAGATCGCCGGGCCTCGTCTTTCCCAGAAACGCGTTGGCGTTGGCGCCGTCACCGTAAAGCAGCCCGCCTTTACCGTGAATGATTTGCGCCACTTTTTCGATATTGCGTTCAAAAAGGCCCAGCGTATTGGGATTGGTGAGCATTAATCCCGCCACATCCTCCGTCATTAATGATTCCAGATGCTCAAGATCAACGCCGCCTTCAGGATTGGAACGCAGGGTCACCGTGTCAAAACCGCACAGCGCACCGGAGGCGGGATTGGTTCCGTGCGCGGCATCGGGAATCAAAATCAGATGGCGCGCTTCACCCTTCTGTTCATAATATTTCTTGATCATCATGACGCCGGTCAGTTCGCCGTGCGCTCCGGCCGCGGGTTGCAGCGTAAAATCGGCCATGCCGAAGATGTTGCTCAAAAGCTTCTGCATGTCATACATTAATTCCAGATTACCCTGGGCAAATTCATCCGCCGCTTCGGGGTGTAATCCGGTAAAACCGGGCAGGGCCGCAACATTCTCATTAATCTTGGGATTGTATTTCATGGTGCAGGAACCCAGCGGATAAAACCCGAGATCGACGCCGAAATTTCGCCGCGATAGATTGGTATAATGCCGCACCAGATCTACTTCCGCCACTTCGGGCAGATCCAGATCATCCCGCAAATATTTTCCGCCGATTACTTCCCCGAGATTAATGGCCGGCACATCGCTTGCGGGTATGTCCGCCGCACTGCGTCCGGATTTACTTCTTTCAAAAATGAGTTCCATCCCCGTTCCCCTTATTTTATGATCTCTACCACTCGATCCATATCTTCTTTGGAGAGCATTTCCGTCGCACAAAAGAGCAGCGTATTATCCAGTTCCTGATAATCTTTCTGCAAATCATAAGCGCCGATCATCCCTGCCGCCGACAACTTTTTATTGACCGTTCGGACATCGGGACTGCGCAGGGCAAATTCATTATAAACGGGAGCGGAAAAAACCTCCTTCCATCCCGGCAGTTGCAGAAGTTTGTTTTTCAGATATTGCGTTTTGTAGATATTGAGCTCAGCCAGCCGCTTAAGATTCCTGCCCAGAGCGGCCAGATAAACGCCAGCCGCAAGCGCGCAGAGCGCTTCATTGGAGCAGATGTTGGACGTCGCCTTTTCCCGGCGGATATGCTGCTCACGTGTCTGCAGCGTCAGAACGAATCCGCGTTTGCCGTTTTTATCGACCGTCGCACCGGCAAGCCGGCCCGGAATACGTCGCAGAAATTTTTCCCGCGCGGCAAAAATTCCCAGATAAGGGCCGCCGTAGTTGACCGGATTACCGAAGCTCTGCCCCTCACCAACAACAAAATCCGCGCCGGAGGCCCCAGCCGGTTGCAGGATGCCCAGCGATGTGCCGTCGGTAAACCCGGCAATCAGCAGGGCGCCATTTTCATGAGCGGCTGCGGCAATCGGTGTGATATCTTCAATGCATCCGAAAAAATTCGGGCTTTGCACGACGACCGCCGCAACGCTGTCATCCAGCGCATTTTTCAGTGCGGCCAAATCAGACTGGCCGGTTGCCGCATAAGGCATCTCGGTGATGGTATAACCGTTCGACCAGCAGTAGGTCTGCAAAACCTGCCGGTACTGCGGATTGACCGAACGGGCAACAACAATCCTTGAACGGTTGGACATCTTGCCGCAGAGCACCGCCGCTTCCGCCATGGCCGAAGCGCCGTCATACATGGAGGCATTGGCGATCTCCGTTCCGGTCAAATGAGCGATCATGGTCTGGTATTCGTAAATGGCCTGTAAAATGCCCTGGCTGATTTCCGCCTGGTAAGGGGTATAGGCGGTGTAAAATTCGGCGCGCCCGATGATATGGCCGACCACTGCGGGAATGTAATGAGCATAAGCGCCCGCGCCGGTAAGTGTTACGCGCGGCGCCATATTTTTCCGGCTCATCGCCTGCATCAGTCCGAATGTTTCCTGCTCGGATAAAGAAGCCGGTATGCCGGGCATTTGCTTGATGCGGAATTTTTGCGGGATATCGGCAAACAGTTCTTCAATGCTTCCTACGCCGATAGCCGCCTGCATTTGATTGATATCGTGAGGCGTGTGGGGGCAATAGTCCATTTTGTCTAATGTTTCTCCTCTTTAATCAAAGCGCTGTAAGCAGCGGCATCAAGCAGTGATTTCAGCTCTTCGGCGTTACTGAGTTTCAACCTGGCGATCCAGCCCTCATTGAATGCATCCTGATTGATAAGCTCCGGCGTTTCTTCCAGAGTTTTATTGACGTCAATGACTTCACCGCCAACCGGCGCGAAGACATCGGATACGGATTTAACGGACTCGACTACAGCCATCGGTTCGCCCTTCGCCACTTTTTTGCCGATCGGGGGCAGTTCCACAAACACAATATCCGTCAGCATTTCCTGGGCGTAATCGGTAATGCCGACCACAGCCGTCCCGTCGCCGTTGTCTTTCACCCATTCATGATCTTTGGAATACAATCTGTCAGTGGGGTTTGATTTGGACATCACGATTCTCCTTAGTGAATTATTTTTGCCTTTTATAAAATGGAAGCTTTACGACTACGGCCGGGCTTACGGTATCCCGAATGTTGACAGATATCTCCGTATCCGGAGCCGCGAATTCAATATCGACAAAAGCCAGGCCAATCGCCTTATTCAAGGTTGGCGAAAATGTGCCGGATGTCACGATGCCAATCTCTCTGGCATCTTTGGCGACCTTGTAATTGTGCCGCGCGATGCCCCGCCCGGTCATCACCAGTCCGACCAGCTTTTTCTGAATGCCGTGATCCCGAATTGCCGTCAGAGCGGGTTTGCCCGCAAAATCCTTATTCCAGTCGACAAGCCAGCTATAGGGCACTTCCAGCGGACTGACCTCCTCGGTAATATCCTGACCGTTAAGCATCATACCGGATTCCAGGCGCAGGGTGTCGCGTGCGCCCAGTCCCGCCGGTTTCAAACCGGATGCGGCGCCTGCTGCCATCAATTTGTCCCAGATGAGCCCAATCTGATCGGCGGACGCGTAAATTTCAAACCCGTCTTCACCGGTATAACCGCTGCGGGAAATCACGGCCTGCACTCCCGCCACCTGCGATTCAATAAAATGATAGAAACGGATTGCCTTTAAATCAGCTGCGGTCAGCTTCTGTATAATTTCTTCTGAGCGGGGTCCCTGCAAATCCAGCTTGCCGGTTTTGTCGCTGATATCTTCCATCCGGCAGTCAAACTTTCTTTCCTGGAGAATGGATTGGACACGCAGGAAATCACTATCACGCGTTGTGGCGTTGGTGACCAGCATGTAAAAATCTTCCGCCATTTTATACACGGTCAAATCGTCAATGATACAGCCTTTGTCGTTAAGCAAAGCGGAGAGTTTGACCTGACCCGTTTTTTGCCCTGCCAGATCCCGCGTCAGCGCAAACTGGAGCAGATCAAGCGCCTGCGGCCCTTTAACTTCAATTTCTCCCATATGGCAAATATCGAAAAGCGTCGCGCTTTCGCGGGTCGTTTTATGTTCATCAATCACGTTCGAATATTGCACGGGCATGGCCCAGCCGCCGAAATCAATAATTTTAGCTTGCAGGTCAACATGTTTTTCATATAAAGGCGTTTTTTTCATGGATAATACCCGGCATTCCTCAAAGATTTGTATTTTTCAACGCGGTACCGTTACTCCCAATGAACCGGAAAATGAAATCAGAAATTCTTGTGACGATTATGGCGGAACGACTACTACAACTTGTGCGACATTTCAAGATTTAATCCCGCTCACGCGGGACGAGCGTTAATTTCACCGCAGTTTGCTGCGAGGTGCTTGATTAAACGCCGGTTATTTAAAAAGTTTATCAATTAAAGCCTGCTTGTTTTTCGGATAATAAAGATTACCCTCATAATCCACAATTAACTTGCCGTCGAGATGATCGATTTCATGCTGCACAACCCGGGCGGTATAATCCAGATATCGCCTGCTGATTTTTTCGCCTTTTTCATTCAAGGCGCGGATCTTTACTTCGGGAAAGCGGCTGACTTCAATTTGAATGTCCGGACAGGAGAGGCAGCCTTCCGTCGCCGTCACTTTTTCACCGCGCGCCTGGGTAATGCGCGGATTAACCAGAACGTCATAATCATCAGGACTCATTTTTTTCTTCTTATCATCGACGGTCTTATTGCGGAAAATAATGATTCTTTTGTTGATGCCGATTTGCGGCCCGGCAAGACCGGATGCATCATCCCGACAGGTAAAGGATTCAATCAGCGCCTTGATTTCCGCCTGTTCTTCCTTGTTCAGCGGTGTTTTTATTTCGACCGACTTTTTTCTCAGAACGGAAGTGTCGGCTTCGTTAACACCATCGTCATTCCATAGGGTTAAAACTCTTTTGGGAGCCATATCTTTCACCATCGGGGTGGTTTTCTTTGGCGGTATAACACCTATCGGATGTTATTTCAAGTAAACGACGCTTGCAAATTCCTTCCATCTTTTGTTAAACAGATAACCAATTATGTTAATTTGATGAAAGACATGGAATGATTTGTGATTAATCAAATAGTTACCCATATAACAAGGAAACAGTTCGCCCTCGCCCTGAATTTTAAAGACGGCATTGTCCCCGAACTGCCTGCCTGTAAAGATGAACAACAGCGACTGCTTTATATCCATATTCCTTTTTGCGAAGAACTCTGCCCCTACTGCTCTTTTCATCGCGTCCGACTGGATGAAACCCTGGCGTTTAAATATCATCAGGCCCTCCGCAGCGAAATGGCCCTTTACCGTCAGAAAGGTTACCGTTTTACAGGTATTTATGTCGGCGGCGGCACGCCGACTGTGTTGATTGATGAATTAGCGGAAACTTTGCGCTTGGCCCGGGAATTGTTTCCCATCACCTCTGTATCCGTGGAAACGAATCCCAACCACCTGACCGATGCCAATATCAATATCCTGAAACAGGCGGGCGTCAACCGGCTTTCCGTTGGCGTGCAGACTTTCAACGATGATTTACTCAAAAAAATAGCCCGTTATGACAAATACGGATCGGGCAAAGAAATCGCTTTCCGCCTCCGGCGAACCATGGGGTCGTTTGACACCGTCAACGCCGACATGATTTTCAACTTTCCCGAACAGACAGCCGGCATGCTCGATGCCGATCTGGCGGTTTTGCTGAAACTCCAGATGCAGCAGATCACTTTTTATCCCCTGATGGTTTCGACACTCACCCAGCGTCTGATGCAGGAGACATTGGGAGAAGTCAACTTCCGTCGTGAGAAATCCTATTTCAATCTGATCCTGCGGCGTCTCGGGCGGCAATATGATTCTTCTTCGGCCTGGTGCTTTTCCAGAAAGAAAACCGGCCAATCGCTGATTGACGAATATGTCGTGGATTTTGATGAATACGCCGGATTGGGAAGCGGCGCCATCGGTTATTTAAACGGAGTCTGCTACGCCAATACTTTTGATATCGACCGCTACATTGCCGATCTGACGGGAGGCAAACTGCCTCTCCAGGCTGCGCGCAGGTTCGATTTGCCCGACCGGATGCGCTACGACTTCCTCATGAAGCTGTTCAGCACAAAAATGAATGTCAATGAGCTGGACAAAAAATACGACGGCAAATTTTTTACAACCTTATGGAAAGAAATGGCCGCTTTCACACTGGCCGGGTCGTTTCGTTACTTTTCCCCCAACTTGCATTTAACGCCGCGCGGACGCTATCTGTGGGTGATTATGATGCGGGAATTTTTCATCGCGGTCAACAATTTCCGCGATTACTGCCGGAAACAAGCCGGATTGATATAGTACCTTCTTATGAAAAAGAAGGAGATGTCATTTCGAAGGAACGAAGTGACTGAGAAATCTTTATCGTTGTTGAGAAGATTTCTCCCTTTGGTCGAAATGACAAAGCACTGATTGACGCAAGAAGCACTGGAATCCTGAAATTTGGAGTGAGTTATGGATGACAAAAGAAAAGAAATGCTGCGGGGGCTGCCGAAAATCGACGAAGTCATCGGGCTTCTGGAAAAAAACAATATCTATGAAAAAGCGTCGCGAGAAATAATCCGGGAGGCCTGCCGTGACGTCGTGCAGAAACTGCGGGATAAAATCCTGACCGCTGATCATAAATCATTACCGGCAATTGCTTCTGAAGCCGCATCCGCCGCCCGCAGCGTGGAGATGATAATCGATGACCTGTATCGTTACAAATTAAAGAGGCTTGTCAACGCCACCGGCGTTATCCTGCATACCAATCTGGGACGAGCGCCTTTGTGCCCAGAAGCTCTGGATAGAATTATGGAAGTGGGCAAGGGCTATTCCAATCTGGAATTTGATCTGAATCGCGGCGAACGCGGCCTGCGTTATGACCACGTGACCCGGCTGATCTGCGCGCTCACCGGCGCGGAGGATGCCCTGATTGTCAACAACAACGCGGCCGCCGTGCTGCTCACGCTCAATACGCTGGCCGACCGCAAGGAAGCAATCGTCTCACGCGGCGAACTCATTGAGATCGGCGGCGAGTTCCGCATCCCGGACGTCATGACCAAAAGTAATACCATTCTGCGCGAAGTGGGGACAACCAACCGCACACGCCTCAGTGATTACGAAAAAGCCATCGGTCCGAATACCGGCGTGATTTTAAAAGTACATACCAGCAATTACCGGATTGTCGGCTTTACCGAAGAGGCTGAACTTATCCCCCTCGTGGCGCTGGGAAAGCAGCATGGCATCCCCGTATTCGACGATCTGGGCAGCGGCTGCCTGATTGATCTTACAGTTTACGGCCTGCAGCATGAACCAACCGTGCGGGAGGTGCTGGCCACGGACGTCGATGTGGTAACATTCAGCGGCGACAAGCTTCTGGGCGGACCGCAGGCGGGCATTATTGTCGGCAAGAAAGACATCCTGGCTGAAATCAAAAAAAATCCCCTCAACCGCGCGCTGCGGATAGACAAATTCACACTGGCCGCGCTGGAAGCAACATTGATGCATTATCTTGTGCCGGAGGCCGCGCCCCGGACATTAAGATCGCTTAAGGCCCTTACCGAACCGCCAGTCGATGTTAAAAAACGGGCGCGCAAACTGATCAATAAGTTGAAAAAAGCGAATATCCCCGATCTGACTTTTGAGATGCGTGAAGACGTAGCCGCCGCCGGCGGCGGATCACTCCCGACCGAGGACATCCCGACGGCAGTTGTCGCGGTAAAATCCGCCGGCATGACGGCCAGCCGGATGGAGGCAAAACTTCGTCAGGCATTGGTACCCGTGATTGTCCGGGTCAATGAAAGCGAAATTCTTCTGGATCTACGCACTGTATCCGAGGATGAATTCGGATTTATTCTGGACGCTTTAAAATCAACCATTGTTTCATAACCATAATCCTGGAGTCCCGACGTGACTGATGACGGCCCGACCAACAGAGACTTATCCTTTACGGTAAGCCCGTCACAGGCGGGACTGCGGCTCGATGTTTTTCTGGCTCAGACCGACGATTCTTTTTCCCGCTCGCAGATTAAAATCGCCATCGAAGAAGGCGTCGTGACCGTGAACGGTAAAGAGCCGAAAGTAAGCCAGCACCTCAAGGATGGTGATATCGTCGAACTTCACCTGGAACCGGCCATCGATGCCGTAGCAATACCGCAAAATATCCCATTGGACATTGTTTATGAAGACGCCTCCATTATTGTCATTAACAAACCGGCCGGCATGGTGGTGCATCCCGCACCGGGTAATCCCGATCAGACACTCGTTAATGCGCTCCTTTTTCATTGCCATGATCTGTCGGGTATCGGTGGTGTGCTGAGGCCGGGCATTGTCCACCGGCTGGACAAGGAAACATCCGGACTGATTGTCGCCGCAAAATCCGATGAGGCGCACCGCAAGCTTTCCGCGCAGTTTGAAAAACATGACGTCTATAAAAAATATGTCGCATTGGTCTGGGGCGACGTCAAAGGCGCAAGCGGTGAAATTGTTTTGCCCGTGGGGCGTCACCCGGTGGACCGCAAAAAAATGTCTACGAAAAGCCGTCACGGCAAGGACGCTCTCACCCTCTGGAAAGTCCGCGAGCGTTACGGCACGGCAACCCTGCTGGATGTGGAAATCAAAACCGGACGGACGCATCAGATCCGGGTTCATCTGTCCGAGCGGGGCTATCCGGTCATCGGAGATGCGGTTTACGGCAACGCTTCTAAATTGCAAACCGTTAAAAACGCGGAATTGAAAGCGGGGATTAAATCTCTGGCACGGCAGGCGCTCCATGCCGCGCAGCTTTCATTCGTCCATCCGCATGGTGGTGAACGGGTCGTCTTTACAGCGCCAATTCCTGCGGATATGGATAAACTATGCGGGCTGTTTCGCGCAACCGCCCCCTCACCTGCCGGAAATACCGGTTTACAGAACTGGAAGGATAAATTAAGATAACCGCCATGTTTTCACTAGCAAAAAAAAACACCATCGGGTACCTGCACTCACCCAGGCTCAGCGCTTGTGATTTCCTGGTTCACGCTTTCTGCACCAGAATTGGCGGCGTTTCCAAGGATGATTACCAAAGCCTGAATATGAGTTTCCGGGAAGGCGACGAGGAATTTCATGTTCTGCAAAATTGGGATAAGCTGGCATCCGCTTTCCAGATCCCGGTGGAAAATTTTCTGGTTCTCAATCAGGTGCATGGCGACAATATTTTCGTTATTAAACCTCATGGGGATTACTATTCGTCACATGAAGCACTGAATTATGATGCCATCGTGACCAATCGCAGCAATCTGGCCATTTGTATCAAAACAGCGGATTGCGTGCCGGTCTTTATCGTCGATCCGGTTAAAAAAGTTATTGCCGCCGTTCACGCAGGCTGGCGCGGGTCTGCCCTCGGCATCAGCGCCAAAGTCGTCCGTCTGATGCAAAATCAGTATGGTTCAAAGCCCACCGATATGATCACGGCCATCGGTCCGTCCATCGGCCGTTGCTGTTATGAAGTGGACGCCGTTGCCGCCGATGCTTTCCGAAAACAAAGGGACTCTGAATTATTTTTATTTCCGGGAAAACGCCCGGACAAATGGATGCTGGATCTGGTGGAAGCCAACCGGCGGCAGCTGCTGAATTGCGGCATTCCCGCCGCCAGCATTGAAGCGGCGGGCGTTTGCACCGTATGCCATCAGGAGGCTTTTTTTTCGCACCGGGGTTCAGGCGGCATCACCGGACGGCAAATCAATTTTATGATGATTAAAGGAGATTCCATCTGCAAGGCGTTATTGTTCAATGATGATTTAAAACACATCCATTAAAGATGACTCACCCGATATTAGGGCACCGCACATCTCAATTTCGTCATACACACCTGATTTAAGGAAAAGCCTGAAAAGAGCAGTTTTCATATCTTCTTTCATGTTTCGTAAAACCTGTTTGAATGTTTCATTCAATCACCCGGATAAAAACGGCTGACCGCCATCTGCCGCCAATGGATATAATCGCTAAATCATGCAGCATATCAGCATGATGTCTTCGCCACTCAATCATCTCGAAAACTTGGCACACTAATTTCATTAGTATAAAGGCAAGTACGATAACTACCCTAAGGAGGTCACAGATCATGAAAAAGACATTAGGAACAATGATGGTAGCGGCGGCAGTGGTTCTTTTAACGGCAACATTCGGATTTGCCGAGTACGCGGCAGCTGGGGCAGCAAACTTCCCTTACTTTCAGCTGGGCCTGTTGATTGTCGGCGGCCTCTTGCTGATTCAGTTGAAACGGAGGTTCACCAAGATATATATCACGGAAGCGGTGGGCGCCTTCGCTCTCTACACGGTTTTAATGGCGCTGGTCACCAACCCGGTTATCGAATTGGTGAAGACGATCGTAACCTGATCCCTTCGTAACCGTCGGCATGATCTGTAAAAATTTAACCCCCTCCGGGCGCCCACCGGGAGGGGGTTTTTGTTTGATCCAGGCAATGAATTCCCTGTTGACACCATTTCTTTTCAGTATTACTAAGGAAACCAAATTTGACCCAAGGAGTATATTTCATGATTATCGTGACCGGCGGCGCGGGATTCATCGGCAGTGCCTTTGTCTGGAAACTCAACCAGGAAGGCATTGAAGATATTATTATTGTTGATCGCCTTGGAAAAACGGATAAATGGAAAAATCTGGTAAATCTTCGCTTTGTTAATTACCTCCATAAGGACGATTTTCATGAGATGATTTATAATGACACAATGCGTTTCGATGTCGACGCGATTATCCACATGGGCGCCTGTTCATCGACAACAGAGCGGGATGCCGATTACCTCTGGCAAAACAATCATGTTTACACCGGTCTGCTGGCTGAATATGCGATTGAACACGGCATCCGTTTCATTTACGCCAGTTCCGCGGCAACATACGGCGACGGAACCGGGGGGTTTTCTGACGATCACGACAAAATCAAAACACTGAAACCCATCAACATGTATGGCTATTCCAAGCAGGTATTTGATGTAAGAGCATTGAAACATTCCTGGGAAAACAATATTGCCGGCATCAAATTTTTTAATGTTTTCGGTCCCAATGAATATCACAAAGGCGACATGACCAGTGTGATCTTTAAAGCCTTTCATCAAATCAGGGAAACAGGCAAAGTCCGCCTTTTCAAATCCTATCTGCCCCAATATCCCGATGGCGGCCAGTTGCGTGATTTTGTCTATGTCAAAGATTGTATCGACGCCATGTGGTGGCTTTTTAATCATCAGGACGCCAATGGGATTTTCAATCTGGGTACCGGCAAGGCCAGAACCTGGAATGATTTGATTAACGCGGTTTTTGCCGCGATGGGCAGAAAGCCGAACATTGAATACATTGAGATGCCCGAATCATTGCGCAATCAATACCAGTATTTCACGCAGGCGGAAATGGACAAACTCAGCCAGGCTGGCTGCCCGGTGGACTTTTCGCCGCTTGAAGATTCGGTCCGGGATTACGTTGTGAACTATTTGCAAAAAACGGATCCCCATTTAGGAAATTAAAAAAATTCAGCTACTGCATTTAGCGCCTTCGTAAATTGATCCGGAGACAAGGCGCACAAAGCCTGAGGAGTGGGGCCTGCTTTAGCGTAGACCGCATAGCCTACACCGGCGGAGACCGGGGAAGGATGCAGTGCAACGATGGATATGGACATTTTACGGAGGCGCTCAGCATGAAGAGAAATGTTGTCTGCATTATCCCCTCGCGATATGAATCCAGCCGTTTTCCCGGCAAACCTCTGGCCGACCTGTGCGGCAAGCCGATGATCCAGCATGTTTATGAACGAGTGGCAAAGGCCGGAGCCATACCTTATGTGGCAGTGGCCACCGACGATCAGAGAATTTATGATGCAGTGAAAAAATTCGGCGGCAACGCCGTGATGACCGCCAGAACGCATCGCTCCGGCACGGACCGGATTTCCGAAGCCGTCGCATCCCTGGATCTTGCAGCCGATGCCATTGTCGTCAACATCCAGGGCGACCAACCGATTTTTGAGCCGGTGCAGGTTGATGAAGTCATCGAACCTCTGCAGACTGATCCCGCCGTCGTGATGTCCACCTTGATTTACAAAATCATTCTGGATGAAGAAATCACGCACCCGCACGCCGTGAAAGTTGTTCTTGATCATAAAAACAACGCTCTTTATTTTTCACGGGCAACCATTCCTTATGTGCGCGACAAAATGCTCAAAGCCGACTATTATAAGCATCACGGCATTTACGCCTATCGCCGGGATTTTCTTGACACCTTTACCCGGCTGCCGGAAGGCAAACTGGAAAAACTCGAAGCACTCGAACAGCTGCGCGCTCTGGAATACGGTTACAAAATCAAGTGCGTCATCACACCTCATGATTCCGTGGAAGTGGACAACGAACAGGAACTCGACCGGGTTCGCCGGATTCTGATGGCAAGAAAGTAATGCTATTTTAAAATAAGCCGGAACGGCGCGGGAGGAATGAATTCTCCCGGCCAGGCTTTAATTTTTGTCGAAAAAGTTTCACAACCGTCGGCTTCAATCGTCACATCATAATCACCTGCAGGCAGACCAAAAAAAGCAAATGTCGCTTTAAACGCGAAATCCCGGGACGCAAGAAAAGTAGTCAGCACCTCTCTTTCGCTCATCTTGTCATTGGGTACAAGCAACCGGGAGATCCCGGGACCGGTTAACTGAATGGCGCGGATTTTCACGCTCTCCGGCAAGTCTTTAAAAAAACCCCAGAACCTGTCGGCGGTGGATGTTGCAGCCGTCATATAACCGGCAACCATTCCCTGCGGTTTTAAAATAAACTTTGCTTCCGCAATTTTCCCCGGTTTTATGTCCAGCGTTACTTTATCCGGTTCGGTTTTAAAACCAAAAGCACAGAGACTGACATCATATTTTTTGGGTATAATAGCCCCCGTTTCCTGTTCGGGCAGAAAAGGATCTATTTTGAGTTGTGTTTCCTTTTCCTCCGTTCCGGTCGGGACCAGGACAAGCGCCATCTGCGAAGGAATTTTTACGTTCGGGGGATCAAATGCATGTTGAAGATGCACATAGCCTTTAGAACGGGCATATGTTTTATCCTTATTGGTTTCCGTACTGGCCAGGACGGCTTTGAATTGAGCTATCATTTCCGGACTGGAAAGAATACTGACATGGTCTTCGTTAAGTCCGGTTGTTTTAAGGGCCTCGGCCTGCGCTCTTAAATCCAGCATGCTTTCCAGAGTAACCGTGTTATCGTTATTTTGCCGAAACAGGCTACCGCCTCCCTTATGCCCGAAAAACAGATAGTAACGTATCGAGGAGTCCAGTTTTGCAGACAGCACGCGTTTGATGTAGATGCTTTCCGGGTCCATATCTTTCCAGCTGGGAATAACCGCGGGTGAATTTTGCACGCCTGTTTTCGCCCGCTGCTCCCCGCCCCAAGGTGTGGAAATCGAAACAAAAAGCTTGATGGCGTCGTAGTAGTTATCCTCCCTGGCAATAATGACAGAACGGGACACCAAGCCCCCCATGCTGTGCGCAACGACATACAACGATTCAAATTGATATTTCCTGTACAAGTCATAAAGCTTTGTCCGAAGCAAGAAAGCCGTTGTGTCCAGCCGGGCGCCGGACGGATAGTAAAAAATCCAGGGCTGATAACGCGAACGGTCAAGATGATTAATAAAATAACGCCAGTCCTGCGGTGAACCGGCAGCGCCGTGAACAAAAAGAATGGGAATTTTTTTGGCGTCGTAAGGTTCAATGAAAAATATATTGCAGCCAATCCGTTTAAAAAATTCCAGCGGCGTCCAGAAACCAGCGAGCCCATTTTCTGCTGAAAACACCGGATCGTCGAGATTCGCCAAAGTACCGGCTGATGTTGAAGGTTTCTTTTTTCCGCCGGAAAATTGAATCAGCAAACTGGCCAAAGATGAAACCGGTGGTTTCGTTTCCGGCTTCAGAATAATATCCAGACCGAAGACAGCGCCACCCACCTGCGTTTTCACTTGATCGGGTTTTCCGTAGTAACCCGCCCATTCATTTGGATCATAAGAGAGATCCCCATTGGCGTCCTCAAAAGCGAAAATCTCATAATTTCCCTCCCGCACCAGCATTTCATATTGCCCGGACCCGGATAACACCGTGTAATCGGCAATCGTTACAACACCGCTCTGATTGCTGTAAGTGACAACAACAATGGAAGTTTTGCGAGATGAAACATTGATGACTTCGCCAATCAGCAGGCAGGAGTCTTTTGAAAATTGAACATCCTCCCTCAGTTTAACCAGTGCACAGCCACTGAGATTCCAGATAATCAGGACCAGGATGACGATACTGATATATTTTCGCATAATTAATCCGTTTTAATGTTAAGAAACAATAAGACTATTATTTTATCCAAAAGCATCTGTTTAAAAGTTGATCATACGATTATCAGAATGGCCGGGTAGATACAATGTCAAAAAAACTTACAATATCGGAGCCGGCTTTACTTTGGCGCCGGAAGGGGTTATCTTAATAAAATGAGGGATAAAGAATGCTTTTTTTAAAAAGATGGATATCCGATGGACGACTTCTATGCGGCATATTTATTCTGACCATATGGACTGTTTTTTTCCTGCATCCATCCGCTGCTGTCGCCGAAATGAATGATCGTCTGGCCGATTGCGCTAAAATTGACGATAATGCATCACGATTGCATTGCTTTGATGAACTGACGGGTAGAAAGAATCCTGTCCCTCAAACTGCCGAAGCCCAAACACCCGCCATATCTGTGGCGAAAGAGGCTTCTTCAGAACCGGACAAACTTTCCGTTATGACCAGACAATGGGATTTGGACCCTCAAACCCGCCGGAATTCCTTTGTCCTCAGACCATACCGCATGAATTATTTATTGCCGGTTGCCTACAATTCGTCACCGAATGAGGAAACGAATTTGGAATATGACCCCGCGGCTCAGATCCAATATAATGAAGCCAAGTTCCAGATCAGTTTGAAAGCGAAAATTTGGGAGGATGTCTTGCAGAGTCCGCTTCAGGGGGTTTATGACAAAATTAAAGTGATAAAAGGTATGGATATCTGGTTTGCATACACGCAATTGTCCTTTTGGCAGATTTACAATACCGCTTTCTCAGCGCCTTTCCGCGATTTAAATTATGAGCCGGAATTATTAGTCAACTTTCGCACGAATTATGAAGTTCTGGGCTTCAAGGGGCGTTTTATAAACGTCGGATTCAACCATCAATCCAACGGCCGGTCACGACCGCTTTCCCGCAGCTGGAACCGCCTGGTAGCCAATATCGGCCTGGAAAGAAAGAATTTGGATTTGCAGTTGAAAACCTGGTACCGGTTGACGGAAATTGGAAACGATAATGATGACAACCCCGACATGACACGCTATATGGGATATGGCGAACTCCTGACAACTTACTACTGGGAAAAGCAGAGATTTGCCATTATGCTGCGCAACAATTTAAGGCAAAACAATCTGGGCGCTGTGCAGTTGGATTGGAGCATTCCGCCCATCACGCTGGGCCATCTGCTGCTGGGCTCCTTTATCCCGAAATCAACGCTGGAAAAATACCTTACGGATAAATTCAGCCTCTATTTTCAATATTTCAACGGCTATGGCGAAGGACTGATAGACTATAACACAAGTATTAACCGAATCAGTGCGGGCGTTATGATTGCGGAATGGAACTGAATATTTTGCAGACAATTTATAAAAAATGCCGGGTATCATGAAAGAAATCATCAGTGCTTTAAATGACAAAACTGTTGAAAGCTCTCAGGGCTGGAGGGTCGATATTTTATCCTTGGATGCTTTAAAGTATTCCGAAAAGGACAAAACAATAACCTTGCAGATCGAGGATCGGCCGGATGTCGGAGGAGAACTTACCTGGATCATTTATCTGCCGGCAAACTGGATTTGGGATAGTGCGAAAAAAAGTGAGCCTGTTGCCCCCGAAAAGGTTTCTGAGATTTTAAACCACATCGAGACGGCTTTCTGGAAGCTCGATATGAAAATAAAAGAATATGTCTGAACAATAAAAACGCAGGGAACGGTCTTGTGACCGTCAGGTTATCAAAACCGTTCCCCGCAAATAACTAATCCTTAAATATTGCCCCGGTGGAAGCAGACGTCACCAGCCTGGCATAGCGCGCCAGATAGCCCGTGGTGATGGCGGGCGTCCAGGGTTTGAGCAACTTGCGGCGCCGCGCAAGCTCGGCGTCGCTGACTTTCAGATTCAGCGTTTTGGCCGGGATATCAATGGCAATGATATCGCCTTCCTTCACGAGTGCAATGGGGCCGCCTTCCGCCGCTTCCGGAGAGATATGACCGATCGCCGCGCCCTGCGTACCGCCGCTGAAACGCCCGTCGGTCAAAAGCGCTACGGTCTTATCCAGTCCCATCCCGACAATTGCCGAGGTCGGCGAAAGCATCTCGCGCATCCCCGGGCCGCCTTTGGGACCTTCATAGCGGATCACTACAATGTCACCGTCTTTAATCTTTCCACCAAGGATCGCGGCGATGGCGTCATCCTCACAGTTAAAGACCCGGGCCTTGCCTTCATTGATCTGCATCGCCTGCGCCACCGCGGATTGTTTCACCACGCCGCCGTCCGGAGCAAGGTTGCCGCGCAAAACAGCAATTCCGCCCTGCTTGGAATACGGATTATTTAAGGACCGAATGACATCATCATTCAAAACGCGGGCAGTTTTTAAATTCGCTCCTACAGTTTTTCCCGATACGGTCATTGCTTTTTCATCAATAACGCCCAGCTTGCTTATGGTCTTCAGGACCGCTTGAATCCCGCCCGCCGCATCCAGATCTTCAATGTGGTGATGACCGGCCGGGCTCAATTTGCAGATGTTCGGAGTTTTCCCGCTGATTTTATTGAAGAGGTCCAAATCGAGCTTGATCCCCGCTTCATGAGCAATGGCGGGAATGTGCAAAACCGTATTGGTGGAGCAGCCTAATGCCATATCGACGGCGATCGCGTTTTTGAAAGCGGCCAGTGTCGCGATGTCGCGGGGTTTCACGTTCTTTTTGAGAATATCCATAATTTTCATGCCCGCATGCTTGGCCAGTCGATGCCGCGCGGCAAGCACCGCCGGAATCGTGCCGTGTCCGGGTAACCCCAGACCCAACGCTTCGGTGACGCAGTTCATGGAATTGGCCGTGTACATGCCGGAGCAGGAACCGCAGCCCGGACAGGCGCAGTCTTCCAACTGTGCCAATTCCGCGGCTTTCATTTTTTTGGCCTTTACCGCACCGACGCCTTCAAACACAGAAATGAGGTCAACGGCTTTACCCTGAAGTTTCCCCGCCAGCATCGGGCCGCCGCTGATGAAAATCGCCGGAATATTCAGCCGCAGCGCCGCCATAAGCATGCCGGGCACGACCTTGTCGCAGTTGGGAATAAAAACCAAAGCGTCAAACGGATGAGCCATCGCCATGATTTCAATGGAGTCGGCAATCAATTCGCGGCTAGCCAGCGAATACTTCATCCCCGCATGATTCATGGCGATGCCGTCGCATACCCCGATAACCGGAAACTCCACCGGTGTGCCACCGGCCATGCGAATACCCGCCTTGACATCCTGAGTGATCAGGTCCAGATGGATATGGCCGGGGATGATTTCATTGGCGGAATTCACCACACCGATAAGCGGTCTGGCAATTTCTTCATCGGTATAACCCATGGCTTTAAAGAGTGAGCGATGCGGTGCGCGCTCCAGTCCTTTTTTCATGAGATCACTTCTCATCGTTTTTCTCCTGAATAGATACTTTTTATGTCATTTGAAGATCGCCGCGTCGCGTCAGGCGTTCTTCCTGAGAACCATAAACCAATCATTGCAAGTGGAGCGAAGCAATCTCATGGATTCAGATTGCCACCCTCTGGCCAGATGGCATGCTCAGCCCGAAGGGTTGCTGCCCTGATAACTCAAAGGTTAAATGAGAGCACACGTCACAATGACAAATTCGGATTGAGCAACAGCCCCCGCCAAGGCGGAGACCATTGCTCAGATCAATTATTTCTTGCGTTTTTCCGGTCTGAGCGCTCTCACAGCAGCGCCGGCCTGCCACAACTCGGACTCGCGCATCTCTTTGAGTTCTTCGTTGAGCTTTTCCTTGTAATCCGGCGCGCCGTTGACGCGCAGAACGATTTCCGTCTCCTTGCCGGTAGCGACGGAATTATAAAGTTCGGCAAACACCGGTTCCACCGCCTTGCGGAATTTGTGCCGCCAGTCCAGCGCACCGCGCTGCGCGGTAGCTGAACAGTTGGCGTACATCCAATCCATGCCGTTTTCGCCGACCAGACGGATCAGGCTCTGCGTAAGTTCTTCCACCGTTTCATTGAAGGCTTCGCTTGGGGTATGGCCGTGTTTGCGCAGTTCGGCGTATTGTGCCTCCATCATGCCGGCAAGAGCGCCCATCAGCACACCGCGTTCACCGGTAAGATCGCTGTAAACTTCCATTTGGAAGGTCGTCGGAAACAAGAATCCGGAACCGATGGCGATGCCCAGAGCCAGTGTGCGTTCCATTGCGCGGCCTGTTGCATCCTGATGGACCGCAAAGCTGGAATTGATGCCGCTGCCGTCGACGAAATTGCGGCGGACGCTGGTACCCGACCCCTTGGGAGCGACCATAATGACATCGACGAAGTCAGGCGGGATAACACCCGTCTGTTCCTTATACACAATTGAAAAACCATGCGAGAAGTAAAGCGCATCGCCTTTTTTCAGGTGTGCTTTGACTTTCGGCCACAGGATAGTCTGCGCCGCGTCGGATACCAGATATTGAATGACGGTTGCTTTCTCTACCGCTTCTTCAATCGGGAAAAGCGTCTGGCCGGGTACCCAGCCGTCGGCAATGGCTTTTTCCCAGTAAGATTTGTCTTCCGGAGACTGACCGATGATGACGTTGACGCCGTTATCTCTCATATTGAAAGCCTGCGCGGGCCCCTGAACACCATAGCCCAAAACCGCGATCACTTCTTTTTTAAGAACGTCCTGTGCCTTTTGAACGGTGAACTCTTCCGAAGTCACCACATCTTCCACTGTACCGCCAAAATTAATTTTTGCCATAAAACCCCCTGTTCTTAATTGTTATTATTTGTTATTTTGCATCTTATTTTAATCATCCAATTTCAAAGCGATAAGACCTGTTCTGGTGATATCGGCAATGCCGAGCGGCTCCAGGCGAGCCAGAGAAAAGTCGATTTGAGTTTTATCCCCTGTTATTTCGATAATAACATATTTATCGCCCGACACGATGACCTTCCACTTATTCATATCAATAGCCTTTTTTACGGATTCCGAATTCTGGGCTGTCAGATTAAGCCGGACCAGAACCATCTCGCGATGGATGGACTCGACATTGGTCAGGTCATCAACAGAAATTACATCGAACAGTCTTTGCAGCTGATTTTCAATCCGGGTAACGGTCGTCTGGGCTCCGGCAGTGGTCATCACGATTTTCGATATGTCTTTTTGCGTTGTGGTATTCACGCAGAGACTGTCAATATTGTATCCTTTACCGCCCAGCGTTCCGGCAACTCTGGCCAGAACGTCCGGTTTGTTATGCACCAGAATTGAAATAATGTGGTCCTTTTTCTCCATTTTACTCAACCTCACAATTAGTAATTTGACGCTTCGTCAAAAGCTCCAGAGGCAAGGCGTGCGAGTCATGAGGAATGCGGCCTGCTTATGCAGGCCGCCTAGCCTGCCCCGGCACAGGCCGGGGAATGATGACGCACAACGAAGCATATGGGACTCGCGTGCCCTCTGGGGTATTTCACGAAGTCGTCAGTTGATCATCTCTCTCGACCCGAGCGTCATCTGGGTAATCGACTCGCCCGGATGCACCATGGGATAAACACATTCTTCGCGCGACACCCGGAAATCCATCAGGACCGGTTTGTCCGCGGCGAGCCCCTCTCTTAGCACGGCTTCCACCTCGGCTGGTTTGGTCGCCCGCAGACCGATTACGCCAAAGGCTTCCGCCAGTTTAACGAAATCGGGCGCGTAAGTCATATCCGTATGGGAGTAACGCTTTCCATAAAACATTTGCTGCCACTGGCGGGGCATGCCTAAAAATTCGTTATTCAGCAGGACAACCTTTACGGCAATGTTGTACTGAGCGGCAGTGGCCAGTTCCTGAATGTTCATCTGGATACTGCCGTCGCCGGCAATATCCACCACCTGCTTGTCGGGGAAAGCGCATTTGACGCCGATGGCGGCGGGCAGGCCGAATCCCATCGTCCCTAAGCCCCCTGATGAGATCAGGGTGTTGGGCCGGTCAAACTGGAAGAACTGCGCCGTCCACATCTGATGCTGACCGACTTCCGTCGTGATGAGGGCGTCGCCGCCGGTAAGCTTATGCAGGGTTTCGATAACGTATTGCGGTTTAATCACCTCGCCGTTCTGACAGTAGGTCAGCGGTACTTTTTCCCGCCATTCGGCAATCTCGCCAAGCCACGTATTCCTCAGAGCGTCATCATGCGCATAGTGATGTTCTTCCAGAAACCGCAGCAAGTCCTTGAGCGTGGCTTTCGTGTCGCCGATTATCGGCAGATCAACGGTAACATTTTTATTAATGGACGACGGATCGATATCAATATGGACTATTTTCGCGTTGGCGGCAAAGGTTTCAATTGTTCCGGTCACGCGGTCGTCAAACCGGACGCCGACGGCCAGCAGAAAATCGCAGTGGCTGATGGCCATGTTCGCATAGTAAGTGCCATGCATACCCAGCATGCCCAGCCACAAAGGGTCGCTGCCCGGAAACGATCCAAGACCCATCAGGGTGCCGGTTACCGGAATCCGGTATTTGCGCGCAAGCTCTGTCAATTCTTCAGATGCCTTACCGAGGATGACACCGCCGCCAGTCATAATTAAGGGTTTTTTAGCGGCTTGGAGCATATCCCATACATTGGCCATTTTCTTGGGCGCCGGTTTGTAGGCCACTTCATGATTGCGGAACCTCACATTAGAAGGAATATAATCGGTTTGCGCGGCCATCACATTCTTGGGCAAATCCACAAGCACCGGCCCCGGCCTTCCGGAACGGGCGATATGAAACGCTTCTTTAATTGTTGAAGCCAGATCTTCGACGTTGCGCACCAGAAAGTTATGTTTCGTGCAGGGACGCGTGATCCCGGTAATATCGCACTCCTGAAACGCATCGTTGCCGATAAGGCCCGTCGGGACCTGCCCGGTAAAAACCACCAGAGGGATGGAGTCCATATTGGCCGTGGCAATGCCGGTGACGGTATTGGTGGCGCCGGGACCGGAAGTCACCAGGCAAACTCCTACGCGGCCTGTTGCGCGCGCATAACCGTCGGCGGCATGCACCGCACCCTGCTCGTGGCGGACTAAAATATGTTTGAGGCTGCTTTTGTAAAGTTGATCATAAATATCGAGAACAGCCCCGCCGGGGTAGCCAAAGATAATGTCCACTTTTTCTTCTTCCAGCACTTGCAGCAGGATTTCCGTGCCTTTCAACTTCATACGTTATAACTCCTTCGCTAATGACTCAGTCTCTTTATTCAACGGCATTTAAAATTAAAAAAGCCGCAAGTTTCTTTTAGGAAAAAGCGGCTTTGTGTCCAAAAGCAAAGCCGCGGGCTTCAGGGGCCCGCGGCTTGTATCTTATTTTTTTGAAAGATACTTAACCGGCAGACCCCATGGGTACGACTACTACTACGAGCAATCTTACACGGGATTGTATCTGAATTCTGCCGCTGTCAAAATCTTTAAGAAACATAATTACTTCCTGATAAATTTGATTCCCTTCTAGCGAAAAAAACGCTGCTTGTCAAGAGGCATTCTCCGCTCGATTAAATATTTTATCGGAATAACTCTTCTTTTTCTTCAGTCGTCTCCTCTTCTTTTTCACTGGGCGGCGCATTATCCAGGAAACATTCATAGATGGTTCCCGGACCTGAGGCCTGAGTCGGCCGACCGCTTTTGTGATCCACCTTGACAAAAACAATCCCTTCCGGGGCGGGGAAAGCCTCAACCGGCGCATTGGCCAGAGCTTTTTCCATAAAATAAAGCCAGACCGGCGCCGCGGCGCGACCGCCTACTTCTTGTTTTCCCAGCGACTTTTCCTGATCATAACCAATCCAGACACCGGTAATCAGCGAAGGGGTAAATCCGATAAACCAGGCGTCGCGGATATCATTAGTTGTTCCCGTCTTGCCGGCAACCGGCCGGCCAATGCTTTTCACTCTGCGGCCCGTTCCGCTTTCCACAACGTCCTGCATCACATAGGTGGTCATAAAGGCAATGCGTGAATCAATGACCTGCTCTGAGATCACCTTGGCTTCTTCAAAAACATTACCGGTGCGGTCAACAATTTTGCGGATAAAGTAAGGAGTGACCTTTTTACCGCCGTTCCCCAGAACACCGTAGGCGCGAACCAGCTCCTGCAAGGTGACCCCCGAGGATCCCAGAGCCAGAGACAGGTTTTTGGACAATGAAGATTCAATCCCCATGTTTGCAGCATAGGACGTCGCATAATCGATGCCGATTTCCTGTAAAATCTTAACGGTTACGACGTTGCGGGATTGCACGAGCGCAGTCCTCATGGTAATCGGCCCCAGAAATTTTCCGTCGAAGTTCTTCGGTTTCCATAAACCATCATCCTGCGAGGGATCTTCAAAAACGATCGGTGAGTCCACAAACCGCGTGGAGGGATTCATTCCTTTGTCAAAGGCCGCCGTATAGATCAACGGTTTAAAAGCGGAACCGGGTTGACGGCGCGACTGAGTCGCACGGTTGAACTCGCTTTTGCTGAAATCACGTCCTCCAACCAGGGCGCGAATTGCGCCGGTTTTAACGTCCATACAATAAAGCGCTCCCTGAGCAAGACCTTTCTCGGCTTTGCCCCGTTCCTCCATTTCCGTCAGACCCTTGATGAGTGCGTCGCGGGCCGCTTTTTGCGCCGAAAGATTAAGAGTCGTGTAGATGGACAACCCTTCCTTGTAGAGAACATCCGCGCCATATTTCTCCTGAACATAACGGCGGACATGTTCTACAAAATAAGCGGCAACTTTGTCCTTCGGTTTCATGGGCCGAAGTTTGATGGGAGCGGCAACGGCCTTGTCCATTTGCTCTTTAGTAATAAAACCTTCTTCCATCATGCGCGTCAAAACATAAACCTGCCTTTGCTTTGCTCGATCGAGAGACAAAAACGGAGAGTAGGTGGTCGGCGCTTTCGGCAAGCCGGCGAGCAGTGCGGCTTCCGGCAATATCAGATCCTTCGCGCTTTTGCCGAAGTAACCTATCGAAGCCGATTCGATGCCGTAGGTGCCGTGACCCAGATAGATTTGATTCAGATACAAATTCAGGATTTCATCTTTGCTCAGATACTTGTCAATTCGATAAGAAAGAATGGCTTCCTTGAGTTTTCGGATGTATTTTCTTTCCGGCGTCAGATACATCAGTTTGGCAACCTGCTGCGTGATGGTGCTGCCGCCCTGCACAATTTTGCCTGCCTCCACATTTTTAAACATGGCACGGAAAATACTTTGCAGATCGACGCCCTGATGCTGATAAAAGCGGGAATCCTCCGCCGCGACAAAAGCATGCTGAGCGATTTTTGGAACGTCGGAAATCTTAATCAGCTTTCTGTCTTCCAGAAAGAACTCATCGATCAGTTCGTTATTTTCGTCGAATACGCGCGAGGCAATACTGGGCCGGTAATCTTTAAGCGCGTCAATGCCGGGTAAGTCAAGAGTCATAAGGTTATAGACAGCGGTTCCGCCAGCGGCCAATAATAAAATCAGCAGAAATACCACCAATAAAGTTTTCATGATTCCGGACAGCCTGACACCTTGCCCCGGCTGCCGCACCTTTTTTTTCCGTTCAGCCATACTTTAATCCCTATTCTTCAGGTTCGCCTTCATTTGATTCCGGCGCCTCTTTCTTTTTGGCGGCAAACCTTGCCACAAATATGCTTACTTCATAAAGGAACATCAGGGGGATGGCCATCAGGATCTGGCTTAAGGCATCCGGTGAAGGTGTTAAAACAGCCGCGATAACGAATATAACCAGGATGGCATACTTTCTGTTCCGGGAGAGCAGTTTATCCGTGACAATGCCGAGTCTCGCTAAAAAGAAAATCAGAATCGGCAACTGAAAAGATAAGCCGAAACCGAGCAAGAAGGTCACCAGGAAGGACAAATAATCACTGAATGAAATCATTGCCCGTAAATACTGATTGTTGAAGCTGACAAAAAATTCAAAAGCCGTCGGCAGAACGATGAAATAGCCGAAAGTAACGCCGCTTAAAAAGAGCAATGTGGAAAAAAAGACAAAAGGCACCACCATTTTTTTCTCTTCGGGAAGCAGCGCCGGTGAAATAAATTTCCATACCTGATAAATGATAAAAGGGCTGGTGATAATCAGGGAAGCAAAAAAAGCAATTTTCATATAGGTGAAAAAAGCCTGGGTCAAACCGGTATAAATCAGATAGCTGCTCTTCGGCAGAGCATCGGTCAAAGGTTTCGTAAGGATGCCGAAAAGCCAGTCCTTAAAATAATAACAGACAAAAAAACCGAGCCCCAGGGCAATCAGCGAATTCGTCAGCCTTTTGCGCAGTTCAATTAAATGTTCAGTCAAAGACATTTTAAGATCTTCGTTGGATTCCATAATGTGCCGTTTTGCTGGGTACTTGAATAGTAGAAGTTATGTTGGATTTTGTTTTTTGCCGGTGTCAACACCGGATGCTTCGCTTTTCGCCTCTTCCGCGTCAGGCTTTTTGACCAGCAGGGAATCTTTCAGGCCATCATCCGACTTGGGCTTATCTTCTTCCTTCAAGGCGTCTTTCAAATCTTCCGTGACGCCTTCGGTTGCATTTTTGAAATCTCTGAAGCCTTTGCCCAGCGTTTTAGCCAGATCGGGCAGTTTTTTGGGCCCGACGATTAAAAGTGCGATGATCGCGATGATGATCAGTTCCTGCACACCAATACCAAACATGGATAAATTACTCCTTTAAATATTGAGACATACCTATATATTGATTACAGCTTTTGTCAATGTTTTTCACAATAACCGGGGGCCTGGACTTAATCAAAGCAAGTTTATATCAACTTTAAATCAAAGAGTTATCCGGATAAATTTCGCTTTTACGCCTTGACGGCGCCAGATCTATCTTGTAGGCCATTTATATGACTCTTGATGAGCAAATAGCCGAACTGACCAGACCGGGACCGGATAAAATGATAAATCTGGCGCGTCCGGGTGTCGTGGTGCTGGCTTCGGGCTTAGCGCTGGCCGGACTGTTTACCGGCAATCCGGCTTTTTATTACATAGCGCTGGTTTTCACTCTCATCGGGTTCGCCATCCGGCAGACAGCCCCGCATATCCGTAACGCGGCCAGAGGATTAAGGGAAGGAAACAAACAAAACGGCTCCGTCGAAATCAGCATTCGTCGGTGGACAGATGCGGAATCGAATCAGCATGAATCCTACGAGGGATTGATTTCAATGGAAAGCAGGCCTTTGTGGAGGATGGAATTTGTGACGCCCCAAAACTGGCAGCCCCTGGAAGGCAGACATCCGGCCCAATTGATCTTTATTCGCGGCGTGGAGTGGCCGGTTGTCATTTTGACCGGCACCGGCTTGTTGTACCCCCGTTTCAAACCGAAGCGCGCATCCGATAATCAAATTTTAGGATCACGCTAACATGCTGATCTGCCATCAAAAAAAATCCTCTTTTCCGCCTCGCGATCAGAAATATTTTTACTATTATTTTTGTCTTGACAATATGATGACCATAAGTATAACGGTCAGTCAATGTTCATTGAAATTCCATTAATAATCGGCTATTGCAAGGGAGGCGGTAAGAGTCTTCTTTCCAGCCGAAAAGAACCAAGGCAAAGGCTGTAATACCAAGGACGATCTTAAATAGCTTATCGTATTTAAAAACATAAACTGAAAGTGAGGAAGAATTATGAAGATTGAAGATGTAAAAAATGTATGTGTAGTCGGCGCCGGTAACATGGGCCATCAAATCGCTCTGCAGTGCGCCCTTTCCGGCTTCAAAACAGTCAGCACGGATGTTATCCCGGCCGTTCTGGAAAAAGCCGAAAAGTTTGTCGACAGCTATCTGGCGGGCCGCGTGCAGAAAGGCAAAATGACGGAAGATGCGGCAAAGGCTGCCCGCGCAAGAATCTCCTTCAACGGCGATCTGAAAGAAGCCGCGAAAGACGCCGATGTGGTGATCGAAGCCGTTCTGGAAAGAATCGATCTCAAACGGAAGATTTTTGCCGACCTGGACAAGATTGCACCGCCCAACGCCATCCTGGCGTCCAACAGCTCCTTCATTGTAAGTTCCAGAATCGCGTCTGCCACCAATCGTCCCGCTCAGGTATGCAACCTCCACTTCTTCAACCCCGCTCTCGTCATGAAGCTCGTTGAAGTGGTTCAGGGACCGCATGTTTCGGACGAAACGGCAAAGTGCATGATGGACTTCTGCTTGAAAATCGACAAAATTCCAATCCATATCAAGAAGGAAGTGGATGGCTTTGTTTTGAACCGTATTTTCAGCGTTATCCAGAAAGAATCTCTCTGGATGCTGGAAATGGGCGTAGCCAGCTATGAGGATATCGACAAGGCCTGTGTATACGGTGCTGGTCATCCCATGGGTCCGTTCCGCCTCAATGACCTGACGGGTATCGATCTGACATACGATGTCTGCATGGGCCATTTCTTAGAGTCCGGTAATCCCGCTGATCTTCCCTCCCCGAGCGTGGTTAAGAAATACACGGAAGGCAAATTTGGTCAGAAGACCGGTGAAGGATGGTACAGCTACAAGAAATAATTTCTAAAAGGCGCCCGCCAGGACTGTTTCGGTCCAATGGGCGATTATAAAGAAGACGCCCCGAAGCTTCTCAGCTTCGGGGCGTCTTTGCGAGACGCTATGAACGGAAACAACATTAAATCGGCATTAATTGTGGAAGGCGGAGGAATGCGCGGTATCTTTGCAGCAGGCGTTCTTCATGCATTCGGCAACGCCGGGTTTGATCCTTTTGATTTGTATATCGGCGTATCTGCCGGGGCCTGCCATCTGGCCTCTCATCTGGCGGGACAAAACAGCCGCAACTTTGATATTACCCTGCGTTATTCTCTGGCTCCGGAATTTATCAATCTCCGGCGGTTTCTGACCGGAGGGCACCTCATGGATCTGGACTGGATGTGGGAGCAGACCATCACCCACTATCGCCTGAATCTCAAACATATTGATGAAAAGCTCCGGTCGCAAAACAAAGAATATCTGATTGTGGCCACATCAATGGAAACCGGAAAAGCGCTTTATCTGCAGCCCGATGAAAACACGCTGGAACATTATCTGAAAGTCTCCAGTTCTCTGCCGATTCTTTATCGCAATATATTGGAAGTAAACGGTGAAAAAGCAACTGACGGCGGCATGGCGAATTCCATTCCCGTCCGCGAAGCGGCGCGCCGCGGTGCGACGGACATCACCGTAATCCGTTCACGCCCTGCCGACTATGTCAAAAAAGGAAGTCCGGTAGCACTGGCCGTCGTCTCCTGCTATTTCCGGAAATACCCGAGGCTGGTGCAAAAATTCAAAAATCGTGCTGATAATTATAATTCCGCCGTCGCGTTTATTAAAAACCCGCCGCCGGGCGTCCGGATTCAACAAATCGCTCCACCCCCCCGACTGGATGTCGGCAGAACAACCAAAGACGAAGCGACCCTTCGTTCCGCTTATGAAACAGGCATTGATTACGGCAACCGATTCGTTCACTCTCATGCTGCATTTGCGGGCAATAAATAACTTTACAAAACCCCTGACTCCATTTATCACCTGATTAACAAATTTGTGTAAAGACGGGATCACATGGAAAAATTACTGTTGGTACTATTTCTTGTTTTATTCATCGGACGTATGGCTTTGCGCTATCTCCTCCAGCATCTCAACACGAAAAGTTTGAAAGCCCACGGCCGGACGGTCCCGCCGGTTTTTGAAGGGTCCATTGACGAAGCAACGCTCAGCAGGATGGCGGATTATACCTGTGAGCAATCACGTCTTTCAGCCAGAGAGGATTTGTCCGGCGATGCAATTGAACTTGGTGTGTTATTTCTTTTACTGCCTTTGCTGGTAGGTTGGCTTTCCGTGATGAATATTCATATCATCGGACAGGCGCTGATTTTTTTCGCCGCACTGGCCGTCATCAGCGGAATGGCGAGCCTGCCGTTTGATCTGTATCACACGTTTGTTCTGGAACAGAAATATGGATTTTCCACTATTACCTGGAAACTGTGGCTGATCGACTTTTGCAAATCCATCATTATTTCCGGAATCCTGCTGACCATCATGGTCAGCGCAATGATCGCCCTTATTACATTCCTGCCGGAAAGCTGGTGGTTTTGGGGCTGGGCATTTTTCACATTGTTTCAGCTGGTTCTTCTCTGGCTTTATCCGGTGTTGATCGCGCCGCTCTTTAATAAATTTGAGCCGATCAGGGATGAGGCGCTGAAGGATAAAATCATGTCATTAATTGCCAAAGCCGGTTTCCAGGCCAAAGGCATTTATCAGGTGGACGAAGGCAAGCGTTCCAAACACACCAATGCCTACTTCACCGGCATCGGTAAAACCAAGCGCATTGTTTTGTACGACACACTGCTTTCCTCACACACCCATGAAGAAATCCTGTCGGTGCTGGCCCATGAAATCGGTCATTGGAAAAAGAAACATATCCTCAAACAGTTGGCCTTTATGATTACGGCCTCGTTGATTCTGTTCTATTTTGTCTATCGGATCACCATCTGGCCGCCGCTGTTTTGGGCATTCGGCATAACCCAAACACCCGTTTACGCAGGTATTTTCTTAGCCTCTCTTTATCTGAGCGCCTCAGGCTTTTTTCTATCTCCTCTGGGCATGATGGTCACACGCCGTTTTGAACGTGATGCCGACAAAATGGCTTTTGAGTTAATCGGTACGGCACAACCCATGATCAGCGCGCTTAAGCGTCTGGCTACGGATAATTTAAGTAATCTCCATCCTCATCCCTGGTATGTTCTGTTTTATTATTCTCATCCGCCGCTGGTTGAACGGATTGAATATTTACGGGCGATGGATTATAAAAGCGGCAAGGCATAGGAGGCGTCATCGGCAAAATGAAAAAAGTAATAATAGCGTTTGCTGCGGAATACGAAAACGTAAAGGATGACGATTCAAAGCCATTGCAAAATGATGCGAAAGTTTCGGCAAGCAGCTGGAAAATGCCTTTTATCACCCCCCCCGGAAAGATCAAGCGTTGTATGATCTGTGGTCACTGGGGCATCAGGATGATATATATTGAAATGATGGAATGTGAGAATCGGAGCTTTGATGAGCAAAGAGTATCTTTCAACCGGCTTTACGGATGTTGACCACGCTAAAGATAAGCATGCATATTTTGACTGCCTGACTTTGCTGGATTCGCTGCCTTATTACAAGGAATACAAGACAAAAAGCTACGATCTGCTGGACCTCAGGCCGGGAATGACGGTGTTGGAGGCCGGCTGCGGACTGGGAGATGACGCTTTCCGTATGGCCGAGCGGATCAATCCGGGCGGAAAGGTTGTTGGCCTGGATACAAGCAACGCCATGCTTGAAAAAGCCAGATCACGGGCGCTCATGACGCAGCTACCCGTTGAATTTCTGTTAGGTGATGTGAAAGCGCTGCCTTTCCCTGACAATTCCTTTGCGCGCTGCCGAATCGACCGCGTGTTGCAGCATATACCGCAGCCTCAAGACGCGGTGGCGGAACTCATTCGTGTGCTGGAACCAAACGGGTTGCTGCTGGCCTATGATAACGATTGGGAAACTTTTTCAATTACATCAACCGATCATGAAATTGCACGAACCATAGAACATTTATGGCGCGATTCTTTCGCAAACACTGCAATCGGCCGTCACCTGCGGGGTTATTTTATTTCCGGGGGGGTGTCGAATGTTAGTATCCACCCCGGTACTTCCGTCATCACAGACTTTACAACGGCAGATAAAGTTTACAATCTGAAGGAAACCGTGCACAAAGCTGTCGAAGACGGGTACATTTCCATATCTCAGGGACGCGCCTGGATAGAAGAGCTCATGGACAGAACCAGGCAAGGCAGTTTCGTGGCCACACTCACTGCTTATACCGTCGTCGGAAGAAAAACCCGCAAATCATAAGCTGCAGCTAAGCAAAAGATGAACTGTTTTATTCTAGCTGTTGGAGGGATGATTTTCACTATTCATCTGAAAATATTTATTCACATGGCAGGATAAATTTTATTATTGATTATTCTCGGAATTCAATCTAAAAGATGCACGTCGGGGCACCACAGGATTCGATTTGCAAAGCGACTTGATTGTTTATAACAAGAGGTGAGAGGCGCATTATCGAACAGATAGTTTTCCAATCAGCCGGTTCATTGTCAGTAGCTTTTTTGGCATTGACGATGGCCATCATTCAATTCATCTTCGCATTCAGGAAACCTCGGCTAAACTGGTATCTATGGGGTGCCGCCGTATCTTTTTCCGGCATGCTCTATGCCGCCGGTATTTTTCTGGAATACAATATGCCGGTTGGACCAGTCAATCATTTCGGGGGTGTGCTGGAATTTACGGCACATGTCTTTTTGATCCATTCTCTATATGGAATGAGCTTCACCTATCTGGGCATCAATGGAAAACGTTATCACCAGCTGGCCGGAATGTTTCATATCTTTCTACTGGCTCTTTTGTGGTTCACTCAGCTCATCGTATCCGATCAGTTTGTCAGCCGTAATTTCCTGGGTCTGGCGAAACCGTTTGTCGAAGCGGGGCTGGGACCTCTGGGCCCCTTATTCATCACCTATATTGCAGGAACGGCTGTCGCGGCCGTCATCATGTGGCTCAGACACAAAGTTAACGATGAAAGATATAAAGTTGCGTATCTGACTGGTATAATCATCTGGCTCATGCTGGGTATCCATGACGGGTTGGCTGCTTTCGGAGTTCAGACTTTTCAATACGTGATGGAATATGGTTTTTTCGGCTTTTCGATTGCGGTTCTCTGGGTCGTCTTTGACAGCTACACGGACAGAATGGCGGAAGATAAATACCGCGTGATTACGGAATTCACCAATGACGGCATTCTGGTGATTCAGGACAACAAAATCGTTTTCGAAAATGCGGCCTGTAATGCTTTATTCGGACATCCGGTGGTCGATTTAAGTACAGAAGACTTCATCAGCAATATCGTGATGGAAGATCGATTCAAACTCCTGCAGTATTACAGCGGGTTGCATTCGGCAATGGTAAATGACTCACTGATTTTACGCATTATGCGGCCGGATGGCGATAAAATAAATCTGGAAGTCCGGGGTAACATCATTACTTATCGCAACAGATCGGCCATTCTGAACGTTATGCGTGATGTCACCCAGCGTATCAGGAAGGAAGAAGCCTTGAGGGAACAGGAAGAAAAACTGTCCCGTCTCAAAAAAATGGAATCCCTGGGATTGCTGGCGGGTGGTGTCGCCCATGATTTGAACAACGTGCTTTCGGGAATTGTCAGCTACCCGGAATTAATGCTGCTGAATCTGCCCGAAGACAGCAAACTTCGCAAACCCCTGATGACTATTCAACAGGCCGGACAAAGAGCATCGGCCATCGTACAGGATTTGTTGACCGTCGCCAGAGGCGTGGCTGTTCCCAAAGAACCTTTTGATCTAAACATGGTCGTCCATTCATACTTAACCTCTCCTGAATATAAGAAACTATTACAGCATCATCCTCTGGTAACGGTGCAGGCAAAGCTCGATTCACAATTATTGCATATTAAGGGATCACCGGCCCACCTTCGCAAAGTCATCATGAATCTCGTATCGAATGCATCTGAAGCTATCGAAGATCGCGGCATGGTTTCAATATCTACCGTGAATCGTTATGTGGACCGGCCCATAAAAGGTTATGAAAATGTTCATATAGGTGAATATGCCGTTCTAGCGGTTGAAAACAACGGACCGGAAATATCAACAGAGGATCTTAAGCGGATTTTTGAACCTTTTTACACCAAAAAGGTTATGGGGAGGAGCGGCACCGGTTTGGGACTGACAGTTGTCTGGAATGTTGTCCAAGACCATGAAGGATATATTGATGTGAGCAGCAACGGACATGGTTCAAAATTTGAGTTGTATTTTCCCATTACACGGGAGGCCGTTATCGGCAAAAAATCGTTCGAATCGATTGTTACTTTGAAAGGCAATGGCGAGAGTATTCTGGTTGTTGATGATGTGAAAAGCCAAAGAGAAATCTCCTGCATGATGCTTGAGGCGCTGGGATATCGTGCCAGCGCGGTAGAAAGCGGTGAATCAGCCGTTGCTTACCTGCAGGATCATGATGTCGACTTGCTGGTACTCGACATGATCCTGGACAAGGGAATCAATGGACGTGAAACTTACGAGCAGATAAAAAAATTCCGGCCGCAACAAAAGGCTATCATCGTCAGCGGTTTTGCGGAAACAGATGAGGTTAGAGAAACGATGAAGCTGGGAGCCGGACGATACTTGAAAAAACCTCTCATTCTGGAGGAATTGGGCCGGGCGGTCAAAGATACTTTAGCCAAATAGCCCCACAGATTGATCCAGCTGAATTGAACTGCCACGGGGGCCGCTTTTTATAAACACGCATATTTGTGCGTTGGAAAAATATATCGTTATCGTTTTACTTTTAAATATTTGATCTTAAATTGTCTTGACAGAAAAAAACGTAATTCCTATACTCAACATACAAAAATGATTGTACCCCCATTTGTTCTTAATAATGTCGTCCTGTACCGTTGATTTACTGTTGATTGATGTTAAAGCAAGACCGCTTTTCAAGTTTAGACTTAAAGGGTCTCTAATAAATCTGTAACTTAATTCTGAAAGGAGAAAATATGAGAAGAATTTTTGTCAGTATTGCAGCAACATTGTTCATCGCCGTTATGTTAATGGCTTGTGCCGATGAAAAGGGACCGGCGGAACTGGGAATGCAGGCGGCGGAGCAGGCGGTTAATGCCACCAAAGCTGAGGCCACAAAGTTTGTTCCGGATCAGATGGCTGCGCTGAATGCCACATTGGCATCTGCAAAGGACAAGATGGCCCAGAAGGAATACAAGGCTGCTTTGGCCGAAGCGCAAGCCATACCTGGTCAGGCAAAAGTTGTCCTGGCCGCGGCAATGGCTAAAAAAGATGAATTAACCAAAAAATGGACTGATTTAAGCCAGAAAGTTCCTCAAATGGTTGATGCAATCCAGGCCAAGGTGGATGCTCTCTCCCAACTCAAACCCAAGAAGCTTCCGAAAGACATAACCGTCGAGAAACTGGCAGAGGCAAAAACCGCGCTTGACGCTCTTAAGGCAGACTTTGCAAAAGCTCAGGAAACCTTTAAAGCGGGGAACATGGCTGATGCCATTGCGGCGACCACAGCAATTCAAGAAAAAGCCACAAAAGCAATGGAGGCACTAGGCATTGCCCCTCCGCCGGAGGTTCCAGCCGCACCGGCAGCGCCCGCAGCTCCTGCCGCACCACCGGCAGCGCCTGTAGCGCCACCCGCAGCAAAGCAAAAATCATAATATCAAATTGTAAAGGGGCATATTCTCGATTTGTTCATCAAGAGAATATGCCCCTTTTGCTTTATGATCCTGTTCCAAGCCTGGTACAGCCGTATATCTTTATACGACTGTCAATCTCATTCATAGAATCATTGATCACAACACCCTTTCAAATAAAAATCCGCTAATTTGTGCAAAAGGGAATGAAACTCTTCATGTTTTCCCGAACCGATCCTTGACTCCTCAATTTTCTCAAAACCTTCAAATAATTTTTCCTGAGCTTCCGGTGACAAACGATCATCGGCCATCGCAAAAAGAATATTATTTTCTTTATCGATATGATCGGTAAGAAGCGCTATATAGTCCTGTGCATTGCGCACGATAGCTTCCGCCGCTGATGCGTCCTTTAACTTGTGTCGGTCAAATGCGTCGGTCATCACCCGGATATATTTTCGGCCCATTTCATGTTCAAAAAGCATAGCGGCAATCGGGCCGTCCTGAGGAATACCAACATGCACAAGCGCTGGAAATAAAAGCTCCTCTTCTTTTCCGTGATGGCATTTATCAACAAAAATTTTCAAAAACTCGAGAATATTTTCCAGGTGCTCATTGTGGATAGTCCCGGTGGTCTCCAATTGCCGACTGACTTCACCCAGAATGCGAAGCATCAGCAGGACACCTTCATGCTCGTTTCTCAATTGCTCAGTTGCTTTCATCATGATGATTCTCCCGCCATCAAACCTGCCTTACGGATTGATGTTTCTCTTTTTCATCTCCATCCGGACTTCAATGCGTCTTTGTCTTAAATCTTCTGCCGTATAAGCTGTCCCGCCCGTACCAACACCCACACCACCGACAGCGCCACGACTGTGCCCGAAACCTCCAATGCCGACGCCGAATGATGGACCTGTTTGTTTTTCTTGTTTTTCTATTTCATCATTGAGACGATAAAAGTATTCGAGAAGCTTATCGTCCGACATGGATTGGTAATTCTCTCCAAGCAATTCTTTGGACTGGCCGGCGCATCCGGCAAAAATATACGCCGCGAAAATAATCAATAGTCCGGTTGTCACTTTTATCTTCATCGCTTGTTCCTCCA
The DNA here is from genome assembly GCA_002840435.1 of Deltaproteobacteria bacterium HGW-Deltaproteobacteria-6. Taxonomy (NCBI): domain Bacteria; class Deltaproteobacteria; species Deltaproteobacteria bacterium HGW-Deltaproteobacteria-6. Next base: position 363,266 of record PHAT01000005.1, read on the forward strand.
CTAAAGGAATCTTTTATTATCCCTGAAATCTCGGGCCTTTCTCTGTGGAAGGTATCAATTATTTTTCAAAAGATCTAACCTTTCTTTGGTGGCGGCTGCTTTATTATGTTCTCCTTTATTTAGATAGTGCTCGTGCAGTTTAGTGAGATAAGCCCACAGAGGCCTGCGCCAACCGTTAGCAGACGCCGTTGCAATACCTATCTGCAGAATCGTCTCATCGGAAGGCAAATACCTTACGCAGACACCGCAGGCAATCAGGCGGGACAGTGGATCGTCAATGGCGGCAACTTCGCGGGCGGCCACAGTCAAATCCCTGCTTCCGGCAGCTTTCAGAACACCGACATAACGGACCGGCAACAACTTGGCATCTACGGCACTGAAATTGCCTTTTAAAAAATGACAGTAGGCCATATCAGCAACATGAGGTTCCAGTCTGTAAAGTTTTGCAAACTCTTTTGAATCAAAGCTTTCCAGTGAAGCGGTATGCAGGGAATATTTCGTCAAATAGGCAATGGCCAAAATACTCAAATCATTGCCGGCGGCGATCTCTCTTCTGGCTTTGACAAAATGAGGCTCTGTAGACTCTTCCCTGCCGGTCAAAAAACCGGTTTTGTAATCTTCCAATTGTCTGTAAGCATTGTCTTTCCAGGCAGGAACCGGCACCGTAGCGCCACAGGCACAAATTAATAAGACCAATATTAAGGACAATAGCTTCTTCATGGGACATTAAACTCCGGGGATTTTTTCGACCCGATTATGGCATCCAATTTTTTTACAACATCGCCTAACGAGTTTACGGCGTCGTCTATGTCGGAACGCAGAATATGAAAATCTTTCATGCCTTCAGAAGTATCTGTGCTTATTTTATTAATATTATCAACGGTTACATCCAGTTTTTGTAATTTGCCGACCATATCTTTAAGAATCGTGTTGATTTGGGGCAGTGCACCGGTCTTACCATATATCTCGTTATCTGTTTTGTCCGCCATCTTATCTATTTTTTTAAGAATTTTATCAACGCTGGTCGTTATATCCTTGATTTTTTTCAGAGATTCATTCAGGGCTTTCACACTCTCCTCATCGGAGACAGCCATTTCCACAAGCGATTTTTTAGACGCAAGGTTGGACGTGATCTTTTCAGCATTGCCCAGTACTCGATTCAAATCCCCTTTGGGATCAGACAGATTTCGCGTAAGACGTTCGACATTGACAGCAATCTGCGTTACTTTCTCCAGTACAGGTTCAATTTTGGCAATGGCATCATTAATATCATTGACAATAACGATTTCCGGAATCTTTTCCGTATCCAAGGGTGGACTTTTAAAATTATCCGTATTGACAACGATCCTCGCTGAGCCAATCAGTGGACGATATAAAATAAAGGCACTGTTTGATCTGATCCATTTAACGTGTCGGTCAGGAATTTTAATTTTAATCAAAACAATCCCTTTTTCATCAAGTTCCAGAGCCTGAACTTTTCCGATATTGAATCCCGAAAAAACAACAGGCATACCTTCAGTAAAACCATCACCGGACCTGGAGGAAAGGGTAAATATATGCATCTTTTCGAATAAACCTTTTCCGGCAGCCAGAAATAACAGGGCCAACACAATAGTTACGGCTGTGCAGCCAATAAAAAGACCAACTTTAAGTTCACGACTCAATGTCATAGCTCACCATACTTTTCTTCCATCCACTGGTAATCATATATATGACAGCTTACGTATAAATCGTCAATTTTTTTCAAAGCGGTTATTACATATTGAACGTCTTTCAGATGAGGAATTATTTTAAAAGGCTGGTCAATCACGAGCATCGCATCTTTTACCATAGCGGCTCTGAGCATCATCACGCAAAATCTCTCTTCCAAAGTTAAAGACGGATTACGCTTATTGGCAATATCTCCAAGACCTAAACGCTCCAGATATTCAACAGCCAACCGTTGCGCCTGGTGCTTGGGCATATTTTCATGAAATTGTTTAATAAGAGCAATATTCATGTAAACATCCTGATTGGAAATCAGTGGAATATCAACTGAAACCGGGGCCGCTTGCGTAGGATGGGCAAGCATAAACTGGTTCAATGACTGATTGAGCAGCGGTTCGCTATCAAATAAATTTAGAGTAATTTTGTTAATAATGACAATACCTCGATAATCAGTATAGCCGAAAAAACGTTAACCATGCCATGGGAAACGGCAATGGGTATGCTGGTAAGTTCATGTGACGCCCGCAGACCGGAACGAATGGGTATCAGCGTAACAAAAAATCCATAAATGGCGCACTTGAACAGGGCAATTATTATATCAGAAAAATTGGCCGAATTTAATAGAATATTTGTGTAAACGTCCATACTCATTCCAAAAATCAACCATGAAAACAATATGCCGCTGACGAGTAAAACGGTTGAGAAAAGACTGCTCAACAGCATAATCGATATAATTCCATTGATGATTCGCGGTGCCAAAAGATAATCAATAACATCGATGCGGAAAGTTTCGAGAGTTGTTATTTCTCGGTTTACCTTCATGACGGCTATTTCCGTATTGATCGCAGAGGCGGATCGCAGCGTGATCAGCAACACCGTTAAAAGCGGCGATAATTCCGTAACGATCAGCCCCATTAATACATTGCCGAAGAACCCGGTCAGTCCTAATTCTTTTAGCAGCTGAAAAACTATACCGATCAACAACGAACCAAAGATAATGGAGGCAATGAGAAAGACTGGTAAAATTTGTACGGATGTAAAATAAATTTGATTAACCAAAACTTCACGCATCGCGCTGCTGTATGTTTTGCGTTGAAAAACGCGTATAAAAACCTTACAGGCAAACAAAATGGTATCGGCAAATGCTGTCAGCGTCAGATTGACTCGACGCCCCAAGTTTTCTAAGAAAAATATCATTCTTTTGCTCCAGAAGTGGAGGTTATTCTAGCACAGGACAACGAATTCTTCAAAGCACCATTAATCATCTAGCATTTTAAAAGCAAAGAATTAGCGTTCATTACACATCACTGGTTTTTAACGTTTTAATTGACAAATAGCTGCTTGTCGTTATATTCAGAACAATTAAAATACTTCATGCTTGGAATAAAAACCAGGCTTTGCATGTGTCTATCTTGGAGGATCGGTATGAAAAATACAAATCGAAAAACTTTTTTTATGTTTTTAATGGCGTTTCTGGTCGCGTTTTTTATCGTATCCCTGGTTGGGGTTTTGCGATCGTCGTTTACCCGGTCGGGAGCACCGGAAATACCAGCAGCTCAGGCAGTGCCTTCTTTATCCGACTCGGCCGGCAGAACACCTGTCTCTTTTTCTGATCTGGCGGAACGTGTTAAACCCGCAGTTGTCAATATCAGCACTTCCAAGACTTACAAAGGGCGGGGTGGGTTTGGCGCGCCTTTCGGCGGTTCGCCATTCGGGGATGATTTTTTTGACCGCTTTTTTGGCGATATACCGCGAAAAGAATTCAAACAGCGCAGCCTGGGTTCAGGATTCATCATCAGCAATGACGGCTATATTTTTACTAATAATCATGTCGTCGAACAGGCCGATAAAATTCTCGTAAAAACAACCGACGGTAAAGAGTACGAAGCTAAGGTCATCGGAACAGATGCCAACACGGACATCGCTTTGATTAAAATTAAACCGGACAACAGCTTGCCGGTTGCGGAAATCGGCGATTCTGAAAAAGTCAGAGTCGGAGAATGGGTCATTGCGATCGGCAACCCCTTTGGATTGGAAGCTACGGTAACAGCTGGCATAGTCAGCGCCAAGGGGCGTGTCATCGGCGCCGGACCTTACGATAATTTCATACAAACAGATGCCTCCATTAATCCCGGCAACAGCGGTGGTCCTTTGTTTAATATGGAAGGAAAAGTTATCGGTATTAATACGGCGATTGTTGCCCATGGTCAAGGCATTGGCTTTGCTATTCCCATTAATATGGCCAAAAGTATTCTGGCCGATCTGAAAACAAAAGGTAAGGTAACACGCGGCTGGTTAGGTATATCCGTTCAGGACATTTCTGATGATATTGCCAAAAATTTGAATCATAAAAATAAAAGCGGTGCATTAGTATCAGATGTATTCAAAGGCGATCCGGCAGACAAAGCAGGAATAAAAGTTGGAGACATTATTACTGAAATTAATGGAAAATTAATTAAAAACACCCATGATTTACTTTTGACGATAGCTTCATTGCAGGTTGGACAAAAAATGAGCATAAAAGCAATTCGCGACGGCAAGGAAATGACTTTCCAGGTAACCGTAGCGGAACGCAAGGATAATGTTACTGCGGCAGCCGAAAGATCAGGAAAAGGTCAATTTGGCATAGCAGCGCAAGAAATCACACCGGAGATAGCCAGACAATTAGGCATAGCACGCGATGGTGTCATCATCACGGAAGTTCAACCCGGAAGCCCGGCGGATGAAGTTGGTATTCAGCCGCAGGATATTATTGTTCAAGTCAACCGGGTTAAAATTTCTTCCATGAAAGACTTTAACCGGGAAATTACCAAAGCGGCGGGAAAGAAAAGTGTCACTTTACTGATTAAGCGCGGAAGATCAAGTTTCTTTGTTGCATTGCAAACACAGTAGCGACAGATCCAATTATCTAATAAAAAAGCAGGCCATTGGTCTGCTTTTTTTATTTACATAACACCAATGGCCGTGAGCTGAACTGCAAATTACTATTTACGATAGACAAAATTCATTAAAAGATCTAGTAATACTCCATGAAACTTTATGATTACACCGGTGTCATCCATCTTCATTCGTCTTTTTCCTTTGATGGCCATGCCGCTATAGAAAAAGTCATTGCTGCGGCACATGACAACGGGATCGATTTTTTAATGTTGACGGATCATGATCATCTGAGAGCAAGAGATGAAGGGTGGGAAGGATGGAAAGGCAGAACTCTGGTCATTGTTGGAGAAGAGATTGCACCCCGGTTTAATCATTACCTGGGCTTTAACATTAACCGACCTGTTTCATATAACGGTGACACAGAGGGAAACTATCCGCAAAAATATATTGATGCCGTCAACAAGCAGGGTGGATTTGGGTTTATTGCTCATCCCGATCATGAAGGAACGGCAATGTTTCACGTGAAACATTACTGCTGGAATGATTGGAAAGTCATCGGTTATTCCGGGATCAGCGTTTGGGACTTCATGACGGATTGGCAAAACAGCCTTTGCGGCTATTTCAGCGGATTGCTAAGCTTCCTTTTTCCCGCCTATTTTCTGAAAGGCCCTCGCAAGATAACGTTGGAGAGATGGGATGCTTTGAACCAAAACCGGAAAACGGTAGGCATTGGAGAACTTGATAATCATGCCAGTATCAAAAAGCTATTTGGTATTTCCTTTGTCGCCTTCCCTTTCGATCGTGCCTTCAAGTTTATTAGTACTCATGTTTTAACTGAAGATAAATTCAGTGGCAACAGTCAACAAGATATTGCTATGATTTTTCGTTCTCTCCTTCATGGCCGTTGTTACTTTGCTCTGGAATATTTCCGCAAAGCTCAGGGTTTTCAATTCTTAATAAATCAGGATAATGATGAATATTCGATGGGAGATCGTTTCCTGCTTTCTGGCAATGCACAATTATCAGTATCTTGTCCTGAAAAAGCTTGTATTCGCATCATTAGAAATGGCTTGGAGTGGAATAAAGCCACAAATGTCGGTTGTTCTTTTCCTTTGACTCTTCCCGGCATCTATCGCGTGGAGGTATATTTAAAATCAGCCGGAAAATATCGTCCCTGGATTTTTTCCAACCCGATCTTTGTTGTCTGATTATAGCAGCTCCATTATTCCAACAGGAACCTGCTACACCCCTCACCCTTTTATTTGTTGCGAATATTTCGACCCCAAATTTGAATTCCGACTTCCTTGATCCTTTTAATCAATATTTCCTTTCAAACCTTAGCTTGAATTGCCAATATCACTAAATTACATGTGTTTCCGATATGCTCATGCGTTTGTCAGACAAATCTGCCCGTACTTTCACCGAAGCTTTATTTCCGATGCTTTCATGAGAAATTGTCCATTCGTGATTAGCATATATACCTCAATGATTAATCTTGTTTCTCTTCCAACGGCTATTACCATTCGAAAATGGTATCTCCAATAACGTCCGGTAATGAATTACCTTTTAGCATGAGCTGGAGCTTAAAACCTTTCCCATATTTTTTCTCTGTGCATCCTTATGCATCCGCAATTTAAGAAATCATTCGTGATTTTAAGATTTCCCTCACACAAACTTTTCATTCAGCAATTTCGATCATCTTTAAAACTAATGGATAATTTATTATCTCTATACCATTCTATATCATTGTTTTTATTACATTTCATCAGATACTCGGCAGGCGCGTTTTCTACAGACTACCGTCCTCATCCGCGAGCTTTATCTACTATTTTCTACGTTCTCCATAATTTCTTGGCGTATCATTACATATAAGTTCAAATCATCCTTATATAAGTTAACTGATTCCTGCAATGCAGATCATAACTACATCCCTTCATCAATCTGAACCGCCTGCGCTAAAGCGCTTCCGCTTCATTATAAAATAGAGAAAAACGTTCGCTCTGCCGAAACCAGCAGCTGTCTCCGGATTAATGGGCCGGGTACCAATTGCCCGCCAACGGGAAAAAGAACAAAAAGGTGCGTTTTGATTGCCGTATCTGCAATAAAGATTTCTTAACAACCGCGGTTTAAAGCGGTACGGATGCTGTTACAGTAAGTCCCGATGATTTTGAAAGATTGAATATTCTGAGACTTCCCGTAATCATTGACGTTCAGGAAAGCGATCACCGGGTATTCTTGAAAAGACGAATATTATAATGAAGACGAAGTACCGATCGTCTCTTTGGCCAACCAGACAGACATTGTGGAAGGTCCGGACTGGACCATTGTTCCGACTGGAGAAAATTATTGCGCAGTGCGCAAAAATTGTTTTTTTGCATTAATTAAGGAGGCAAAAGTCTGCCCTTATCCATCCTGGAAAAAGCTGTCTGGCGTTTGCTCATCTGAGCTGATGAACTGTCAGTTTTTAAAAATATTACGCTCTATGCCAAAGCTTGCTTTGCAGAAGTTTACCTTCAAGCGGTAACATTGTCTTTATCGGTACGATTACGACTATGATGCCTGGAGGGAATGCTGATCGGAAACTACAGTAATGTCCTTTTTCATGTCTATCGGGAAAATGCAGGAAATCCCAATCCGGTATTCCTTCCTTTTCTCTTCAACAACGGGACATCCACGCCTGGGTCATGGTGACCGGAGTAAAGTGAAATACCTTGATGAACTTAAAACAGGCGTGAAATCTCGATTGTCAATGAAAGGGAGGAGCCGATGTTTTCGAAGCCGGCAGGTACAGGATCGAGAAAAGACCCCTGCTCAGTATTTTAGCTGAAGTCGTCAACAAAGTAGTTTCTCTTTTCTTCAAAACGCAGAAACGATCAGAACGGCACAACCTTCCGGCTACCTCACATCAATTGTCAAACCGGCAGTAGGAGACATCGTTTTGGGTTATTTCGAAAAGGCGGCAGACATTTCGTCTTCAGGATTAAGGAAACCATCAACGAATAATCTCTGAATACCCACCCTACTCCTGGCATCGCGGGCAATAAAACGTACTGCGTCCGTTCTGCTTGAGACGTACGATGACTCCTCCGCAGGCACAACAGGCATTGCCCTCTTGGCCATAGGCCTTAAGCTCGTTTTGGTTCTCGCCTTTGCAGCCGTAAAGATCACGCCAATCGGAAATGGATGTTCCCCGTTTTTCGATTCCCCTTTTTAAAATACGCCTTGCCTGACGAAATACCGTCTTCCATTCCCTTTCACTCAGCGTTTCCGCCTGCCGAAAAGGAGATATGCCCGCCTGATGTAGAATCTCACAGGCGTATATGTTTCCGATACCTGCTATCGCCTTCGGATCCATGAGCAATACTTTTACACTCACCTTGCGAGGGGCGTGCAGACTTAGAAATACCTTTTCGTCAAAGTCAGTCATTAGATCCTGCATAGCGTTTGACTGCCGTTTTGGCCCGATCTTAATCGTTGCGAAACGGCGCGGATCAAGCAGATCAACACTTCCAGCGCCAACCGTCATTCGCCAGCGTGTATGCTTTTCCAATTTTATGTCTTGTCGCCAAAACAATCGCCCTGTCATGCGCAAATGAATTGCGATATTTCTGCCATCGCTTAACATTATGACAATCGTTTTTCCGATGCGCTGGACTTTCTCGATCATTTGTCCTTTGACGTTTTCGAGACCGGCAAGCTTATCGTCATAAACAATCGTCTCCAGAATTTTTTCTCCGGCTATTTTGGCATTTAGCTGACGACATAACGTTTCGACTTCCGGCAGTTCGGGCATTTTTTCTCCTTTTACTAATCTTGCTCATTGAATTCAGTCAGTAAAAATGATTGTATGTTCCTCTGAAATAGCTGTCCAGTCTATGTTTCCTCACGATTAACTGCTTTCAGGACTTCTTCCTTTTACTTTATTATGATCACTTCGGCAATTTAATTTGTACGGTCGTCCTGCTCTTTTGAAAAAGTTCGTATGGCGCATCTTGCTGAACATTCTCTTTTCCAAAAGCTCATAGTAGCACCCATGGGAAATTTTTTTTATGAGTTTTGAGCAACACAACCCGCTCGAAAAATTTTGCTTAAAAATTATTTTACTTTTTTTAGAATTATTTTCATTTTTCCAGCTAAAATTGAAAATAAATGTTGACAAATTTTTCTGCTTGCGTAAATTCAAAAACTATAAATCTGTTTATTGGTGATTACTTTTTTTAAACAGAAGAAAGATTTTGGAGGGAGCATCAATGGAAAACGAGACGCTGTTTAATGAGGAGGCCGAACCTCCCGGTACCACAGCTGGTCTTGTTGTGGCTCAAAACGAAACAACGAATTTCTTTTCGTTGTCCACTAACAATCAGCAACCCTCCCTGGTAAAATCAAAGCCAGAGCGCCTTTATTTTCCCTTTAAAGATTCTCCCCGTTCACGAGCCTTTCGCAAAAAACATTATCCTGACATCAGCCGTATCGAATGGTTTGACTGGCGCTGGCAATTTCAAAACGCCATTCGCGATGTCCAGGCACTGGATGCCATCATTCATTTGTCCGACAATGAACGCCAGGCCATGATGCACCCCTCAGGAGATTTACCTGTAGCCGTTACCCCTTATTATGCCAGTTTGATTTCCACACAGGACCCGTCCTCACCGCTTCGTCGTTCCGTCGTTCCGGTGGTTGATGAATGTCTGCATACGAAGGGCGAAGAAGAAGATCCTCTTTGCGAAGACGCCGACTCCCCGGTTCCCGGCATCGTGCATCGCTACCCCGACCGCGTCCTGTTTCTGGTTACCGACATTTGCGCGACGTATTGCCGTTACTGCACCCGTTCCCGCATTTTTGGCCGTCAGCATCAATGTTTTATAGACACGGCTAAATGGGAAAGGGCGCTTTCCTATATCGAATCTAATCCAAACATCCGTGATGTGCTCCTGTCCGGCGGCGATCCGCTAACCCTGTCCGACGATAAACTCGAGTGGCTCCTGGCAAGACTCAAGGACATTCCCCATGTTGAAATGATCCGTATCGGCACCAAAGCGCCCGTCGTCCTGCCGCAACGGATTACGCCCGCTCTGGTTTCCATGTTAAAAAAATACCATCCACTCTGGATGAGCATCCACATCACACATCCGGATGAGTTGACCCCCGAAATGAGCGCCGCCTGCATCCGCCTGGCTGACGCCGGCATTCCCCTGGGCAGCCAAACCGTCTTGCTTTCCGGCATTAATGATTCTGTCTCCACGATGACGAGACTGGTGCATGGCCTTTTACAAATTCGCGTTCGCCCCTACTACCTGTATCAATGCGATCCGATTCCCGGCTCCTCTCATTTCCGCACACCGATCAGCAAAGGCCTGGAAATCATCCAGGGCTTGCGAGGCCATACGACCGGCTATGCCGTACCGACCTATGTCGTCGATGCTCCCGGCGGCGGTGGAAAAATTCCGTTGCTTCCCGAATACGCTATCGGCTGGGATAAAGGCGATTTGATGGTTCGCAATTACGAAGGCAATATCTTCCGCTACCCGGACAATCACGCTGAATCGAAAGATATCCATTAGGATCGTGAAAACAAATGATGTCCGGTAAACCTGACAGCCCAATCATCAGCACTCTGCCAAAAATAACCGTCGGCCTGACCTATGACTTGCGAGATGATTACCTGCGAGAAGGTTACTCTCAGGAAGAAACCGCCGAATTCGACAAACCCGATACCATTGCAGCTATTGAAGACGTCATTTTGAAAAACGGTCATGCGACTGATCGCATCGGCCATGTTCAGGCACTGACCCGTCGTCTGGCCGCGGGTGATCGCTGGGATCTTGTTTTCAACATTGCCGAAGGTCTGCACGGCTTTGGCCGTGAGGCGCAGGTTCCCGCGCTGCTGGACGCCTACAAAATTCCCTATACCTTCTCCGATCCGCTCGGACAGACTCTGACCCTTCATAAGGGCATGACTAAACATGTCGTACGCGATCTGGGCATTCCCACACCGGACTTTGTCGTTGTTTCCGATCCGGAGGATATAGACCAGGTTTCCCTTCCTTATCCCCTCTTTGCCAAACCTGTCGCGGAAGGGACAGGCAAAGGTATCACCGCCCTGTCCAAAATTGATAACGTCGAAGATCTGCGCAATATCTGCACAAACCTTCTCAACACTTTTCATCAGCCCGTGTTGGTAGAAACTTATCTATCCGGACGGGAATTCACTGTCGGGATTGTCGGCACAGGAAAGGACGCCCGCACCCTCGGCGCCATGGAGGTCATCCTCAACCCGGACGCTGAGCAGCATGCATACTCCTATGACAATAAGGAACATTATGAAAATCTTGTACGATACGCCGCAGTCGATGACGCAGAAGCCAGACATGCCATGGAGATATCTCTTGCCGCCTGGCGCGGACTCGGTTTGGCAGACGGGGGACGCATCGACCTGCGCTCTGATACTCGAGGTATTCCGCACTTTATCGAAGTAAATTCACTGGCCGGCTTGAATCCCATCCGTTCGGATCTGCCTATTCTCTGCCGCCTTATGGGGATATCTTATCATCAACTCATCACCGACATCCTGAATTCCGCCTTAAAGCGTGCCGGAATGCTAAGAATATGTTAAGTCGAATCTCAAAATCCTGAGAGCGGAAAATTATTCCATGAAAAAAATTGTCATTTTGCATACGGATGTGGCCCCCGATGCGGGTATTGATGAACAGGATACGATTCTTCAGGCCAAAACCATTGCCGAGGCCATAACATCTCTGGGCTACGAGCCGGTCATGCTGCCCTTTGTGATGGATTTAAATGCAACGATTTCCAAACTCCGCGCCCTGCAGCCCTGTGTTGTTTTTAATCTGGTGGAATCCCTTGGCGGAAAAGGCAGCATGGTTTACTTTTCAACAGCCCTGCTGGATTTTCTACGCCTTCCCTACACGGGCTGCCGGACGGACGCCCTGTATCTGACATCCAATAAACCCCTCACGAAAAAGTTCCTGCACGCAGAAGGCATTCCCACACCTCCCTGGATCACAACTGCCGGCATCGGCACCGGATCGGCTCCCGCCGGCACTTATTTAATGAAGCCCTCCTGGGAAGATGCATCCGTCGGATTGGATGATGATGCTATTATCTTCATGACCGACCAGAATAATATTGTAAGCGCCTTGCGGAATCGGCAGGCAGAAATCGGCAGCGACTGTTTCGCGGAAGCCTATATCGAAGGACGGGAATTTAACATCGCCTTACTGGCCACAGATCAGGGGGTTCAAATTCTGCCGGCTTCGGAAATTCTCTTTCAGGATTACCCGCCCGGCAAACTGAAAATCCTGGATTACCGTGCCAAGTGGGTGGAAGATTCTTTCGAATATGACAATACACGGCGGACTCTGTATATCGCTCCTGAGGACGAACCATTGACAGGCCGCCTGCGGGATATCGCCCTGCGGTGCTGGAATCTTTTCGGTTTGCGCGGATACGCCCGCGTGGATTTCCGTATCGACCAGAAGGGCAATCCATATGTTCTGGAAATCAACGCCAATCCCTGTCTGTCGCCGGACGCGGGATTTGCCGCTGCCCTCGATTATGCAGGCATAAAGTATTCCAATGCAATTGACGACATCCTTCGGGATGCTTTACAACCATAAATGAAGAAAGGGGATTTGTTTTGTGTTAAAATCTGTTGTATTGCTTTTGTTTTCTAATCTTTTCATGACATTTGCCTGGTATGGCCATTTAAAAAATCTTAACAGCAAACCTTTGTTTCTGGTCATCATAATCAGCTGGGGTATTGCTTTCTTTGAATATGTCTTGCAGGTACCTGCCAACCGTATCGGATTTGAGTATTACTCTTTAGGTCAGCTTAAGATTATCCAGGAAGTTATTACGATGATCGTTTTTGCCGGTTTCGCCATCCTTTATATGAAGCAGCCGCTGAAACTGGACTTTCTCTGGGCGGCGTTCTGTATGGTTGGCGCGGTTTACTTCATGTTTCGCGGCGGTATGCCGCAGAATGGATGATACGGATGAATCCCATCACCTACCGACAGGAAATTGAACCGTCGGATTTAAGCGCGATTTTGAACATTGTTCAAGGAAGCGGGTTTTTCTCCGCCGAAGAAGTTGAACTGGCCTGTGAACTGGCCGCCGATCGGCTGGAACAAGGCAGGCAGAGCTCCTATGAGTTTTTATTCGCCGAAGAAAACAGCCAGGTCGTCGGATATACCTGTTATGGTTTAATACCGGCTACGGCAAGCAGTTATGATCTTTACTGGATTGCAGTTTCTGAACCCCTGCGCGGTCATGGCCTCGGTAAAATTCTTCTGCAAAAAACAGAAGATCTCATTCAGAAAACCGGCGGCAGGCAGATATACGCAGAGACAGCTTCCCGCGCTCAATACGGACCAACTCAGCATTTTTACAAAAGTTGCGGCTACTTTCCCGAGGCGGTTCTTAAGGATTTCTATTCACCCGGCGATAGTAAAATTATTTACTCTAAAGCCCTTAAATAACAAATAATAAGACCAATAATTTGCCCGATATTCGTTTTAAGGCCTTGCATTTTTTCCGATAATTCGCTAGAGCACTGCTGACTTTAAGATCACCAGCTGCATACCTAAGGAAAAAAGGAGGAATTGCTGATGCGCCTGTTTCCTAAAGAAGAAAATTTCTTTAACTACTTTGAAGAGTTAGCCAATAAAATTGAAGAAGGTGGCCAATTCTTTCTGGATATGACCAAGAATCGTGATTATTCTGAAGCAAAAGTGGCACGCCTCAAAGAACTTGAGCATGAAGCCGACATCATTACCCACAAAACTTATGAAAGAATGCACAAGACTTTTCTGACGCCCATCGACCGTGAGGATATTTACGCCCTGGTCAACAAGATGGACAGCATTATGGACGTCATTGAAGCCACCGCCATTCGCATCCACATGTATAAGGTTAAAAAGCCGGATGACGAAATCATCAAGCAGGCGGAAATCCTTTTTCAAGCCATCAAAAAAATAAAAGAAATTGTGTATGGCCTGCGCGACATGAAAAACTCCCAGATGATTCTGGACGGCTGCGTGGAAATCAACACCCTGGAAAATGCCGGTGACGTCGTTTTAAGAACCATTATCACCAATCTTTTTATCAAGGAACAGGATGCCATCGAACTGATCAAATGGAAAGAAATCTTCGAACGGATCGAAGAGGCGATTGATGTTTGTGAAGACGTATCCAACACCGTGGAAGGGATTGTCCTGAAACATGCTTGATTCAATGGCATTTGTCATTTTCCTGGTGATCGTTGCACTTGTTTTCGATTTCATCAACGGTTTCCATGACTCTTCTAATTCCATTTCAACAATTGTTTCCACCAGAGTTCTTTCGCCCAAACAAGCCGTCATGTGGGCCGCCTTTTTTAATTTTATCGCCGCATTTTTCATCGGCACCGCAGTTGCTCACACCATTGGTAAAGGCATTATCCATATCGACATTATTGACAACCTGCTGATTCTTTCCGCACTGGGCGGCGCCATTGTCTGGAATCTCATTACGTGGTATTTTGGTTTACCGAGCAGTTCTTCTCACGCTCTGATTGGCGGACTCATCGGCGCAGGCATCGCCAAAGGCGGTGTCGAGACTCTGGTGTGGTCCGGCATCATCAAAACGACCGCTTTCATTGTCTTGTCACCTGCCATTGGTTTAGTTCTCGGGTTCATATTCATGGTCTTGCACATGAATCTTAATCGGAATTCCAATATTGCCAGAACAGACAAAATTTACCGAAAATTGCAGCTTGCTTCATCGGCAATTTATTCGCTGGGTCACGGCATGAATGATGCGCAAAAGACAATCGGTATCATTGCCATTGTTCTGTATAGTAAAGGCCTGATCGGTTCGAGTTTTAACATTCCCTACTGGATCATTATCATGTGCTACTCGGTCATCGCATTGGGAACCATGTTTGGCGGCTGGCGAATTGTGAAAACGATGGGAACTAAAATCACGAAACTTCAACCGATTGGCGGTTTCAGCGCTGAAGCCGCCGCCGCCTGCGCGATTATCGGTTCATCCATAGCGGGTATTCCGGTCAGTACAACACACACGATAGCGGGAGCCATTGTCGGTGTCGGTGCGACGAAAAGGCTTTCCGCCGTCCGCTGGGGCGTGGCCGGCAACATCATTTGGGCCTGGGTATTGACAATACCGATTGCCGCCGCCATCTCCGCCACCCTTTACCTTTCTCTGAAATTTTTTATTTTTTAAGAATCAACCACCCCGCAGCAAGCTGCGCGAATTAACGTTCGTCCCGCAAAACTGGATTCAAAATGTCTCAGTCCAACATCCCGATTGAAAATACTATTGATAATTTTTCTTTTTTCCCGTAAATCCTGTTCATAATTTCAAATTAATTTGCTACGGGAGAATCTTTGATGCCGGATAAACTGCCGCCTTTTACAAAAAAACAGATTGAAAAAATTATTGAACAATATCCGACTCCTTTTCATATTTATGATGAAAAAGCCATCCGGGCAAACGCCCGCGCCTTTAAAAAGGCTTTTGCCTGGAATAAGGGCTTCAAAGAATTTTTTGCCGTCAAAGCCTGTCCGAATCCTTATTTACTAAAATTACTTCATGCCGAAGGATTCGGCACGGATTGCAGCTCGCTTGCGGAACTGGTAATGTCTCAAAAGACCGGCATTGTCGGAGAAGAAATCATGTTTTCCTCCAACGACACCCCCGCCGAAGAATTTGTCAAAGCTAAAAAATTAAAAGCGGTCATCAATCTGGATGATATCTCACATATTCAGTATCTCGAACAACACGCAGGACTCCCTGAAATTATTTGCCTTCGCTATAATCCCGGCCCTCTGAAAAAGGGCAATATCATCATCGGCCATCCGGAAGAGGCCAAGTACGGATTTACGCGGGAGCAATTATTTGAAGGGTATCGTATCTGCCGGGACAAAGGTATTAAGCGGTTTGGCATTCACACCATGGTAGCCTCCAACGAACTTGACCCGAACTATTTTGTTGAAACGGCGGAAATTCTATTCAGGCTTATCGTCGAACTGTCGCACGCCCTCAACATCCGTTTTGAATTCGTTAATCTCAGCGGCGGCGTTGGGATTCCCTACCGGCCCGAACAGGAACGGATTGACTTACAGGCCATGGCCCGCGGCATTCGGGACAAATACGAGCAGATTATTGCCGCCAATGGTTTCGCTCCTATTAAGATATTTACCGAATCCGGACGATATATCACCGGCCCGTACGGCTACCTCATATCCAAAGTCCTGCATATTAAAGATACGTATAAACTATTTGCCGGACTGGACGCCTGCATGGCTAACCTGATGCGGCCGGCTCTTTATGGCGCCTATCATCACATCACCGTTTTCGGCAAGGAAAATCGTCCCCATGATGTCCTGTATGACGTCACCGGCTCGCTTTGCGAAAACAACGACAAGTTCGCCATTGATCGCATGCTGCCCCGGTTGGAACCGGGAGACATCATGGCTATTCATGACGCAGGCGCCCACGGCTATGCCATGGGTTTCAATTACAACGGCAAACTCCGCGCCGCCGAGCTGCTGCTTCGTGAAGACGGCTCCGTCACTCAAATCCGCCGCGCCGAAACAGTAAAGGACTATCTGGCCACGCTGGATTTCAAAAACCTGGCAACCTTCAAGGCATAAATTAAAGGGCTGAATGCCTGCACCAGCCCCCCGTCTCGCGCCTTCTTCAAAAAGGGAGTGTGGTCTTTGACCTTCAACCCTTTTTCCATTGCCTTTCCCACCAGGCATCATTATAATTGAACCATGGCAAAAGAAAAAATTCCGACCACCCCAGCCATCCTGGCCTTGAAAGCGCAAAGCGCCGATTATGCTTTGCAGATCTACACTTATGAAGAGCACGGTGGCACACGCGTATCTTCTCAGAAGCTGGGAGTTGACGAACATTGTGTTATTAAAACCCTGGTCATGGAGGATGAAACCGCCAAACCATTCATCATTCTCATGCACGGAGACAAGGAAGTTTCCACCAAATCGCTGGCTCGTTTTCTGGGTGTCAAATCCATCACACCCTGCAAACCGGAAACGGCGCATAAGCATACCGGTTATCTGGTCGGTGGAACGTCTCCGTTTGGCACCAGAAAACCTATGATGATTTATATGGAAAAAACCATCGCTGATTTGCCGGAAATTCTGATCAATGCCGGTTCACGAGGTCTGCTGGCGAAAATGCCATCTTCGGAACTTGTTCGCATCCTTCAACCCCGCGAAGTCAGTGTTGCGATATGATTTGCCTTTTGTACTGAAAAAAGAGATAATGCCCATCAACTTTTGAGGAAATATTTATGCCGGACAATGTGATCATCCGCTGCCTCAACTGCGGAACAAAAAATCGGATACCGAAACAAAAATTTCAGGGTCGTCCCACATGCGGCAACTGTCATGCCGCCCTTGATGATCTGATCATCCGTTGTTTGAAATGCGGCACGAAAAACCGTATGCCTGAGGAACGCCTGAATCAAAAACCGCTTTGCGGCAAATGTCGTGAACCGCTTGTAATCGTGAGACAGAACATCAAACCCATCGACGTAACCGATGACTCCTTTGCCCGTGAAGTGCTGACCACGGAAACCTCTGTCCTGGTCGATTGCTGGGCGCCCTGGTGCGGTCCGTGCAAGAGCCTTTCGCCGATCATTGATGAACTGGCTTCGGATTATGCCAATGGTGTAAAGGTGGTCAAACTGAATGTGGACGAAAATCCCGTTACCGCATCTCAGTACGGCATCCGCAGCATTCCCACTCTGCTGTTTTTTCGTGAAGGCAAAATCGTTGAACGTCTTGTGGGCGCCCTGCCGAAACAGGAAATAGAAAAACACCTGCTCGCGATTATCAAAACCAACTGAAGTGAAAAAGTTGTGATGGAAAATAACAAAAAGTTGTCCTACTCGTGTAAAATTTTTTCGGTCTGGGAAGAAGATATATCACTGCCCAATGGAAAAACGATTAAGCAAAGCTGGATCGACCATAAACCGACGGTAGCCGTCATCCCTGTTAATGATAAAAACGAACTGCTTCTGATCAAACAATTCCGCATCCCCGCCAAACAAAACCTGCTGGAGATTCCCGCCGGTTCCATGGACCACGGGGAGGAATCTCCCGTTGCCTGCGCGGGGCGTGAACTGGCCGAAGAAACAGGCTATCGGGCCCGATCGCTAACCCAGCTTTTTGCCGGCTATCTCTTACCGGGTTACTGCAATGAATTTATGTATTTTTTTCTGGCCCAGGATCTTGCTTATGCGCCACTGACGCCGGATGAAGACGAATTTATTGAAGTCATTCCCGTGAGCTTCAAAAGGGCCGAAGAACTGATAAATAGTGGTGCAATCATGGATGCTAAAACGGTCCTGGGAATTATGCTGGCCGGAAAATTCTTATGAGGCAACAGGTGCAGGTACCCGTATTTTTATTGCCTGAACTGTTTCACGCTTCCAGATATTTCGCCCGTATCTCGTGATTGTTTTTCATTTCCTCGGCGGCGGCCTCGCAGCCGATACAGGCCTTTGTCATCAGGTAGACCCGACTGGCCAGCGACAGAGCCACCTTCAGGTTATGTTCCACCAGCAGAACCGAAACTCCCGCCTTGTTGATCTCGGCTAGAACATTGCGCACTTCCTGAACCATGATGGGTGCGAGCCCTTCCGACGGCTCATCAACGAGAAGCAGACGCGGATTCCCCATGAGCGACCGGCCAATGGACAGCATCTGCTGTTCGCCGCCGGACAACAAACCTCCCATCTGGTTCGTGCGTTCCTTCAACTTCGGGAAATGATGGAAAATCCGTTCCACCGTCCAGACATTTGGATCGTTCGGCTTTTCGATCTTTCCGCCTTTAATCCCCAGAAGCAAATTATCCAGCACGGAAAGTCCGGGAAAAATACGGCGCTCTTCAGGCACATAACCGATTCCGGCGCGCGCCACCTTATAGGGCGGCAGGCCGGCTATCTCTTTTCCTTCAAGTAATACGGATCCGGAAGTCGGCTTGACCATACCCATGATGCTTTTCAGTGTAGTGCTCTTACCCATTCCGTTTCGCCCCAGCAGAGCCACCAGTTCTCCTTCAGCGATGTTCAGATTTATTCCCTGCAGCACATGGCTTGGCCCGTAATGAGTGTTCAGATCTTTTACTTCCAGTAACATATGTATTCACCTTAATTGACATTCTTTCTTAAAGGTTTTATGGCATCGCAAAAAGTGCCGGAGGCAAGGCGCGCGAAGTCCGCGGAATGAAGCGCAACGTTACCTGAAGGTGGACCCGGCATATGGCCTTTTTCCGAAGCCATTTCATCTTAAACTTCCAGATCGCCGAGATAGGCATCCTTTACGTCCTGATTATTGCGGATTTCCTGCGGTGTTCCCGTTGCCAGAATCTTTCCGTAATGCAAAACCGTAATCCGGTCCGCCAGCGAAAAGACCACGTCCATGTCATGTTCGATGATGACCACAGTCTTGCCCTGGGTCAATTTCCGGATCAGCGCAACTGCATCCTGAGTCTCTTCTCTGGACATTCCCGCCGCAAATTCGTCGAGCAGCACCAGCTCAGGATCCGTTGCCAGCGCCATGCTGATTTCGAGGGCGCGCGATTTTCCATAGGACAATGCGGCAGCCGGCGTATCCCGGTCCTCGAACAAATTGATCCTTTTCAACATTTCTTCCGTCTCTTCGGTCAGCCGCTTCATTTTATCCACGTTTCGGAATAAATTGAAACGCACGCCGTCTTTGGAGAGAATCGCCAGCCGGATGTTTTGAAACGCCGTCAGATTCGTAAATGTGCTGGTGATCTGAAACGACCGTCCCATGCCCATCCGCGAAAGCTGATGGGGCTTGTAGCCGGTGATGTCCTTTCCCTTGAAAAGCACTTTTCCCGCTGTCGGGTTATATGTACCCGTTATGGCATTAAACAGAGTCGTTTTCCCCGCGCCGTTGGGGCCGATCACCGCGTGCCGTTCTCCTTCTTCCACCTGCAGATTGACGCCGAACAACACTTTCAATCCGCCGAAACTGTGCTGTAAATCTTTGGTTTCCAGTATATTCATGACACCTTCTCCATTTCAGCCTTTTTTGCGGACCGGGCATTCCATTTGATGTTCAGCTTTCTGATAAGTCCCATAAAGCCCGTTGGCAGAAACATGACCACCAGGATCAGGATCACGCCCATGACCAGTTCCGTACTTTCCGTGTAGCGCAGAATCAGCTCGTCGATTCCCTGAAAGATGGCGACGCCCAGGATGGGTCCGAAAAAGCTGCCGACGCCGCCAATCATGGTTGCTATGATCGGTGCAAAAGACATTCCCAATCCCAGCGATCCGTCGGCCGAGACCAGATTGTGGGACAAGCCGTACAATGACCCCGCCACGCCGGCAAATGTTGCCGAGAGCGTATAGACCACCGCTTTTGTCTGCGGCACTTTATACCCCAGGTAATCGATGCGTTTGGCATTGTCGCGGATTCCCACCTGGATTTGGCCGAAGGGGGTCTTGGTGATAAACCACATCAGCCATGTGCATGCTCCCATCACAATCATCACCAGAAAATAGAAATGTTCGGGAGAAGTCTTCAGGCTTTCGGTAAAGATTCCCGGCATCGGAAAGTTTCCAATCCCGTCTTCACCGCCGGTTACTTTATATAACTTGAGCGCCAGAACAAACATCAACTGACCAAACGCCAGATGCAGCATGGCAAAAGCCGTTCCGCTCACCCGGACCACGAGGGGGGAGAGAACCAAAGCCAGAATCATTGATGCCATGGCGCCGATACCGATGGCCGGAAGGACGCCGATTCCGTCGATATGGGTAAGCGCCAGGGCGGTCCCGTATCCTCCCATCCCGAAGAACATCGCATGCCCGAAGCTCAAAAGCCCCGTGTACCCCAGCAGCATGTTCAAAGATACCGCATAGACGGCAAGGATGGCGAATGTCACCATCATATTCATATAGTAAACCCCAATCAACTTGGGGATAAAAATCAATAAAATAAGGCCTGCCAGCCAGGCCGTCACTTTTGTAGTCTTATTCATCATCACCGATCCTTCGCTCCGAATAGTCCGTTAGGACGAAACGCCAGAACAAGGGCCATGAAACAAACCATCAGGACCGGCGCAAATTGAGAGACGAACTGGACGCCGTAGGAGCTGAGCAGTCCGAAAATAATGGAGACGATAAAAGCTCCGGCCAGAGAACCGAATCCTCCCGTCACCACAACAATAAAAGCATCCATTCCCACCTGGTCCGCGAGTCCCGGAAAAACCGTCAGGATCGGCGCGATGGCCACACCGGCGAGTCCCGCCATCCATGTGCCGACGCCAAATACAAACATAAAGACCAGGTTGATATTAATCCCCAGGGCATTGACCATATCCCGGTCCGACACCGCTGCCCGGACAATCTTACCCAGACGCGTCCGGTACAAAAGGAGCATCATGAAAGCCAGAACGACCAGCGCCAACCCGATGACAAACAGCCGGTAAACCGGGTAGCTCACGCCGGCGATATCCACCATTCCCTGCAGGATGTCCGGAACGTGCAGTGGCAGGCTTTCCGAACCCCAGATCTTCTTGATTGCCGCCACGATGACCGCCGCAATACCCATTGTCAGGATCAACTCCCCAAAATGTCCCGCGGCATGGGCACGACGCAAAAAAACCCGCTCCATGAATACACCCAGCCCGGCCGTCATTAGCGGCGCAAAAATCAGCCCGAGCCAGAAGCTTCCCGTCACACCTACAATCTGGTAGCAGAAATAACTCGCCAGCATGAAAAACGCAGCATGGGCCATGTTCAGTATTCCCATCATTCCGAAGATGATGTTCAATCCCGAGGCAATTAAAAATAATATCATGCCGTAGGCAATCCCGTGCATGCCCTGCGAAATATACATCGATAAAGTTGGATCCATTCTTTACTTCCTTTCATTACTTAAACCGGAACTGCTCTGGATGGTCCTGTTGCCGAGCTTTCTAAAGGATGGACAGATCAACCCCCGTTTTGATGCGGGGTTGATCTGCCATTTGGCCAATTTTACAGCATCTCAGAATGGCGGGCGCTGGCGTTGCTGCTACTGGCCCCAGTCATTCTTTCCCTTGCAACGGTCCAATTTCTGGTCCATCCAGGGAAGAACCTTGGCAGCAGGAACCTTGTAAACCGGCCCAGTATAGGAAGCGTTCTTGAACCAGTAGTAGGGGGGAATGTTCATGGCAACTTTCTGCTGCTCGGGCGGCACATATTCGGTGACGCCCAGATCCATGACAGCCTTGTGATCACAGGCCCTCATTTTAACGACTTTGCCGTTGATGTATTGGTAACTGTCATTTTCCCAGACTTTAATGATCTTTTCCGGATCGGTGCTCTGCGCCCGTTCCATAACACTCATCGCCCAGTAGGTGGTCATGACCCAGGCGGCGGCGTTAGCCGTGAAATGCTGAAACGCGATGCTGCTGTAAGGAAGGGTTTTCCACTTTTTCTGCTGTTCCTTCCATGTCGTATAGAACTTGATATGCTCTTTTGTTTTGAAGAACGGAGTTGAATCATAATAGGCGCTGATATTGGTGAGGCCTTTGGTTCCCGCGACGCCTGTTTCGTTGAGGTAGTTGGGCTCATCCACGTAAACGTTGGCAAAAGGCAGCATGATGCCCATCTGCCGCGCCTGCTTTAACAGGTTTCCCGCATCGGGAAGCCAGTCCCCCGTAAAAATAACTTCGGCGCCGGAGGCTTTGACTTTGGTGAGGTAGGGGGCGTAGTCGGTCAGGAACAGTTTATGAAAATCTTCGCCCACGATTTGCGCGTCCGGATAATATTCCTTCAGGCCCTTCTTGAAGTCTTCCGCCAATTGACGGCCGAAAGCGTAATCCTGATTGAGAATATAGAATTTTTTCTCTTTTTTACGGATCTGGCCGTAGTAGTAGGCTAACCCGCGTGCGACTGACTCAGTGGAGAAGGTGGCATGGAAAGAGTAGGGTGAAAAATTGACCGCGTCCTGAAGATCATCAGACATGCACGTGGCATTGATGGCGATGATCTTGTATTTCTTAGCCGTCTCATTGATGATCTTCATGAAATGGCTGCCGTCTGTTCCCCAGAAGAAATGAACTTTTTCCTGCAGGGCCATGCGTTCCGTGACCTTTTTGCACTGATCCACTTTGGACATGTGATCCGCTTTAATGACTTCAATCAGTTTCTTTTTGCCGTCTACCATAATGCCGCCGCGTTTGTTGATGTCATGGGCCACCCATTGCACCAAGGCGAAGTAGATCTGCCCGTTGTATGCGCTTGGCCCGGAGAAGGCGGCGACGACGGCAATTTTAATCGTATCGCCCTTGGGAGTCACGGGGCTGCCCGGATCATAATCCGACATGTTCGACATTTTATTAGCATCGAAGACGGCGGCGGCTGGTGCTGCACTGCTTTTCTTGTCCACTTTAGCTGCTTTGGCTGCAAAGCCCGTAGACGGACTAAAGGCAGCCAGAGCACATACCGCAAGAGCGAGAAGAACAACCGAAAAATACTTACCCATTTGCTTCATTTTACTTTCCTCCTTGTTACAAAATTGATGGAGCCGCAAGAAGCATATCTTGTCATTCCCGGAAACAGTAATGAAGATGCAGAATGTTTTAATACTCTGTTTACTTCTTTGCTGTCACTGGGATTCAAGATCTTTTTCATGAGTGCATCTTACGGTTTCATTTTATCGGTTACCCGGGGCAGTACATTGTTTGATATGCAACTGCTTCGACATGTTGTAAAATAGCAGCGTTCATCCACGACGCTGTCTATTTCCCTATACTAATTATTATTCATTGTCAACAAGATCAATTTATTTATATTATCTTGTTATTTCATAAACATACGCAGTTTTAAAAGCCCGATAATAAAACGTACGTATGTTTATTATTCGTTTCAGTCTCTTCTGTTTAAGCAAGATATTTTTTCTGAATGCCGCGAAGAATATCTTCCGCATCCCGGACAATGGTCTCAACCATATCGCCTACCTTGGGCATATCGTTGATCCGCTGGGCCGCTTCGCCGGCTGCCATCAACGCTTTTGTCTTATCACCGTCATAAACAGCCTTGATGGATTCAATCTCATACTGAATCAGGGACATATCAATTGTCGTAAAGTCGTCGGGTGTCCCCAAGAAGACGCCGGGCGATTTTGCGAGCGTGTTGACAGCATGCTCTTCGCTGCGCGGGGTTTTCAACCAGCGGGCCGGTCCGACAAATCCACGGGCCACCAGAGTCCCTCTATCCTGAGCGGCCACAACAGCTTCTTTCCAGATCAAATGGAAATCGCTTTCCTGTGTAGCCAGGAACCGCGTACCCATCTGAACACCGTCGGCGCCCAGCACCAGTGCGGCGGCGAGTGTCTTACCGTCACAGAATCCACCGGCTCCGCAGACGAGCGTCTTTTCATCCGAAACGGCTTCCACCACCGCGGGCAGCAGGATCATGGAATGCACCGGCTCCCACGAGGTATGGAATCCGCCTTCGTGACCGGATGCCACAATCACGTCAACGCCCGCTTTCTTGCAGCGCAAAGCGCCCTTAACGGAGGGTACAACGTGCATCCAGGTAAACCCGGCGCCCTTGATTTTGTCATGCCAGCCTACCGGGTCTCCGGCGGAGGTAAAGATGACTTTGAAGTTTTTCTTCATTTCGGGATTCGCTTCCCGCACCCGGATGGCTGCATCAACAATGATGTTTGCTTCGGCCGCCATTTCCGCCGCGACCATGACGTTAATGCCGAACACGCCTCCCTTGTCTTTCGTGAGACGATATGTCCGCTTCAGCACCTTCTCCATTGCGGTGGCAATATCATCATCCAAATTTGCCTCGGCCGTCTTGATCCAGGCATCGTAAACAAAAGGTTGCATGTCCCTGCCCGTTAAACCGCTTGTGGAAAGCAGGCCCAATGCGCCGGCATTGGCCGCTGCAACGCCAAGGTTGTTATTGCTGAAAGGGCCCATCCCCGCCTGAATGATCGGATACTTAATTCCAATCAGGTCACACAGTCTTGATTTAATCATAAAACACCTCCTCCATTTAATTTATTAATATTTCATATTATCTTTTCGTTCTACAAGTACGTAAATAAAACGTACGTATGTTTTAATCATTATTTAAGGGAGGTCAATTTGTCAAGAATTATTATTGCTTAAGTTCCTAATATATTTAAATCATAAAGAAAATATCTAAAACAACTTGACAGGACAAACGGATTCATATAACGAAAATAAAACGCTTGTTTTATTAAGAATCATTAAACTGTTATTACCATTGATAATTTAATAAAGAAAGACAATAAAAGAAAGGAGCAACTATTGGAAATCAAAAGATACGACCATAAAACGGTGCTGGTGACAGGCGGCACCTCCGGGATAGGAAGAGCCACAGCCGTGGCCTTTGCCCGCGAAGGCGCACACGTCATCATTGCCGCCCGAAGGGAAGATCTCGGCCGTGAAGTTGTCCGCGAAATAGAAACCAATGGCGGAAAAGCCGTCTTCATTAAAACGGATATCCGGGTCAGCGAGGAAATCGACAGGCTTTTTCAGGAAATCACAACCCGCTACGGACGTCTGGATGTCGCCTTTAATAATGCCGGTCTTAGTTCAATGGGTATGCCGCCCGCCGCAAAGATCACCGAAGAGGAATGGGACGACATCGTCAATACCAATCTCCGCGGGACATGGCTTTGCATGAAACAGGAGATAGGCGTGATGCTCAAGCAGGGCGGCGGCGTGATAGTGAACACCGCCTCGGTGCTTGGCGTGACGGGAGAATACGGGTTAGCATCTTACTGCGCCAGCAAACATGGCATCATCGGATTGACCAAAACGGCGGCGCTGGAATACGCCCATAAAAACATCCGCGTCAATGCCGTATGCCCCGGACCGATCCGCACGGAAATGCTCACAGCCCCCATGGCCCAATTCGCTAAAATGAATGACATGCTGATTGCCAAAACACCCATGAGAAGAATGGGCGAGCCGGAAGAGATTGCGGGAGCGGTTCTTTGGCTTTGCTCCGGCGAATCGTCGTTTATGACAGGAAAAGAATTGGTGGTAGCGGGCGGTCAGGGGGTCGTATCCTGATGGCTGTTTCACGAGAAAGGAGATAAACTTTGAAAGCAAATCGATTTCAGGACAAAGTTGTTTTGGTCACCGGAGGCAATTCGGGAATCGGCCGCGCCGCGGCGCTGATGTTCGCCCGCGAGGGCGCCCGGGTGGTTATCGCCGCCCGCCGGGAAGACAAGGGCAACGCCGTCGTGCAGGAAATAGAAAATGAAAAAGGACGGGCCCGGTTTATTCAAACCGACATCACCCGGATAAAAGACATTGAAAATCTGTTTCAGGTCATTGATAATGAGTATGGCCGGCTGGACTGCGCCTTCAACAACGCCGGGGTCAGCTCACCCACGATGAGGCGGATCATCAATACAACCATGGAAGACTGGGACTGGATGATGAACACCAACTTAAAAGGCGTCTGGCGATGCATGAAACAGGAAATTCCGCGGATGTTGAAACAGGGCGGAGGCGCCATTGTCAACAATTCGTCCATCGCCGGCATCTGCTCGGAAGTCGGCCTGTCTGTTTACGCGGCAAGCAAGCATGCCGTACTGGGTTTGACCCGGGCCGCCGCTCTCGATTATGCTCACAGGAAAGTCCGCATCAATGCCGTCTGCCCGGGATTTATCCATACCCCCATGCTGGAAGAACCATGGCAGCAAAATCCCCAGATCAAGGATTTAACCATGGCACTGGTTCCCATGAAGCGATTCGGCAAGCCCGAAGAAATCGCCTCGGCTGTTCTGTGGATGTGCTCCGAGGAAGCGTCTTTTATGACCGGTAAGGAAATGGTCATCGGCGGCGGGCAGGCCATTCATTCATGATCATTTTAATTTAAAAGAGACCGTAAATAAGGAGAACATGATGAGTACATTGAAAAGCATCTTATCGCCTCTCAAGATCAGATCTTTGGAACTTCCCAATCGGGTTGTCATGCCCCCTATGGGATCGAATCTGGGAAATAAGGATGGAACGGTAAGTGAAGAGAATCTGGCATACCTGACGCGCCGCGCCAAAGGGCAGCCCGGCCTGATTATCACGGAGATCACCGGTGTTCATCCCGAAGGCGTGGTCGGCCCAAACCAGCTTGGCGCCTACGACGACCGCTTTATTCCGGGGCTGGCGAAAATGGCGGCGGCGGCGCATGAAGAAGGCTGCAGGATTGCCATGCAGATTCATCATACCGGTCGCGAAAGCCTCTACATGCTGGGCAAGGGCAAAGCAATGGCGCCGTCGCCGATACCGAGTATTGTTTTCAGGGGCATGCCCAGGGAAATGACGCTTGGCGATATCCAGGAAATCATTGCCTGCTTCGGATCGGCCGCCCGCCGGGCGCGCGAAGCCGGGTTTGACGCCGTGGAAATCCATGGCGCTCACGGCTATCTTTTAACACAGTTTCTCTCCGCGCTGACCAACCAGCGGACCGATCAATACGGCGGAACAACGTTGAAGGAACGATCCCGTTTTGTTCTGGAAGTCATCGCGGAAGTCCGCAGACAGGTTGGCGCGGATTATCCCCTTTCCATCCGGCTGTCCGCGCAGGAATTTATCAAGGGCGGCTACAGCGTGGAAGATATGCAGACCATCATCCCGGATATCGTAGCGGCCGGCGCCGACCTGATCCATGCGTCTTTCGGCACACACGGCAGCCCCGGCGGCATCACCCAGGCGCCCGGTGAATACGCACCCGGCTTTAATGTCTGGCTGGCCAAAAAAATAAAAGATGTCACTTCCGCGCCGGTCATTGCCGTCGGCCGCTTTACCGATCCTTCGGCGGCGGACGAGGCCATCGCCCGCGGCGACGCCGATCTGATCGCTTTCGGACGGCAGTTTTTAGCCGACCCGGATTTTCTCATCAAAGCCAAAGCAGGACGGACGGCGGACATCCGCCAGTGCATTGCCTGCAACCAGGGATGCATTGAAAGAGAAATGCTTGGAGAAGGAAACATTCGCTGCTCCATCAATCCGGAAACAGGCCAGGAAACGATCTATCCCAAAGGCCCCGCAGCCACCCCCCGGAATGTTTGGGTTGCCGGTTCGGGCCCCGCGGGCCTAATTGCCGCCTCCGAGGCCTGCCGCCTCGGCCACAAGGTAACCCTTTTCGAAAAGAAAAAAACCCTCGGGGGTCAGATCCGTTATGCCCAGGTTCCCCCGCATAAGGAAATCTACGGCGAATGGATCGACTGGCAGGCAGGCCAGGTTGAAAAATCCAAAGTGACCATCAAGAGGGAGACGGAGGTCACGGAAGCGCTGCTTGCCGACGGTAAACCTGATTTTGTGATCGTGGCAACCGGCGGAGAAAAGCTTGTCCCGCCCATCGCGGGAATCGACAAACCTTTTGTCTGTGACGCGTGGCAGATCCTCGACGGCCGGGTGGCGCCCGGAAAAAATGTTGTCGTCATCGGCGGCGGATTGATCGGTATGGAAGTGGCGGATTATCTCAGCGAAAAAGGGATTCAAGTTACAATAGTGGAAATGCTGAAACGTTCACCCGTCCTGAAAATCACGTCCCATGGTTACATGCTGCATAACCGTCTGCGGGAAAGAAAATGCCGGATGATCTTCGGCGTGGAAGTCAAGAGCATCGGCGACGGCTGCGTCGAATGCAGCATGGAAGGTGAACTGTCCGAGATTTCTCCTGTTGATCAGGTAGTGGTCGCCGTTGGAATGAAGCCCGTCAACGCACTCAAGGACGTTCTGGAGAAACTCGGGATTCCCTTTGCCGTTGTCGGTGATGCCGGCAAGCCCAGAAGAATCATTGAAGCAACGGAAGAAGGCGCGCGCGCAGCCTGGGATCTGTAATCACACTTGCTGCTGGTTTTCAATGAACCGGAATCGGCCCCGTGCCGATTCCGGTTTTTTTTGACCGGTTTACGAGAACATCATCATGTCTGGTATGGAACCGTGAATAAGGACGTTAAAACATATCTTCCGCTTTTGCCCATTCGGGGATATATCGATAATACTCCGGAGGATGAGCCAGTTGAAGTCCGGCCAGGGTCACTCTGGCCAGAGCAATGCCCTGGCGGGTGCGGTACAGGCCCGCCTTTCCTGCTGCTTCCAGGATCTCAAGGTATTTGATCAGATCCGCATCCGTAATTTCGAGCCATTCCCGGATGTCGTCCATCGTCATGTGCAATCCCGGATTAACCCGGTAATTCTCCGCCAGAATCTGCAGCACATCCGCTTCGCTGCGGGCTTTGGTGCGGGCCGGCGGTTGACCGACAGGCAGCGGAACTTTCAGGTCGGGATCGATCATCCGCTGTGGGATTTTCAAATCGTCTTTCAGGCGTTTGGTGCCCTGACGATAGATGAGCAGTTTCAGGACTTCCGAGGTTCCCGCGGCAATCTGCGTCAGCTTGGCGTCCTGCATGATGCGCTGCACGGGATAAATTTTCAGAGCGCCGTTTCCGCCCATGCACTGGATGGCTTCCAATGCCGTCTCCATCAGCGAGTCAGCCGCAAAGAGCTTGGAGATGGCGGACTCAACAGGAATTTCACGTCCCAGGTCGATGCAGTGGCAGGAATAGTACATCACCAGTCTGCCGAGGTAAAGCTTCGAAATCATATCCGCGAGCTTGAACTGGTTGGTGGCGATATCGCCGGTGGGGCGGCCGAACTGCAACCTTCTTTCCAAATGCTGCTTGGTATAACGGATGCACTCCCGCATCATGCCCAGGATCGGGGCGGCATTCAAAATTCTTTCGACATTCAGGCCGCCCATCATGATCTTCCATCCGTCGCCTTCCTGCCCCAGACGGTTGAACACGGGAATCCTGGCCTGATCGAAGGTCAGATTACCGTTGTAATTACCAAACATGCCGATCATGTCATTGACTCTCTCGATATGGAAGCCGGGAGCGCCTTTCTCCACGACAAAAGCGCTCAGATGACGATAGGCAGCCCGGTCCTCCGGTTTGAGGCTGGTCCGGAAATAGCACAGATAAAGATCGGCCGCCGCAGCGGTTGTTTGAAATCTTTTTTTCCCGTTGATGATATAACTGTCGCCGTCGCGCACGGCCGTTGATTCGATCGACGCGATATCGGAGCCCGCATAAGGCTCCGTCATGGTGATGCATCCTAAGAGCTCTCCTTTGGCCATTTTCGGGAGCCACTTCTGTTTTTGTTCCTCGTTTCCATTGTGCAGCAGCTGCGTAGCGCTGCCGAACATGGTGGTCCCCAATGGGCCGACCACACCGGCGCGGGCGGCTTCTTCGTTGAGAATCGCCGCACCCGTCACACCCCAGTCTTCAAAATGGCCGCCGTATTTTTTCGGGACCAGGGCGCCGAACCAATCCTGTCCGGCCATCAGCTTTGAAGCCTCCCGGGCGAATTCATTTTTTACGATGCCGCGCATGCCCACCGGCATCAGCACATCGTCGACAAATTTCCCGGCGTCCTCGGCCAGTTTGATCTGGGCTTCACTCCACCACGGGAAAGTATCCATGTTCGTTCCTTTCTATTGCAGGATGATCCTGCACGATTCACTGCCGGAAGGTATTTCCGGCGTTTCATTCCTGATCTGCGCGGTATCAGAACTTGGTCGGCCAGTTGGCGAGCCGGTGTTCGCCGATACCTCCCGTGCGCTGATCCACGCAGATGTTCAGGGCGCGGATAAGGTAATTGCGCGTCTCGCGCGGGTCGATGACGTCGTGGAAGAAATGGGCGCCGACCGCCGAATAGGGGGCGCTGTCTCTGACCATCTCTGAGATGTACTTGTCTTTTTGTTCTTTGAGCTCGGGCGAATTGGCCATTTTTCCGGCAAAGACAATATTGGCGGCGATCTCCGGCGCGACAAAACTCACCTCGGCCGTCGGCCAGGCGACAATAAAATCCGTTCTGCATCCCGGTCCGGCCATGGTGTGAAAAGCCATGCCATAAGCCTTGCGGACAATCACCGTAATCTTGGGAACGGTGATCTGCCCCAGGGCATTCATGAAATTCATCACCCGGGCGCCGACACGGTTGCGCTCCGCTTCCTTCCCGACCAGAAATCCCGGCGTGTCTTCGAAAAAGAGCAGAGGAATATTGAAGGAATCGCATAAAACCAGGAAGCTGGTAA
The DNA here is from genome assembly GCA_002840435.1 of Deltaproteobacteria bacterium HGW-Deltaproteobacteria-6. Taxonomy (NCBI): domain Bacteria; class Deltaproteobacteria; species Deltaproteobacteria bacterium HGW-Deltaproteobacteria-6. The sequence continues at coordinate 394,026 of PHAT01000005.1, forward strand.
TTTTGTCGATGCCGTTGGTGTCGATTGCGCCGGCGCCGAAAGACGGCTGATTGGCGACAATGCCGACCACTTCGCCGTTTAACCGCGCGAGTGACGTGATGACGCTTTTGGCAAAAGATGGCTTGACCGGAAATAAAATGCCGCCGTCGACAATCGTGCTTAAAATCTTATTCATGTCATAAGCGCGGTTTCTTTTTTCCGGCAGAATATTCAGGATTTTATCCATGCCGCTGCCGGAACCATCAGGCACCGCCATGACCGGCGGCTTTTCATCACAATGCGCGGGCATATAGGCTAAATACTCACGGATGATGTCCAGGCATTCTTCATCGTTTTCCGCGACGCGGTCTACATTGCCGGTGATTTCCGCATGGACCTTCCATCCGCCCAGCTCCTCATCCGAAATCTTTTCACCGATCGCCAGTTCCAGCACGCGGGGCCCGGATACGCCCATGGCGCTACCCTTGACCTGGACGACAAAATCCGAAAGGCACGCCATCCAGGTGGGCATACCGTAGCATTCCCCCATAATGGCAGTGACCTGGGGCGACTTGCGCACGCGGCTCATGGCCTGCACAAAGGTGTCATAGCCGCCGCCTCCGAAGGACGCCAGCCCCTTGGCCCCCATGATGTCGGGCATTCTCGCTCCGCCGGCCTCGCCCAGATAGACCAGCGGAAAGCCTCTGCGAACCGCTTCACTTTTGATATCCACTTCCTTGCGCGCGGCCACCCGGCTGCTGGTTGCTGCAAGGACGGTAAAGTCATTGGCGATGACTGCCACAGGCCGGCCGTTGATTTTGCCGTAACCGCCTATTTTACTGTCCGCGGGCGTTTTATCTTCCATGCCCGGAACGTCCGAACAATTGAACATCCCCACTTCCAGAAAGGTATCGGGGTCCAAAAGACGCGGTATCCGTTCCCGCGCGGTCAATTTATTCTTGTCGTGTTGTATTTTGATTTTTGCGGGTCCGCCCATCCGGCGGGCCTTTTCCCTGCGTTTTTCCAGCTGATCCAGTTCCTGCTCAAATGGCATGCTCTTATCCTCACGGTCCTTCCATTTGCTGTGATCGATCCCGCAGAGAAGCACAGGATTGATCGCTGCCTGTTCAGTCTTGATGATTTATCCGTCTTCCTTAATCTTTGCGTGGTAGCTTGTGAATTTGCTCAAAGCGATGGCCGCCCGCTGGATTGAAGGGAAGACCGCAATTCCCGCGGCGGACAGTTCCATAGCTGCTTTCTGCGCCAACAGCTTCATATCCGCGGAGCTGTAGCTGTGCAGGATCACCGCCAGCGGTTTGTTCAAACCCTTCTTGACTTGACCGATCAGCTGGAGAAATGAGCCCACCCAGAATTCCTTTTCTTTGTTGGAAACCAGGCCGAAATGGTCAAACGCCACATGGATAATCAGCATGTCGGCTTCTTCAGACTGATCCAGGGTGTTCATGGTTTTGAAGAATTTGTCGGGCGTTTCAAAATTATTGAGGTCGATCGGATTCTTAAAGATCCGTCCGGCTTCCGAGGAAAACACATCAATCAGGCTTTGCCGCAGATCATTGCTGATCCTTGGCAGCTCCAGTCCCGTCCGACTGAATTCATCCGCAAGGATCACACTGGCGCCGCCGCCGATCCCGACAATTACTATCCGGTTTCCCGTGGGCGCCGGCATGTGCTGAAACGCCAGGGCGATATCCATCATTTCCTCAATGCAGCCTGCACGGATGGCTCCCGTCTGCGCAAGCACGCCCTCCCATATCTGATCGGAACCGGCCATAGCCGTTGTGTGCGATACCGCCGCCTCGGCTCCGGATTCCGAAGTGCCGACTTTCAGAATAACGACGGGCTTTGTTTTAGCGGCAGCTTTGAGCGTTTTGAAGAACCGCGGCCCCTGGTGCACGCCTTCAATGTAAGCTGTAATAATTTTCGTTTCCTCATCCTGCGTCAGATATTCCAGAAAATCCGATTCATTGAGATCCGCGCCGTTGCCCATGCTGATCACTTTGCTGAAAAACACGCCTCTGCTGTTGCCTTCCTGAATGCAGTGCGCGGCATTGCCTCCACTCTGGGAGATCATGGCCACAGGCCCCGCGGTTTTGTCATAGCCGGCATTAAAACTCAGTCCGCCGGACGGGCAATAGAAGCCCAGGCAATTAGGACCGATCACGCGGATGCCGCCCTTCCTGGCCCTGGCGATAATATCCGCCTGCAGACGTTTGCCTTCGGCGTTTTCAATCTCGCTGAAGCCTGAGGTAAAGAAATGAATGGCCCGGACGCCTTTTTCGGCCGCATCGGTGACCAGCTGCGGCGTATAGGGGGCAGGGATGGCCGAGATAATGAAATCCACCTGATCGGGAATATCTTTAACGCTTTTGTAAATGGTCCTTCCCATGATTTCGCCGCCGGTGGGATTCATCGGGTAGATTTTTCCCTTGAAGCCGAACTCGGTCAACCCTTCAAGATATTTCAGGCCGAAATTAAACTTGTTGGCATTCTCCGATACGCCGGCAATGGCGATCGTTTGGGGATGAAATAAGAAATCGAGGTTTTCCGGATTATTCATGGCAGACATCTTCTCCCTCAATATTTAAATGGATTACGGGATGATCGCTTTCAGAATGGTTTCCTCAGCCAGGTTCAGATATTCTTCACGGGTGTATCTATCAAGATTCCAGCTTCTCAGGGGATAAAGCGATAGTTGGAAGACAAGCATGTTGGCTGCAAAAAAAGGATCCCGGACATTAAAAACCTTTTTTTCGACTCCCCTGGCAATAATGCCCTCAAAGATTTTGATCAGTTCATTCTCTTTTTTTAAAACGATTTTCAAAAATTTGGGGGGTAGAACTCTGGTTTCCCGATACATCATCAGAACATCATTCATGGCGTCATGAATCATTTCCAGCATCTGACGGAGAGCTGTTTTCAACTGCAAATCAGGATTGTCGATTTCCAAAATACCTTCCTGTACGAACCAATCCATCGCGGGCCCATGATACATGTCAAAAGCAAGGCAAAGAATGTCTTCCTTATTGCTGATATAACTATACAGATTTCCCAGGTTGATGCCAGTTGCCTTGGAGATGTCGCGCATGGTGGTTTGGGAATACCCTTTTTTAATGAATAATTTTGATGCTTTTTTTATAATCAGCTGCTGCCTTTTATTGACAGGGTCCTGACGGGTGCTCCCGGATTTTCCTGCGGCGGTTTCTGTAACAGGGTGACTGTCGTTGGTTTTGGCCATGAGTTCCTCATTTATAAAGTTATGCTAAAAGTATTTTTGTCATTAACACCGCCAATGCGTGACTGGCCCGCTGCATATGACTCTGACCCGGATCATCGAGAGAAGGTGATGGTCTTTGATGACATGGGGTCCCGTGATACGCAGGGCTCTGTTAATTCAACTTTTTTACATGAGACAGGACGTTTCATTACCAGAGCCTTTCTTTAAAATCAAGTTCCGTACAAATGATCAAGCGGCGTCGAGCCGCTGGAAAACCCGGCGAATAACTTTGTGCCCATCGGGGCGGAAAGCGGATTTTTCAAAGCGCCCGCCATGACAATTCCGGAACCCATAAATTTTTGCATCCGTCAGTTCAATGTCTTGTTTTTCACGTCCTTCACGGAAAACTGTTCTACCCGTAAAAACGGATGCAGCTTAGCAGATCTGGATAAAAAATACAAACGTATGTTTTATTTAAATCTGTAACTATTTAATATTTATGTTTTATATTTAAATTAAAATATATTGAATATTAATAAATTTTTATGTATTAGTAACGGCAGGATGAAAAAGATAGAACCGGACAAAATAGATCCCATGTTTTTCAGAGTGGATTTTTACTGATAATTTTTCTGATGAGCGTGGATAAATAAACTTTTTTAGGAGGTTACACATGTTTGAAACAAGACCCTGGCTAAATTGTTACGATTACTGTGTCCCGAAAACGATTCAGTATCCGAAAATTCCCATACAGGATTTGGTCCATCTTGCTGCCGCCATGTATCCGCGTAAAGCATCAACAAATTTTTATGGTTCGGAGATGACCTTCCGGCAGATCCGCTCCCAGATGCTGCGCATGTCCAACGCGCTGATCAAATTCGGCGTTAAGAAAGGAGACCGCATCGGCCTCGCGCTTCCCAACTGTCCGCAGTACGTCATTGCCTATTATGCGGCGCTGTCCGCGGGCGCCATCGTCGTGAACATGAACCCCATGTACACACATGACGAATTGAAATTCATGATGGAAAATTCAGGTTTGCAAACCCTCTTCACCTTTGACATGGTTCTGCCCGTAATGCGGCCTCTGGCCAAAGAACTGAAGTTGAAAAATGTGATCATCACGAAGGTAACGGACTACATCCAGGGTCTGCCGGTCAGTACGGCCAAAAGCCTGGAACTGGAAGAAGGCTGGCACCATTTTTCGGAACTCATTGAGACCAATACCAATGAGAGTATACCGAAAGTGGCCGTTCATTCCGAAGATCCGGCCATGATTCAGTACACGGGAGGTACGACGGGATTGCCCAAAGGCGCCCTTTTGTCTCACTCGAATATCGTGTCGGGCGTTTTCCAGAGTTGTCTCTGGGGCAGTGCCGTCACCAATTACGTTCCCCATGCCGAACGCTCCGTCATCAGCGTCATTCCTTATTTCCATGTTTACGGCAATACCTTTGCCATGAACTGGTCCATGTTCAATGCCGGCACGCAAATCCTGTTCCCGCGTTTTGAACTGGAAGAATTTATGACGATCATTGCCCAATTCAACCAGATCACGTATTTTCCTGCCGTGCCGACGATGATCACGGCGATCATCAGCCATCCCAAAGCCGCCGAACTGGACCTTGGTTCCCGTATTCGCCTGATCAGCTCGGGCGGCGCGCCGATGCCTCTGGAGTTGATTCAGAAAGTCAAAGACATGGGCATCTTCTTCAGTGAAGGATGGGGGATGAGTGAAACGGCATCCGTGGGGATCTCGAGCCCGATTCTCCGCCATAAGGCCGGGTCCATCGGCTGCCCGGTTACCGACAACCAGGTCCGTCTTGTGGATATCGAAACAGGTCTTCAGGAGGTTAAACAAGGTGAGCCGGGTGAAATCCTGCTGAAAGGTCCCTCCGTCATGCAGGGCTACTGGGACAATCCCGAAGAGACGAAAAACCAGTTGAAAGACGGCTGGCTCAGCACCGGCGATATTGCCACCATGGACGAAGACGGCTATTTCTGCATCGTTGACCGCAAGAAAGACATGATCATCGCGGGCGGCTTCAATATTTATCCCCGCGAGGTTGACGAGGTTCTTTATCAGCATCCCAAAATCGCCGAGGCGGTTTCCGCGGGTGTTCCCGACGCCTATCGCGGTGAGACCGTCAAAGCCTTTGTCGTCTTGAAAGAGGGTGAAGAAGCAACCGATAAGGAAATTATTGATTTCTGTAAACAGAAACTCGCGCCCTATAAAGTGCCGAAGACGGTTGAATTCCGCAAAGAACTGCCGAAATCCGCCGTCGGCAAGATCCTTCGCAAGATATTGCGTGACGAGGAAATTGCTAAAAGCAAAAAATAATATCGGCATGGAAGGCTGCCTGATTTTTGTTATCCGATAAATAAAGCTTAAGGAGAAGATTATGATAAAAACTGTAGAACAGTATTTGGAAAGTTTAAATGACGGCCGGGAGGTCTGGTGTCTGGGAGAAAAAGTCACCGATGTCCGAACCCATCCGTCGATCAGCACCATCGTCAGAATGGCAGCCATGGATTATGTATTGCCGAATCATCCCGATTACCGGGATATTTTTGTCACCAAAGATAAAGACGGCGAAGATATCAATTTCCTGCTGACCTCCCCGAAAACACCTCAGGATATGCTGAGGCGCCGGGAGTGCTACATGACCGGCATGCGCACAGGCGGCGGCGTACTAGTGCACTGCATGGGCGCCGACGCGCTAGCCTCTTTCAGTGTCGCCGCGGAGGTGATGGACAAGAAACTGGGCACCAACTACATTGAGCGTGTCGAGAATTACCGGCGATACCTGCAGAAAAACGATCTGGCCCTGACCGGCGCCATTACGGATGTGAAGGGAGACCGCAGTCTGCACCCCTCTCAACAGAAGCAGCATAAAGACTTCTATCTGAGAATCGTGGACCGGCAAAAAGACGGCATTGTGGTTCGCGGCGCCAAGGTGCATATCAGCGCCTCCCCCTGCGCCAACGAGCTTCTGTGTCTGCCCTGCCGCACCCATGGCGAAGCGGATAAGGATTACGCCCTGGGCTTTGCCATCCCCGTTGCCACGCCCGGTGTGAAGCTTCTGGCCGTGGAGCCGAATGTGAGGATGTACGGAGAGGAATGCGAATTCGATTATCCCGCCTCCGACCACTTGCAGCCTTCGGAGTCGCTGATCGTTTTTGACGATGTTTTTGTTCCCTGGGAACGGGTCTTCATGTGCGGCGAGTGGCAGTACTCCCAGGTTCTGGCCTATGCCTTTGCCAGCTATCATCGCCTCTTCGGCACCTGCAAAATGACGGGAACGCTGGAGCTGATGACCGGCGCCGCAAGCCTCATCGCCGAATACAACGGCGTTCAGAATGTTCCGCATGTACGCAAGAAGCTGTCCTGGATGGCCTATATCACGGAGACCGTGCAACTGCTGGCCAAACAGGCCTGTCTCGATCCGATCACGGAATTCGGCATGGACGTGATGATGCCCAACCGGATGGCCATCAATGCTTCGAAGTGGACCTACGCCAGCAACTTCCATACAATGTGCCAGCACATGCATGATATCGGCGGCGGATTAACAACCACCGTGCCCGCTTACCGCGACTGGAAGAACCCCGAGATAGCGCCGTTCATCGATAAATATCTGGCGGCAAAAGACGGCGTTTCCACCGAGGAGCGGCTGCGCATCCTGCGGCTCATTAAAGACTGCACCGGCAATCACTGGCAGGTTGATACGATTCACGGTGAAGGATCGATGGCGGCCCAGGAGATGTTCCTGTACGGCAGCGCCAACTGGAAGAAACTCCAGGCGGCAGCCCGTCGCGCCGCGCACATGGACGGGTGGCAGGATGATACCACCTACGGCAAGCTTCCCCTGATCGAGGAAAGCGTCAAAATGCCGAAGATCGATGAATCCTACAAAAGCTTCGCACCGACGTTAAAGAAGTAAAAATTATTTATAATTGCAACGGGGGGTGAAAGCCCGGTAATCCGGCGCTTTCACCCTGCGAAGCCGCCTTATTGAAAATCGCGAAATACAAGCCTGGTGATGAGGTTGTAGACCCGGCTATTCCGTGCAACCGGTTATAACCGGTGAAAGTGACGGTGACAGATATTTTTTTGCAGGTGGATTTTTTATACCAGTGAGACACTAACCTGGAATGGATTGAATATTTATTTAAACATCATGACAAATTTCTCGAAAACATCCTTGTGAAAATGTTCGATCATCTCGTTTTTCATAATCTTCAGAGCTTCAAAATGACTCAGCTGTGATTTGTACGGCCGTTTGGAAACCAGCGCGTCAAAAACATCCGCAACTGAACAAATGCGGCCGTAAATATGAATTTCTTCGCCGCGCAGCTTCTTCGGGTAGCCTGAACCGTTATAGCGTTCATGATGCTGCAATACGACCAGTTTGCTTTCTTCACTGATTTGCTTTGTTTCCAGCAAAAGGTTAAATCCCATGCCCGGATGTCTGCGCATAATATTCATTTCTTCCTCGGTGAGTTTTCCGGGTTTGTTGATAATAGACTCATCGATATGTATTTTCCCTAAATCATGGAGAAAAAATCCTGCACCCAGCGCATTGAGATCATGCTTGTCTTCCTTCTTTAAAACAACTTTTGCCAGAGATATAGCCAGCACACCGACATTAACGGAATGAATATACGTATCATAATCATAGGAGGTGATATTTAATAAGTAATTGTTGGTGGCATCCTCGGAAAGGACCAATTTTACAACACCGGCTACACTCTGTTTAAACTGCCCTATTTTTTCAGGCGTGGGATTCTCCCACATGTTTTTCATCATATCGGCTGTCCGCATGTGAATAGCTTCAGCCCGTTTAGCCGGCTCAATGCTCTTATCGATCAGCACCTCATGCAACTTTTCGGCGACCACCTTATAATCCTGAGAAAAGTCTTTTTCCGGCTGCTCTACTTCTTTAATAGCCGTATTGGCAGGCAACCCTTTAACCTCATCAATCTTGACTTCTTTTATACCGTAATCAGCCAGCTTCTGGATTTGCTTCTTTGAGGTAATGGTAAAGCTGTTTCGTAAAAACGGGTGGGCGCGCCAGGAAGTGGGCAGGTTGATATACATGCCCAGTTTAAGTTCGGTTATTTTAATCGTCTTAATCATTTAATATTTATAACAGGGTCTTAGGGAAAAAAGCAAAACGAATTTTCAGATCCATCCTTTCAAAGATGAATCATCACTTTCTTTCAACCATATTGGGAAAAGCGTCAGACCATGACGATGCGGGTGTTCTGAATGCGGAGCGTTAAAAAACAAATTCATCCCCTTTTGAATATCCGGGCTTTTTATCTCTTTGATCATCAGTTGATTTGCCTGATTTCAGCACTCGATCAGCACGAATCTCTGCATCCGGCTGCTCACTGAAATCCGCTTAAAATCACCGTATCATTTTCTCTCTTTTTTCCAGCTGAATTTCCAAATTCTTTAATTGCTGGATATCCTTCTTCAACTGCTCATTTTCCTGCTGCAATTTTACGATTTCCACCGAATATTTTCCTTCTATCTGTTCGGCGTTTTCTTTTAACCTGCTAATTTCTTTTGTAAGTTTTACCTGCTCCCCCTGAGTTTTAAGTTTTTCCTTTTTTAATGCGGTTTGCAATGCGGAAATTCTGTCCAGGGTTAATAATAAAGCCTCTGCGCCGGTGGTCAGATGACTGTTTGGAAATTGCGAAACCAGATTTTGCAATTTGCTTTGCGCCTCCTGATAATCCGGTTCTTTTTTATCATTACTCAAGCAGAACAGGGCCTCTTCAAACAGCTCTTTATCCGACGGCGCTTTATTGAACATCCGGCTGGATTTTCCTTTTGCACCCGTCTTGTCATTCGCGTTTTCCATAACAGCGCTTGCTGCGCATCCCGCCAGCATAGCGGTTGTGATAATGAAACAGATGATTCTCCTGAAAGGGATGAACACTTTTTCAACTCCAGAGTATTTCATAAGTTCTGCGGCTGAGATAATTTTCTTTTTTCAACATATTCTTCCGTAACGTAATTACTGCCGGGCATCATTTTGGCATATTCTTTTAATTCCGCCACCAGCCTGGCCATATCCAACGGGTTTTTGAATCGTGAGCCATCGTCGGTGACAATCGCCGCCGTAATCGTAATTAATGGAAATTTTTGCACAATTCCCTGGCGGTTTTTACCGATGAAATATCCGTTTTGCGCGTCCTGAGATTCATAGAAACTGAGGATACGTTTTTCGAAATCCATTACCAGTCTTTTGCAGATGGACTGAACGTGATCAGGGTTGCCAATGACGACAAAATCATCGCCTCCGATATGGCCGAGAAATATATCAGCGAGCTCCGCTTCTCTGATGTAGCCTTGAAGGATATCGGCAACCTCTTTAATAACTTCGCTGCCCCACGCATACCCGTATTTATCGGCAAATGGTTTGAAATTGTCAAGATCCACCTGGCAGAGGGAAAATGATTTCCCTTTCGCCAATAACTGTTCAATCCTGTTTTCAATCGCCAGATTTCCCGGCAGCCCGGTGAGCGGACTGGCATCGAGATTAAGCGCTTCCAGCACCTTGAGCCTTTTTGTCATATGGGCAAAAGACTGCGCCAGCGCGCCGATTTCGTCATCCCGTCTTGCTTCAATTTTGTGATCCAGATTGCCTTCAGCAATCAACCGGGTTGCCTGTTGCAACTGTTTTAACGGCTTGGAAATATTGCGGGTAATGATCAGCGCCAGCGTAATGCCCAGGATCAAACTCAATAAGCCCAGCCCCATCGTCATGCTGACAGCCGTCGAACTTTGCCGGGCGATCATATTCATTTCATCATTGATAGCCCTGTCCATATTCTTTTGAATGTCTCTGAGTTTTATTGCCATATCATCGATGGCGGCCCTGCCCGCCGTATCGGAAATAATCTGAGCTTCCTGCAGCTGGCCGTTTTGCACCAATAATTTTTCTTCCGCGAACAATTCTTTCAGACGATTCTGCGAGGCCTCCAATTCGGCCACGGTTTTTTTTGTTTTACGGTCAAGCCTTAAACTGCTTGTCCTGGCCAGCTCTTCTTTAAATTCGCTGCTGCGCTTCCAGAAGATCTGCTCCAGTTCAGGGTCCTTCAGAATTAAATATTTCTTTTCGGCGCTTTCCTGAGCCAACAGAATATCCATCAGTTTTTTGGAGTTTTCCATCAATACATAATTATGATTCGTAATATTGTAAGCGACCCCGCTGAGTTTCTCCAGATTGAACAAGGCGTAGGCGCTGGACAGCACAGTCAGCATGGCCATAAACAAATAACCTAACAACAATTTGCGGCTGATGGTAAGTTTCATCTTTTCTAAAAAACCCATGAAGGTTCTGATAGTTTCCGGAATGCAATTCCCGACAATAATATTCCTTTTTGACGTAACACAACCGGTCGGTCTCAGTAAAGAATAATTTGCTTTTTTTCAATTATTCGAATTTTTCACCCCGCAATACTCTTGAAAGAGCCTTGCTACAAACAGAAAGTTTTGTTAAGCTTCTTTACAAAGAAGCGGACTGCGCTTTTCACAATCTTAAGACATCCTTATGCTCCAGGCATCTTTTGTACTTTGCATGAATATTCATTATTTTAAGGAGGGGAAACGCACCGATGATTTACAATGAAGAATTTGAAACCCTGCCGCGCGAAGCACTGAAAGCCCTGCAAGTCAAAAGGCTTCAACAGGTCCTGCAACGGGTTTACCATACCGTTGGTTATTATAAAAAGTCTTTGGACACCGCCAAAATTTCCCCTGATGATATTCGTTCTTTTGACGATTTAAAAAAGCTTCCTTTTATCACCCGCCAGGATTTGCTGAGCAATTATCCCTTCGGCCTTTTTGCCGTTCCGATGAGCAGCATCGTCCGCCTGCACGCCTCATCCGGCACTTCCGGACGGTCCTCCGTATTCAGTTATACCAGACGTGATATAGAAACCTGGACGGATCTGACCGCCCGCTCCCTGGTTGCCGCCGGGTTGACCAAAAACGATATTGTCCATAACGCCTTCAGTTACGGTTTGCTCCCTGGGGGCCTGGGCCTGCATTACGGGATTGAAAAAATCGGCGCCAGCGTCATTCCCATGTCCGACGGCAACACCAAAAGACAAATTCTTCTCCTGCAGGATTTCGGCCCGACCGTTTTGTGTTCTACCCCGTCCTATGCCCTGCATCTGGCGGAGGAAGGCCAGGCGATGGGCGTGGATATGAAATCTCTGCAACTGCGCGTGGGCCTCTTCGGAGCCGAACTCTGGAGCGACGCCACCCGTGACGCCATAGAAAACGCCTTCGGCATCAAAGCGCTTAATATATTCGGCCTGCCGGAAATGATGGGACCGGGCCTTGCCTGCGAATGTCTGGAAGGCCGCCGCGGCATGCACATCTTTGAAGATCATTTTATCGTCGAAACCATCAACCCCGAAACCGGCGAGGCCCTGCCGGAAGGAGCAGAAGGCGAACTGGTCTTTACCAGCCTGACCAAGGAAGCTTTTCCGCTTGTCCGTTACCGATCCGGCGATGTATCGCGTCTGATACCCGAACCCTGCCGCTGCGGCCGCACCCATATCCGGATGGAGCGCGTGCTCAAGCGGAGCGACGACATGCTGACCATCCGCGGCATCAATATCTTTCCCGTTCAGGTGGAAGCGATTCTCAAAGATATTGAAGGCGTCGAACCGGATTACCAATTGATTATTGATAAGGTCGGGGCGCTGGATGCCGTTGAGCTGCATGTGGAAGTCGGCGACAAATTCTTCAGTGAATCGGGCGGCGTCAAAGAACTTCAGACCATTGAAAAAAGAATTGTCAAGGATATGAAGGATTATCTGAACATCTCGCCGCGCGTCAAGCTGGTGGCCCCGCAAACACTGCGGGACAAGAGCAAGAAGGTAATCGATAAACGCACCCTCTAATGCACCGGTATGGTCTTGTGACCTCGTGTGACCTTCAGGTCATCAGGTATCGCGACCGTTCCCTACAAATATGAACGAAACAATTATGGAGGAACTATATATGAAGGTAGAACAAATCTCTGTTTTTCTGGAAAACAAACCCGGCTCACTCGAGCATGCCACGCGTGTCCTGAAGGAGAACAACATTAATATCCGTACCCTGTCGCTTGCGGAAACAGTGGATTTCGGAATTTTGCGCCTGATCGTCAATGATGTGGAAAAGACCAATAAGGTCCTCAAAGACGCCGGATTTCGAGTCAGCAAAACCATCGTTGTCGCCGTGGAAGTTCCCGATCAGCCAGGCGGTCTGCACAGCATCATGGAAGTCCTGAACAAAGAAGCCATCAACGTGGAATATCTTTACGCCTTCGTGGAAAAAAGCGGCCAGAATGCCGTCATCATCTTCCGTTTCGACGCTCCGGAAAAAGCCATCGACGTATTGCTGAAACATAAGTTTACGGTGGTGCCGGGAGCACAACTCTACGAGTTTTAATGAGACTCGCTGAAAACGAATCCCGATTTATCGGGAAGAAGTTTGAAGTGTCAGTCGAATTATCCCAGGACCGAAGCGATGCGGGATTTTGAGACTCGCTGAAAACGTCAATGGTACAGACAAATGAATCAAAATATTGTATAAGGTTTTATGAAATTAGATAGAACTAAAACCACATTAAAGAAACAAACCAAACAGGATGACTGCTTTGTAAGTACCTCTTTTCAGGAAAGAATATCTTTTGTTTGGGAACTGACATCCGAGCTGTGGTCACTTCAAGGTAATCGAGATGCTGAACGAAGATTACAAAGACATGTTACAAACCTTATTAGACAATGAAGTCAAATTTCTCATTGTCGGCGCGTATGCCCTTGCTGCATATGGATACCCAAGGGCAACTGGTGATTTTAACATATGGGTTGAAGCAAGCCTGGAAAATTCCCAAAATGTCTTATCTGCCCTTACTGCCTTCGGATCTCCAACGTCAGGGTTAACAGAAAATTCTTTCATGGAAAAAGGCATAATCTTTCAAATCGGTGTCGCCCCCCGCAGAATTGATCTTATAACCCATATTGATGGCGTTGACTTTAAAGACGCTTATCCTTCCAGAAAAATTATCGTCATGGAAGGATTAAATCTTCCTTTTATTTCTAAAGAAAACCTTATAAAAAACAAAAAATCAACAGGAAGAGATAAAGATCTCGTTGATGTAAAACACCTTGAAGAGAACATGGGTGAATGATGAGTGAAACCTTGAAACAATTGATTACAGATTTCCTGAAGCCCCAGGTCACCGCACTGGGTTTCGCATCGGTGGATCGTTTTGCCGACGCCCCGGAGGCCCACCATCCCAAACGCATTTGCCGGGATGCCGAAACGGTGATTGTCTTCGGCATTACCGTTCCCCGGGGCATGCTCAAATCTCCGGATTACAATCTTTACGCCCTGCACCGGAGCTACCACAGTGCTTACATGCACATTGACGACCTGTCCCTTGCCCTTTGCAATTATATCGAATCCCAGGGGAAGCATCTGGCCGTCCCGATTCCCAGCTACGCTCCGATGGTCTTTCATCAGTTTGAACCCTGGGGCATTCTGTCGCTGAAACACGCCGCGGTCAATGCCGGTCTGGGCAGTTTCGGACGGAGCGGCCAGACGTATCATCCGCAATACGGAGCGCTTTTGCGGCTGGGCGCCGTGGTAACAAACGCGGTGATGGAGCCGGACCCCCTGCTTCCCCCCGATCCCTGTCCCCCCAACTGTACAGCCTGCACCAAGGCCTGTCCGGCCAAAGCTTTTGACGCGGACGGCAAATTCAACAAAATGACCTGCCTGGCGCATACGATTAAACATGCCATCTATCCGCTGGCGCTGTCGAGCGAAGCGGGTTTAAAGAATATTGAGCGGGTGATTAATACGGCGGGGCATAATTACTGGATTGCCTGCGATGAATGCCTGAAGGTGTGCCCGTTAAATGTGAAAAAAAATCAATAATGCAAATCTTTATAAAAAAACGGCAGATACCGATGCGTATCCGCCGTTTTTTATTTTTCAGCCGAAACATCTTTTATTGTAAAGGCTTGCCGCACTCTCGGCATTTCCCGTCCGGGCCGATGGTGCCGATGCAGGATTCATCGATGCATAAGACTCTTTTTTGCCACTCATCGTCTGAATCCATATCAATATCAATTGCCGACTCATTTTTTTGATCTTCGGCATAGACGGGTCGATCAGCAATGGCGCCGGGAATCTCCGGCAGTTCACCTTCATAGGCTTTCCCGCAAGCCCGGCATTTGCCATCGGGCCCCACCGTTCCGATGCATGATTCATCACTGCACAGAACGCGTTTTTCCCAGTCTTCATTTTCGTCAAAAATGATTTCGGTCATGTTGTTCTCCATTGTTTATTGGTACTTTTCCTTATGCTGACTTGGCAAAAAAGTCAAATCGAACTGACAGTAATTAAATCTGCAGGGAACGGTCTTGTGACCTTCAGATTATCGCGATCATTCCCTGCATTCCCTTACCCTTTAATACAAGCTATTGATTTCAATCGCGCAACTTTACGGGCAATCCCCGCATCGTGAACCACCTGCACCACGTCATTGAGATTTTTATAAGCTCCGGGCATTTCTTCGTTAAGCGTTCCCTTGCTGCCGGCCATCACCAAAACACCCTGATCGGCCATTTCGCGGGCAATTGAGCGGCCCCGGCTGGTCTTGACCGCCTGGGTGCGACTCATCACCCGGCCCGCGCCATGGCAGGCGCTGCCGAAAGTTTCCCGCATGGCTTTTTCCTGACCCACCAATACATAAGACCCTGCGCCCATATCTCCGGGAATCAGGACCGGCTGTCCGACGCTGCGATACCGCGCTGGGACGGCCTCATGGCCTGCGGGATAAGCCCGCGTCGCGCCTTTGCGATGCACACAAAGTTTTTTCTCAACACCCCCGATATTGAACGATTCGATTTTGGCAATGTTGTGGCAGACGTCATAGACCAGACGCATCCCCAGCTCACGCGGCGCAACCCGCAATGTCTTTTCAATTACCTCTTGCGTCAGATGCATGAGAATCTGCCGGTTAGCCCACGCGTAATTGGCGCCGCAGGCCATGGCGGCCAGATAATTGCGGCCGCGCCCGGAGGCCAGATATGTGCAGGCCAGTTGCCGGTCCGGAAGTGCTATTCCTGTTTCATGCTGGTGCTTGACCATCAACGCCAGGTAATCGTCACAAATCTGATAGCCCAGACCCCTTGAACCGGTGTGAATCATGACGACGATTTGCCCTTTGCGCAAACCGAACGCCCCGGCCGCCTTTTCATCAAAGATTTCCTGGACGACTTCTATTTCCAGAAAGTGATTACCGGAACCCAGCGTGCCCAACTGCTGCTTGCCTCGTTCGAGGGCCCGATTTGATACCTGCTCCGGGTCGGCGCCGTCGATACAGCCGCCGTCCTCCGTTGTTTCCAGATCCTGGGCCGAACCGAAACCGTTCTTCACCGCCCATTTCGCGCCTTCTTCGAGGACTTTCTTCTGATCCTTGCCGGATAGTTTGACATAGCCTGTGGTGCCTACTCCGGACGGAATTCGCTGATACAAAGCCGTCGTTAGATCTTTCAGTTTGTCTTTGATGTCGTGAAGGGTAAGCTCCGTGGCCATCAATCGGCAGCCGCAGTTGATGTCGTAGCCGACGCCGCCCGGCGATATCACGCCTGTGTCCATATCAAAAGCCGCCACGCCGCCGATCGGGAAACCGTAACCCCAGTGAATATCCGGCATAGCCAGCGAATAATTGACTATGCCCGGCAGATGCGCCACATTGGCGACCTGTTTGGCACTTTCATCGTTTTTCAGCAGGTCAAATATTTTCTCATTGGCATAGATCATCCCCGGCACGCGCATCAAGCCTGTCTGAGGCAGCAGCCAGCGATTGTCATCTATCTTTTCAAGTTTTATCTCAGACATCTCTCATCCCTTGTGCCTTGTGAGCAATGAATCCGGAGCTCTGCTATGGGTTATTGATGGAAGAAACTGAACCACATTAGCACAGTTTTCTCTTCCCCCTTTTTAAAGGGGGATTGAGGGGGATTTTTTAGGCAGCAGACCTGTATAAAATCTCCCCTAACCCCTCTTTATAACCTGAAGGTTACAAGCAAAAGAGGGGAATTAAATACGATGTATATGGACACGCGTGCCCTTTAGGGTATTTTACGAGGTCGTCAGACATCAAAGATCACCATCGCCTTCCATCCCGACTTTGTTCTTTCCACACTCAACCCATGATACGTAACGGCTTTGATCTCCATTTTTATGGAATACTTTTCTTTATTGTATGGCGCGACGCGTAATTTGGCAACCAGCCTTTGATTAGTGCATTCCTGAATGTGGCAGTCCTCCACGATCAACGCCTCTCCATTAAAAAGATACAAAATCTCCCGCAAAAAATTAATCAGCAAATCCGCCGGATCGGAACCTGACACGGTGAGGGCTTTTTCTTTCCCGCCTACCGGCGTTCCTTTTCTTTCCACCACAATGTCCATCAGAGACAACGCGGCTTTCGTAAACAGCTCCCGCTTCGTCTGCCCGGTAATTTCCATGCCCAGATCGGCGGTATGGTCGATCAGTTTGTATAACTTCATGAGGCAATTATAACTGAATGTTACGAGATGAACAAGTTCAGAACCAGGTTGTTTGACGATACTTCCGATATACGTCTCCGTAGCATTCAGACAATTTTTCTTCCTCCAACCGCCGCCAGACCAGGATATTGCCTATGCCCACAAGCCCTGTTACAAACGTCATCAATGCTCCGGAGTAGATCACCCAGCCAGTGATCCAGAATATGAATCCCAAATACATGGGATGGCGAAGCTTGTAAAATATTCCCGTCGTGACCAGATGGTCGATGTTCTCCACGCCCCGCAATTGAATCAAGGCTCCCACAGCCAGACACAGTCCGATCATCCATGTACCAAAGCCAATTATATGAAGCATACCGGGTACAGCCAGACGAATCGGATCAGAAGAACACATGACCGGCCAGCTTGCCAGCATCATCCCCATCGCCACAAACACCACTGAAAACACCAGGCGATTCTCCACGTTTACCCTGCCGGCTTTCTTGAGCAACTCGTAGCATGTACGAATGATCAATCCCGTTAGACACATGCCAAGACCAACAAGATAAATTGCGCTCACGCCTGATTTAGTCATTGAAAATCCTATCCTTCACCCCAACGCAAAGTGTTTTAAATAGAACCATCCCCATTTACTCCAAGGGATCTTTCTACCCTTCCTCATCGTTTGTGAGGCATTCTCCGAGGTCGCTTTTTTATGCATCCTGCGTTGAATGCCGATTCCTGACTTATTCTACAGGCTCAACGAATAAATCACCCGGCGCGCAGCCGATCGGGTGTATTGACGGATTGAGTTTATTTGTTTTTATCTTCAATAATCTTTCTAAACATTTTTCCTAAATACGCGATAAAGTGTCTTTGATACATGCCAATTAAAAAGCAAAATATTACAAAAAACATTCTATGCTTTATTGACAATATTTCAATTTGGGCCTCAAAAAATATTAAGCCCGCAAATAACATTGAGGCTCCAATTACACCAAGAATACCGCTTGTAATTATCCTCTGTAAATATAGGAATACATCTATGACGTCAGGGTACCTTAAAATCTTGGGGTCGGGATTGTGTTTTGCACGTTCAATTTCATTTATTTCTTTATCCTCTGACATGAATAGAGAACACGCAATAGTTGCACCAAGTGCAGACCAAAAGAATAATTGGATAATAAATGTCTTTTTTATGCCATATAACCCCTCAAGATATTGAGATGTGAAAGTGATATTAAGAATTAACAAGACGGAGATGTTCACAACAAAAGAAACCATTATTAGCGCTGTGATGTGTTTATAATATTTAATATCACCCATAGGATACCCCCACCCATTAAATATAATCCATTCTCAGCCCAACAATTAATACACCGACCCCGTATTATCTGCTGCTACATAGACCAATACTGGAATTGTTTTGCCTGCTTAACTAATTTTTTGAAAATCAATAGACTATAAAATGCGGATTCCGGAAAAGGTGTTTGCCAATACCGGTTCCGTTTTTTATGATTTTGAGGGTGCTTCTTTACTACCGGGCAGATGTATGGTCTTCGTCAGATCATCAGCCTTCGTATATGAAACAAGGGGGTTGATTTCTGATCAACCCCCTTGCTTTTAACTCTATTCTTCCGGTGTGCCGGTTTCTTCTGTCGTCACATCCGTCTCGTCGTCGACGCTTGCGTCGTCGTCTTTGCCGTCCGAATCCTGCGTGGTGCGAGCGACGCCGACTAAGCTCTCTTCCGGCGCCAGATCGATCAGTTTGACGCCTTGGGTGACACGGTGGTTGATGGGAATTTCCTGTACCTTCATCCGGATGACATTGCCCGTACTGCTGATCAGCATGACGTTCTCGTCACCCTGAACCTGGAGGACGCCGGACACATTGCCGACTTTGGCCACGGTTTTCAGGTTGATGGTGCCTTTGCCGCCTCTGGACTGCACACGGTATTCGTCAATCGGCGTGCATTTGCCGAAGCCGTTTTCCGAAACGGTCAGCATAAAGGTGTTTTGCGCGGGAATATCCACGCCGATCACATCGTCGCCTTCATCCAGATTAATGCCGCGCACGCCGCGCGCCGTCCGGCCCATATCGCGGACTTCATCTTCTTTGAAGCGAATCGCCATGCCGAGCCTGGTCGCGAGGAAGATGTCCTGATCGCCGTTGGTCAACTGCACATCAACCAGTTCATCCGTCTCGTCAATGGAAATCGCGATAATACCGCCCTGCCGCGGATTGGAATATGCGGTCAGATCGGTCTTTTTGAGGATGCCCTTTTTGGTGACCAGCACGACAAATTTATCCGATACGAATTCTTTCACCGGCAGTGTCGCCCGGACCTTTTCACCCGGCGCCAGATTGATCAGGTTTACCATGGCCTTGCCCTTGGCGGCGCGGCCGGCCTGCGGAATCTGATAGACCTTCAGCCAGTAAACCTTGCCCGCGTCGGTGAAGACCAGCAGGTAATGATGGGTGGACGCAATGAAGATTTTTTCCACAAAGTCTTCTTCCTTGGTGCCCATGCCGACTTTGCCGCGCCCGCCGCGATGCTGGCTCTTGTAAAGGCTGACTGCGTTGCGCTTGATGTAGCCCGCGTGCGAGATCGTCACGACCACGTCTTCTTCCACAATCATGTCTTCAATATTGATGTCTTCGGTGCTCGCCACAATTTCCGTCCGGCGCTCGTCGCCGTATTTATCCCGGATTTCGGTGAGTTCTTCGATAATGACCTGCAGAACCTTCTGGGGATCGGCTAAGATTCCGGAAAGTTTGGCGATCAATGCCGTCACTTCCTTATACTCCGCATCAATCTTGTCTCTTTCCAGCCCGGTCAGCCGTTGCAGCCTCATTTCCAGAATGGCCTTGGCCTGAATCTCGGATAAACTGAACTTCGCGCATAACGCCACGGATGCTTCGTTGGGCGTTTTGGCCGCCTTGATGACTTTGATGATTTCATCGATGTTGTTTAAGGCGATAATGTAGCCTTCCAGGATATGCGCCCGCTCTTTGGCGCGCGCCAGTTCAAACCGCGTGCGGCGAACCACCACTTCCTGACGGAAGGCAATGAATTTTTCGAGAACTTCCTTCAGGTTGAAAACCTGCGGACGGCCTTCGGAGATCGCCAGCATGATGATGCCGAAAGAAACTTCCATTTGCGTGAATTTATAAAGCTGATTGAGGATGATCGCGGAATTCTCATCACGCTTCAGGTCGATGACCACCCGGATGCCTTCGCGGTCCGATTCATCGCGTAAATCCGAGACGCCGGCAATTTTCTTGTCGCGCACCAGTTCGGCAATTTTTTCAATCAGGGTGGCTTTGTTGACCTGATAGGGCAGCTCCGTCACGACGATGCTTTCCCGGTCATTGCGGGCATTCTTTTCAATCAGCGCGCGCGCCCGGACACGGATGATCCCGCGCCCTGTTTTATAGGCGGAAAGAATCCCCTCGCGGCCGTTGATAAAACCGGCGGTTGGAAAATCCGGCCCGTGAACGTGCTTCATCAGCTCTTCAATAATCATTTTGGGATTGTTGATCAGCGCGATGGTGCCGTTGATGATTTCCGTCAGATTATGGGGCGGAATATTGGTTGCCATGCCGACGGCGATGCCGGATGTGCCGTTTAACAGTAAAAGCGGCAGGCGCGTCGCCAGAATCGCGGGCTCCATCAGGGATTCATCATAGTTGGGGACGAAATCGATGGTATCTTTTTCCAGATCGGCCATCACCTCATCGGAAATGCGCGCCAGGCGGCTTTCCGTGTAACGCATGGCGGCGGGCGGGTCTCCGTCGATGGAACCGAAGTTTCCCTGTCCGTCAATCAGCATGTAGCGCAGCGAAAATTCCTGAGCCATCCGCACCAGCGTGTCGTAAATGGCCGCGTCGCCATGCGGATGATATTTACCCATGATATCACCGACGATGCGGGCGCATTTCTTGTAGGGTTTATTATGGCGGTAGCCCGTTTCATACATGGAATACAAAATCCGGCGGTGTACCGGTTTCAGACCGTCACGCACGTCGGGAAGAGCCCGGCCGATGATGACGCTCATGGAGTAATCCAGATACGATTTCTTCATTTCATCTTCTATATTCACCAGCGTTTGCTTGTGGTGGATATCTCGTTCCATTTTTATCTTCCTCTCTTGTTACACAAACCGGCCAACATCCCCGGTTGAATCGTTATATGTCTGGTTGCTCATGTCATATCGAATCCGGCCTGGCCGGATGAGATATCTTTCAGAATCTCACTGTGCTCAGAAAAAGATTTTCCGCTTCACTCGAAATGACACGGTACATGATTCTCTAAATATCCAAATTGGAAACATTCATGGCATTTTTAAAAATGAAGTCGCGGCGCGGCTCCACCTGATCGCCCATCAGGGTGGTAAAGATTTCATCGGCTTCCACCGCGTCTTCGACGCCTACCTGCAGCAGCGTTCGTTTTTCGGGATTCATGGTTGTTTCCCACAACTGCTCCGGATTCATTTCACCCAAGCCCTTGTAGCGCTGGATCGTCAGACCTTTCTTCCCCTGGTTGATGATATATTCGACCAGCTCCTTTGCGGAAGGTATGATAATGGGAGCGGCGGATTCCTCCGGTTGATCGCGGTAAGGCGCCTCACCCAGGATGGAAACCTGCCCTAACAGGTTTCTGATCTCGCCGAACTGCGGCGTGCGGAATATTTCTCTGTCCACACAGGTGGTAAAAATATTGCCGTTATTTTTGAGGTCGAACACGATTTTGAAGCCGCCATGATCCGGATCGTCGTCAATGCGATAGTCGGCCACAACATCACTGCCCAGGGCAACAACCGTTCGGCCGGCGATTTTTAAAAGCTCGCTTTCAGATTGAAACGTCTCATCCGTCAAGGTCGGATCTCCGGCGGCGATACGGATGATATTCCGGTCGCGATGCTCCTTTTCAAAACGGTCCAGCAGATCTTTGATGCGCGTAATTTTTTTGATGACGGTTAATAATTTGTTGCCCGTAACGGGAAAGGGACTGCCGTCGCCCATGAACAAGTTGACTTTCTCCACGCCGTTTTCCAGAATATAGTCTCTCATTTTTTCTTCATTCTGGATGTAAAGCTCTTTTTTCTTTTCCACGACTTTATAAAGCGGCGGCTGAGCGATATACAAATAACCCCTCTCGATCAATTCCCTCATCTGGCGGAAAAAGAACGTCAGAAGCAGCGTGCGGATATGAGCGCCGTCCACATCGGCATCGGTCATGATAATGACTTTATGGTACCGCAGTTTACTGACGTCATAATCGCCGGGGCCAATGCCCGCCCCAAAGGCCGTAACCATCGTTTTGATTTCTTCGTTTTGCAGCATTTTATCGAAACGCGCTTTTTCCACGTTGAGAACTTTACCGCGCAACGGCAAAATCGCCTGATTCTTCCGGTCCCGGCCCTGCTTGGCCGAACCGCCGGCCGAATCTCCTTCGACCAGATAAATCTCGCTTAAGGCCGGATCCTTTTCCTGGCAGTCGGCCAGTTTTCCGGGAAGAGCGCCGACTTCCAGAGCGCTTTTACGCCGGGTCAACTCCCGGGCGCGCCTTGCCGCGTCGCGGGCGCGGGCCGCTTCCATGCATTTATTGAGAATCTGTTTGGCAATCGATGGATTTTCTTCCAGGAAAGATCCTATTTTTTCATAAACAATGCCTTCCACCAGACCTTTGACATCGCTGTTGCCCAGCTTTGTTTTGGTCTGTCCCTCAAACTGCGGATTGCGGACTTTCACACTGATGACACAAGCCAGGCCCTCACGCAAATCCTCGCCGCGCAGGGATTCTTTCCCGTCTTTAATTAATTTGTTGCTGGTGGCATAGTTGTTAAACACACGGGTCAGGGCCGACCGGAAGCCGACCATATGCATGCCGCCTTCGACCGTGTTGATGCTGTTGGCAAAAGAAAAGATGTTTTCCAGATACGTTTCATTGTACTGCAGGGCAACTTCAACGGCGCAGTCTTCCCGTGACCCGGTGACATAAATCGGATCCCTGTGCAGTACTTTTTTATTGCGGTTGATATATTCTACAAAAGAAACAATGCCGCCTTTGTAGAAAAATTCAGCTGATTTGTCGGATCGTTCATCCACCAGCGTTATTTTGATACCGGAATTAAGAAACGCCAGCTCTCTCAAACGGTTGGCAATCACATCAAAACTGAATTCCGTCTCTTCGAAAATTTCATCATCCGGTAAAAAAGCAACCTTGGTGCCGCGGCCCCTGGTTTTTCCAACCATCTGCAAGGGTCCGTCCGGAATGCCTATTTTATAAGTCTGACGATAAACATTTCCGTCCCGTCTCACTTCCAGTTCGCATGTTTTGGAAAGGGCGTTCACAACCGATACACCCACACCATGGAGACCGCCGGATATTTTATAAGTTTCATTGGAAAACTTACCGCCCGCATGAAGTTTGGTCATTGCGACTTCGGCTGCGGAAACCCCCTCCCCTTTGTGCATATCCACCGGAATGCCTCTTCCGTTGTCTTCCACCACAATACTGTTATCCACCCGGATTTTTACAGTAATCGTGTCACAAAATCCTGCCGCTGCCTCATCAATACTATTATCAACTACTTCATACACCAGATGGTGCAGTCCTTCTTTACTGGTAGAACCAATATACATCGCAGGTCTTTTGCGAACAGCCTCTAAACCTTCTAATACTTTAATACTATCAGCATTATACATCTCTGTCATAACAGCTTTTTAACTCCTTAAACCCATTCCTGTTTAAAATTTTCTTTATACAAATCTGTTAGATTTTTAACGGCATAACGATGCATAAATAATTATCGCCTTCCGCCGGTTTGATCAGGGTCGGTTTTAATCCGACACCTACTTCCATAATAATATTGTCGATTGAGATCACCGAAACGGCATCGATAACATAATTAACATTAAACCCGACATCCATATCTTCTCCGGTATAACTGATATCTATTTCCTCTGTTGCTTCACCCACATCCAGATTAGTGGAGTTCAGTGTCATTTTTCCGGATGTAAAAGATATAATCACACCGCTGTAGCGTTCTGAAGAAACAACATTCATTCTTTTTAAAGCATGTAGAAATGATTCTTTATCCAAAGTAACCCCTACGCCTTTTTCCGTGGGAATGACTCTTTTATAATCGGGATAATCAGCATCTACCAGATTGACCTTTAAAATCGTATTTTCCGTTTTCACCACAAACATATTTTTGTGGATGCCGATGCTGACATTTTCATGAACATCCGTTATTTTTTTAACTTCCATTAGTCCTTTACGGGGAATGATAATTCCTTTCGCCATCTCCGGACAGGGCTCCGCCGTATCTACTTTAGCCACAGCCAATCGGTGTCCGTCCGTTGCCACCATCCTCCAGATATGATTGGTTCCATCGGTGGATGTTTCCAAAAGAACTCCGTTAAGATTCTTCCTGCTTTCATCAAAAGCCATCGCAAAAGATGTTTTATTAATTAAATCTTTAATAGCTGATCCCGGAATGTTAAAAAACTGCACATTCTGACTGTCCGCCACACTGGGAAAATCATCCGCGGGAAGCCCGGGTATTTTATAAACAGCCCTTTGACAGGTCACCTTAACGATATTATTGGCGCTTTTTGTAAAATGAATAATTTCGCCTTGAATTTCTCTGACCATTTCATAGAGTTTTTTAGCGGAAAGGGTAATTTCGCCTTTTTCCGCAATGTCTGCGTCATAATCTGAAATAAGGCTGATTTCCCTGTCCGTGGCAATAATTTTCAGTTTGTTGTGTTCCGTCTTTAACAGCACGTTATTTAAAATGGGTGTTGTTGTCTTTTTTTCAACAATTCCTAAGGTTTTTTGAATACCATCCAGAAAGGTATTTCTATTGATTTTAAATTCCATCCCTTCCTCCCATTGTATTATTTTTTTATTTTTTTTCTTTAATATATAAAATCAGTATTAGTAATAAGTCCTGTGGATATGTTGATAACCTTAAATTCCACCATTATTTCAGGTTTGTATTAAATAACCCCTGTGGAAGAAACGTGCACATCCCCTTTACGTTTTGTGAACAACACTATCTTCAATATCCTGAATCATCTTTTTCAAATTAGAGTCCGAGTCTATCGCATTTATGATTTTATTATTAGCATAAATTACGGTTGAATGATCACGGCCGCCAATTTTTTCACCAATATCCGGGTATGAAAAATTTGTTAATTTCCTGGCAAGATACATCGATATCTGCCTGGCCAAAACAAGATTTTTGTTTTTATTATGGGCTTTGATATCCGCAATCTTAATATTCATTTTACCGGCAACCACTTTAATAATTTCTTCCACACTGACATCTTCTTTATTGTTATGCTTAATAAGTTTTTTCAGCACCTCTTTCACTAAATCCAAATCAATTTTTCTATTGGTAAGAGAGGAATAGGCGGATATGCGGACTAAAAAACCTTCCAGTTCTCTGACGTTGGATTCCACCTGCGACGCAATATAATGGGCAACCGTCTGAGATAACTCCATTTTACTTTCCTGCATCTTCTTTTCAATAATCGCGATTTTTGTTTCTATTTCCGGTGGTTGAATATCGGCAATCAAGCCCCACTCAAACCTTGATCGTAATCTCCCCTCTAAATTGGGGATGTCTTTCGGAAATTTATCAGAGGTAACGACAATCTGTTTACCGGAATCATGCAGGGTATTAAAAGTGTGAAAAAATTCTTCCTGCGTCCGGTCTTTTCCCGCGAGAAATTGAATATCATCAATCAGCAATAGTCCTATATTCCTATACTTTTCACGAAATTTCGGCATCCGGTCGTAGCGAATGGAATTAATCATTTCATTCATGAATGCTTCCGCCGATACATACATAACATTTAAATCAGGATGGGAAACAGTTGTCATAAGACCGATGGCATTGAGTAAATGGGTTTTTCCCAATCCCGATCCCCCGTAAATAAACAGAGGGTTATAGTTCTTTGCCGGCTGCTTCGCCACGGCAATCGATGCGGCGTGAGCAAACTGATTGGACGGACCGACCACAAAACGGTCGAACGTGTAGTTGCCGTTTAAAAAGGAAATATTTTTAGTCCGGTTGGTCTGATGGGCGCCCTGATGAGTTTGATTTTGCTCAAAAGGCAGGATGGCCGCTTCCGGTTTTTTCTCTTTGTCTTTGCTCAATATAAAATTAATATCAACACTGATACCGACCACGGTATGCAGGGTATTCTTGATCATCGACAAATAGTTATCCATCAGCCAGTCCTTAAAAAATTTATTAGGGACGGCCAGATGGACACATTTGTCTTCCATCGCCACGATTTTGATGGGTTTTATCCAGGTGTCAAAATTTTGTTTTGAAACTTTTTCCTGAATGATTTTAGTGGCTTTATCCCAAACTGATTCCATTGCCAACCTTTTATAAACAACTTATTAACAACTGTTGATAAGTTGTAATGATTTCAATTATAATTCATCCAGAAGGTAACGCGCCAAACGGTTTAATTCATCCATGGAGTTATAGGCAATTTCAATGACGCCCTTTTTTGCCGAGCCGTTAATTTGCACTTTGGCCATGCATTTTGTCGTCAGAGATTTTTCCAGATCGACCATATAACGATCTTTAACGGCTGCCTGCTTTTTTCCCTCGGGTTTTTCTTTTAACCTGGTGATCAGTTTTTCAGTTTCCCGGACATTAATCCCCTTTTTTAAAATGATTTCAAGGGCTGAAATTTGATCTTCCTGGGAGATCAGAGATAAAAGGCAACGCGCGTGACCGGATGTGATCTTTTTTTCTACCAGAGCCGTTTTTACTTTGGACGGCAACTTTAAAAGCCTGATGGTGTTCGCAATCGTTGAACGGTCTTTACCGACCTGGGCTGATATCGACTCCTGGGAGAGGTTAAATTTCTCCATCAAGGTAACGTAAGCATCCGCTTCTTCCAGAGGATTGAGTTCCTCCCGCTGGATATTTTCGATAAGCGACAATTCGGCGGCTTCCAGATCGGAAGCCTGGCGAATAACAATCGGCACATCTTTGAGGCCTGCCGCCTGAGCCGCGCGCCAGCGTCTTTCTCCGGCGATAATTTCATAACCCGAATCAGCCTTGCGGACAACAATCGGCTGAATAATACCGCTTTGCTTTACCGACGCGATAAGTTTCTTCTGGTCTTCATCGTTAAAATTTTTCCGGGGCTGATACCGGTTCGGACGCAATTCCTCAATACCACAGCTGTTGACGGATGTTTTCTTGTTGGTGTCATTATCGAGCAAATCTGAAAAAATAGCGCCAAGTCCTTTACCCAGAGCATCTTTTTTTTGCGCCATTTATATTTCCCCCTGAAGAATTTCCTGTGCCAGCTCCATATAGGCAATTGCTCCGCGTGATTTGATATCATACAGAATAATCGGCAAACCATGGCTGGGGCTTTCCGAAAGCCGCACATTGCGCGGGATGATCGTTTTAAAAACTTTCTTTCCCAGATGCTTACGCACATCTTCCGTGACGCGATGCGCCAGTGAGTTGCGCGGATCGAACATGGTGAGCAATATGCCGCCTAATGCCAATGCCGGATTCAAATTTGCTTTTACTAATTTTACGGTGTTGAGTAAGTATCCCAGTCCTTCCATGGCATAATACTCACACTGTAAGGGAACAATCAAAGAGTCTGCCGCGACGAGAGCGTTGACCGTCATGAAGCCAAGCGACGGCGGACAGTCAATTACTATAAAGTCGTAGGCCCTGTCCAGCGATTTTAACATCTGACGCAGGCGGACTTCCCGATCTTCCAGATGAACAAATTCGATTTCCAGACCAATTAAATCCTGGTTGGACGGAATCATTTCCAAATTGGGCAATGCCGTCTGAACGATAACCGATGCCAGCGGCACCTGCCCGATCATAGCATGATAAAAATTCGACTTGTCGTAAAGCGTTCTATCAACGCCCAGACCGCTGGTAGAATTGCCCTGCGAGTCGGCGTCGATGAGCAACGTCTTCTTATTTGCCGCAGCCAGGGAGGCAGACAAATTAATAGCAGTCGTCGTTTTACCGACGCCGCCTTTTTGATTTGCGATACATATGATTTTATTCATTATTTTTGTGTTAGTCTTCCGAAAATTTCTTTTTGAAAAACTTGCGTAAGGACTAACACAAAAAAGGCTCTTTTAGAAGGCTTTTTTACGTTATTTCGCCTTTTGGACAATAATAATTTTACGCGGTGGACCCAAAAGGGGCATATTTATATCATGCTGATATACTTGATATATTTTTGATGCATTTCCTCCTGCCAGGGCCGCATCCAGCTCGTCTGAAACCGACTGCCCCTTTAAAGTTATCAACAGCCCGTCCGGCACGAGAAAATAGTTTCCCACCGGCAGTAAATCGGGCAGTTTGAGAGAGGCCCGGGATATGACAATATCAAACTTTTCCCGCCATTCATTCGTCCGGAGAATGTTTTCCGTACGGTCATGAAGGGTAAAGGCGCCCTCGAGATTCAGAAGACGGATGATATGTTTCAAAAAAGATACCTTTTTGCGGTTGGTTTCCAGAAGGTAAAGTTGTATAGACGGCATGGCAATTTTCAGCGGAATGCCGGGGAATCCCGCGCCGCAGCCGATATCCACCATCCGGGCATTTGGAGATGGAATAAATCCGGCCGCAGACAGGGAGTCCAGAAAATGACGGGTCACAATTTCGCCTGCCGTTTTCTCGGATATCAGATTGGTTTTGGCATTCCACTTTAAGAGTTCGCTTTGATAAAGGTCAAATAAAGCGAGCTGTTGGCTGTTAAGTTCGACACCGAGAAGCCTTGCGCCTTCTTGAAGTAAAAGCATGTCCTGATTCATGCTCAAGGGAATAACAAATAATAAGCTTCATCGCAAATAATTAATTTAATGATGCATAACGATTACAATATATTGCTGACGAAAGCAGTCCCGGAAATGCAGGGACTTTGGGACGATGATGTCTGGCGGCAGGCGCAGCCTCTGACCATTGATTGTTTCCGGTTTGAGGGCAGTGACCATTATCCGCAGACACGGTGTAAACTGCTTTATGATCAGCAGAATATTTATGGAATATTCAGGGTGGAAGATCAATATGTCCGCTGCAGCCATACGCAATTTCAGAGTGATGTCTGGAAAGACAGCTGCGTGGAATTTTTTGTGCAGCCCACCGACTATGCCGGCTACTTTAATTTTGAGTTTAATTGCGGTGGTGTTCTTCTGGCGTCCTATGTCACGGATTCGACACGCCTTGATGACGGCTCTCTCCGAGCATGCCTCCCTCTCACACCGGATGATGATCGACAAATCCGGCGGTTTGCCAGCCAGCCTTCAGTGATCGAACCGGAAATTACTGCACCGGTTGTCTGGACTCTGGAATTTTCAATTCCGTTTGCCGTCCTGGAAAAGTACATCGGGCCTTTGGGACATATTCAGGAGCAAACCTGGCGGGCCAATTTTTATAAATGCGGTAATGAGACTTCCCATCCCCATTGGGCTTCCTGGATGCCGCTTTCCGCCCGTAATTTTCACGATCCGGTAAGCTTCGGCCGGATTGCGTTTCGCTGAAATCCGAAATTAAAGTTTTTCTTAAAACATCACGATAACAAAACATATTAAGGAGCGGGTATCCATGAGCGACGTTACGTCAATTGCATCATCCATCATGGCCATGAGCCAGTCCCAAACGCAGGATCAGATCAACCTGAGTCTCATCAAAATGAAAGCTCAGGCGGAAGCCGCCATGGCGGATATGATTATGCAGAACGCCCGCCAGATCCAGGCTTTGTCCAGTTCCTCCGGAAATCTTATCGATCTTTTCGTCTGATGATTATTCATCATTTTTAATCCCGCTTTGCGGGACGAGCGTTAATTCGCCGCCGCTTGCTGCGAGGGGGTTGATTCAATTTACCATGAATCCCGCTTCGCTTTTGGTGTTTCAGTGTCATTATTTTCGTGCATTTCTGCGCGGGCAGTTTTATAACGCCTTCAGTCCTTTGGAGGTGTTGTTATCATGTCGCTTAAAGCGAAAACAAAAAACATCAGTATTGTTTTATACAGACCCAAATACGCGGGAAATGTCGGTTCGGTGGCCCGGGCCGCCAAGAATATGGGCATTCACAGCATGGTTGTTGTTGGAACGGCGGATCTGGATCGCGAAGCGATGGAGCAGCGCTCGACGCATCTGGCGGCGGATGTGCTGGATCAGATCGTTTATGTTGATTCCATCGAGGAAGTGCTGGGCGGCTTTCATTACATCGTGGGTACCACCGCCCGTCTGGGAAAAGCCCGCGGACCGTTTGTGTCGCCCCGAACGGCAGCCGGACGGATAGCCGATCTTTCGCAGAAAAATAAAATAGCGCTTTTGTTCGGCCCGGAAGACACGGGGCTGGCTAATGATCAATTACGGCTGTGCCACAGCGTGGTCACCATTCCGACATCGCGCGAATTCACGTCGCTTAATCTTTCTCAGGCTGTGATGATTCTCTGTTATGAAATATTTATTGTGTCATCGACCGCGGCCGGTGCTTCAGAGGCGGCGCCCAAATGGGCTCTATCGTCTGAGACGGAAGGCATGTATCAACAAATTAAAGAACTGCTGGCTGAAATCGGTTTTTTAAATCCGGAAAACCCTGAATACTGGATGCTGGATATCCGCCGCTTCTTTGCCCGCTCCGGTCTTTTGTCGCGGGAGGTGAAAATCATCCGCGGCATCTGCCGCCAGATGGAATGGTATGCACGCCACAAAAATACTTGACTTTAGACCTGATTTGGCGTGAAAGGAAAACCTTGAAATTTACAGAGTAACCAAACCTTAAACCCATAACGATGGAGGTCGTTTATTATGAGAAAAATTTTTTCTTTTACCGGCGCTAAAAAAATTGTTTTCGGCAACGGATCAATTTTAATGCTGGCCAATCATGTTAAAGAGCATCACGCGCAAAATCCATTGATTGTTATTGATAAAAATCTGGCTAAAACGGAATTGCAGGAAAGAATTGCGAGCATTCTGGTATCCGGAGGCATCAAGTTCACCGTTTTTGACAAGGTGGAACCGGAACCCCGCATCGAGCTGGTGGATGAAGGCGCGGCGCTGGCCATCAAAAATAAATGTGACATCGTGATCGGCATCGGCGGCGGCTCCGCAATGGATGTGGCCAAGGCCATTGCCGTTGTTGCAACCAACAAGGGTGCTGCCGTTGATTATCTGGGCTTGAATAAAGTTCCCAAAGCCGGGCTTCCCAAAATCATGATTCCCACCACCGCCGGAACGGGCAGCGAAGTCACCTTCACGGCCGTGTTTATCCGCAAGAATCTTAAAAAGAAGGAAGGCATGAACAGTCCTTATCTTTATCCCGACCTGGCGTTGCTTGATCCGGAGCTTACACTGTCCTTACCGCCCGCGCCCACCGCACAGACCGGCATGGACGCCTTGTGTCATGCCATTGAATCCTATACATCGGTTAATGCGTCGCCCATGAGTGAAATGTTTTCGCTGGAAGCCATCGCGCTTATTTCCGAAAATCTGCGTACCTGCGTCCATGATGGTAAAAACATCGCCGCCCGCGAAAGAATGCTTCTGGGCAGCTTGTATGCGGGCATCGGCCTGGCCAATGCCGGCGTTACCGCCGTTCATTCTCTGTCTTACCCGCTGGGCGGAAAATATGGCGTCAGCCACGGTCTGGCCAACACCATCCTGCTCGCGCCCGTGATGGCGTTTAATCTGCCCGGCGCGCTGGAAAAATTTGCGGATATCGCCGAAGCGATGGGTGAATGTATTGACGGGCTTCCCGTGCGTGAAGCCGCTTATCTGGCCGTGGAGGCTGTGGAATGCCTGATTGAAGATTGCGGCATCGATTCCTCTATCCAGGATTTCGGTGTGAAGGAACAGGATTTCCCGGCGCTGGCCGATGTTGCCGTGACGGTGGCCCGGCCGCTGGAAAATAATCCCCGGAAGATGACCAAGGAAGACATGATCGCGATATACGCGGAAGCTTTTTAAAGTTGTTTCCGTTTCTTGATGAGAAATGATATTGAATGAGCAAGGCAGGGAAAGGTCTTGCGACCTCGTGTTACCTTCCGGTGATGAGGTAATTTTAACCACCCGGTCGGGTGGCGACCATTCCCCGCAAAAACGTTAAGGAGGAATACATGGCAGGAGCTGAACTGATTGGTAAGGAAGAAATTAAGGAAGTCATGGATGTGCTCGAAACCGGCATTCTGATGCGTTATAATTTTGATAAGGAAAGAAAATTCGTTTTCAAAGTCCGCCAGTTTGAAGAAGAGTTTGCTAAATACTGCGGCGCTAAATTCGCGCTGGGCGTGACCTCCGGCTCGTCGGCGCTTAAAGTGGCCCTGGAGGCGATGGATGTCGGTCCCGGCGACGACGTTCTGGTCCCGGCTTTTACGTTTCTGGCCACCTACGAAGCGGTGCTGGAAGTCGGCGCGATTCCCATCATGGTGGATATCGACGACACCCTCAACCTTGATCCTCATGAAATTGAAAAGAAGATGACCAGGTACACCAAGGCCGTCATTCCCGTCCACATGTGCGGTGTGGCAGCCAACATTGACAAGATCATCAAGATTGCCCGCAAGAACAAATTGATGGTGCTCGAAGACAATGCCCAGGGCTGCGGAGCGAGCTTCAAAGGCAAAAAGCTGGGCACCTTTGGTGACATGGGCACCTTCAGCTTTGATTATGTTAAAACATTAACAACCGGCGAAGGCGGGATGGTGATAACCAACAAGAAGGATTTGTATCTGCGGTCGGAATGGTACCATGATCATGGCCACGATCATAATCCCAAAGTCGGCCGCGGGCTCGAAGGCCGGACCATTCTGGGGTTTAATTACCGGATGAACGAACTGCAGGGGGCGTTAGGTCTGGCGCAGTTGCGGAAACTGGATTACCTCATCGGCGAACAGAAGAAAAATAAAAAGACGATTATGGATATGCTGGCCGCCGCCATCCCGGACGTCGGATTCCGCGCCAAACGGGATCCGGAAGGCGATTCCGCAACATTCCTGGCATTCAACCTGCCGGAAGAAAAAGCGGCGCTCAAATTCCAGAAGCTTCTATCCGCCGAAGGCGTCGATACAACCTGCTACAAGTACAACAAGTGGCACTATGTTCCCAACTGGGAACATTTCCTCGCGTTTTCTACGGCCAACTCCAAGAAATATCCGTTCAAGAGTAAGGAATACAAAGGCAAGGTCAAGTATGACCGCAAGAGCATACCTTTTGCGGAAGACATTTTAGGCCGCACACTGGTCATGGGTATTTCGGTGAAGATGAGTCCCGAAAGACTGGACACGATCCGGAAGGCGATCGAAAACGCCGCAAAGAAGATGTAAAGAATAAAAACAGCCTCCCCTCCTTTTGAAAAGGGGGGTAGGGAGAATTTAAAAGCCGTGCTGAAATTTCAGCACGGCTTTTTTGTCTGGAACAAGGCGGGGAAATCGACGGATACATCTGTTCAGCGCCTCGTCAGGGTTGTTCCGGTATACGCGGCGTAATGCAGATCGGTATGGTTTTTGTACCCGGTGAAATATCGCCTGGCGATAAAGTTTACAAGCGGATCGGTGATGCCGTTTAGAAAAGTATAGCTGATGTTATCCTCAAGGTGATGACGGGCGTGCCGGCGCTTCGACAGCAGTAGTCTGATGCGGGCGAGGAACATGGCCGGAGCCGACATGGAATTGTGGCACAGATAATGGGAGACTTCGGCAACCGAAGACAGAATGCCGATGTAAGTCAGCGTATACAACAGAACCGGATTGATGCCGGACAGGTGAAACAAAACAGCCACGGCCGCAAGATAGAAAATCATCCACACCTTTGATCCGGTTTCGGTAAAATACACGACAAACAGATTATTGTCCTGGTACCTGGGCGTTTTGTGGTGCAGATGAAAATTGGCAATGAGCGGACCGGCCCATGACTCATAATGGTCGTTGTGATCCATATATAAATGCACCAGCCCGTTGACGAAGTCCGTGATCAGATAAGCGGCGATGATGGAAACGATTTGCCACCCCAATCCGATCGACAGTCTCAGCGCATGAAATAACGTGTATATCTGCAGGGCGATATTGGCAATCGAAACGCAAACACCCAGCAATCGATAACGCTTTTTGTTTTCATACAAAATCATCGCCGCATTGAACTGTTTTTGCTTCAATTCCAGATTCATGGGTTGGTAGTCGTTTTTCGCCTGTTAAAAAGGTTTCCTTTCCTTCATTCCACTTTTGCGCCTCGCTCCAAAAGCAGAGCACGCAATATTGACCGGTGACAATGCGCTTCGTCGGAGCAATAGCAGCCCATGGAGAAGTTTGTCTCATGGGACAGGGCCGCCAGAAGATCAAGTGTTCTGCCGTTTTCCGGCGCAGTCATCTCGGAGCGGTATTTGCGAAAGAAGATCTTCCATTCGTTTTCCGTATTGGCCGCCTGTCCCAGTTTCATGGTCTCGGGACTTGGCGACAAATTGGGAAACCAGACATCATACCAATTCTGCGCGGAGTACTCGCTTTTCGGAACGCCGCGCGGCGGCCGCCGCACCGTCCCGATGCGAATTCCCTCGTTTGAAACTCTGTTTGTTCCCAGACGAAGAATGCGGATGGTCATAAACGCCTCCTGTTTTAGAAAAACAGCAAAAAGCCATTGGCAAAATAAGTCAACCCGACCGCGCCCGAGGCTGCGCCGGCCAGCCAAACGAGTTTCTTTTTCATCAAAGCCGCAATGGATGAAAGCAGGATGGCTATTTGCAGAAAGATGACGGCGATGCCGAAAATGCCCGTGTGTTTTTGCGCGTCGTCTCTTTGCGCCTCCAGCCGTTTGGCTTCTTTGGAGATTTCCGCTTTTTCGGCGTCGTATCTCTTGATCTTTTGACTATAGAGATCGATTTTCTTTTCATAATCGGCAACAGCCACCTTGGACATGGACGCTTTGCGGGCTTTCATCTCCAGCTCCAAAGACTCTTTCTGATTTTCATACAAATATCCTTTGATACTTTTGGACTGATAATACGCCCACTGGTTGGCGGCCTGTGTTTGGGAAAGCACCGATTTTGTCGAAAATCCCGCGCCTTTAAAAGTGGAAAGGGTTGCGCAAACCGCGAAAATAACCGTGGTCAGCGCAAGATAATTCAGCCATTTTTCCTTTGGTTCTTCTGCCATAAAATTTTCTCCTGTAATATATTTTTACCAGCAAGCCGGATCAATCAGAACGCCGTCCGTAAGATTTACATCCATCAGATGAACTTCCTTTATGTCCAGCTTATTCATAAAACCCAAAACGATGATCAGATTGGAAACGTCCGTATCCGCGTAATGACCGCCTATCTGCGTATCGGTTAAATCGAGTTTATCCCGCAGGGCCTTGAAGAGATCCTCACGGGCGTATGCCTTATTGTTTTCCACCTGTTTGCGGATGCTTTGGTTGTGCACACCGCCGATGCCGACAACAATTGTTCCCGCGTCACGGATGGAATTTTTTATCTCGTCCGGAACATCCGACGCCGCATTCATAGCCAGTTCAAGAGCCGCCGTCAGATTTTTCCCGCCGATGGGATTGGGCGAGGTATGTGTACCGGCTGGCCGGCGGTGAATTTTTTCGATGATTTGATTTTTAAAAGATATGGAGGCCAGATGTCCGCGATAGACCCGGTAATTCTGATGTCCATCCTTCATGATCATCTGCATGGAATTGCCTCCAATGTCCCAGACAATCATGTTTCCCGGCGGATTTTTGGAATGCGCGAGCGCTGCCTTATAACCTAAAACGGCTTCATCATCCTGAGAAATCAGCTTGATGTTTATCCCTGTTTTTTCTTTAAGTTCCGCCAGAAAATCCGGCGTATTGTCAGCCTGGCGAAATGCCGCTGTCGCCACACCGGCGAAATTTTGCGAGCCCTGCGCCAGCGCTTCTTTTTTCAGGGCAAGTAATTCACCAAAGCCTTTGTTTTGAATTTCACGGCTCAATATTTTATTTTGCGTGTTTTCAGCGAAGGGAACCTTGACTTCTTTTTTCTGAATAATATCGACGATGACCGCCCGGCACTGATCAACTTTGGCGGTTTTCATTTTCATGGTGGCGGAACCGATATCAAAAGCCGTCCGCTGCTCCACGCAAATCCGCTCCGCTACGGACGCACAACCACTGAGCAGGACGCCGCATAAAATAAAAACGAAAAGATGAAATCGCGTTCGTGTCCAAGAAAACCTTTTGTCAATCCTTGTAAAATGCATGAATCGCAGTCCTTGACGTTATGACCTGTTTCAGTCAGTATACTTCCCGAAAACGGTTTGATTCTTATATTTGCTTGCCTGCTGATTGTCAATGGCTGCCGTTATGAGAAGATATTAAAAAGTAATGAGAGGAGATAAATCTTAATGACTAAGAAATTTTTCAGCAAATCAGGTGTTTTGTTCATCATGTCTTTGTTTATGGTTTTTGCCCTTTTTGCCTGTGTCCAAAGGGATCATAAAGCAGGGGGTTTCGTCGGCGGTCCCTGCCAGTATAAAAGTTATCCCGGCCAGGCGACGATCCTTTCCATAACAGACAGTCAGGCCGGCGCTCCTGATCAGATCAAGAGATTCGATGTTAAATTTTCCTTTACGCCTCAGGAAAAGATTGAAGAAAGTTTTGGAAGAGCTGAAGGAAAAACCTTTAATCTTTACGGAAACAACTGGCAGTATCCCGACCAGGAATTTTTAAGGGTCCACAACATTCAGGTTGGCAAAGTATTGGATGGCAACCTGCGGGCCATACCGGTTTTATTTGATTTTCCGGCCTTAAAACAAAAACAGTAAATCCATATGAAAAAACATTTGTTTTCGGCCCGGACGATAACGAATGTTTTGTCGATGGTTCCTGCTCCGGTTTGAACGATATTGCGCGATTCCCGGCTGTTGCTGAAAAGACAGGTCGGAGTTTGATAAACCTGCGCTTTCATCTTTAGAGGCAACAGGCAATCCTTGCCTGCCGACATTTCGCCTTGACGTTTTTCCTCCTTGTCTATACATTTTGATGAAAGGATCTTGGAACGCAGATGATTGAAACTCTGATTAATAATTTATCCGCATACTTGCAGGGTTCGACCCTGCTGGCTTTTCTGGCGGCTTATCTGGGAGGGCTGGTGATCAGTTTTACGCCCTGCACGTACCCGCTGATTCCCGTGACGGTCGGATTCATCGGCGCCCAGGGAGCATCATCGAAGCTGCGCGGATTTCTGCTGTCCCTGTTCTATGTTCTGGGACTGGCGGTTACGTACGCCGTATTGGGGGCAATAGCCGCCTTAACCGGTAAGCTTTTCGGACAGATGCAGACAACCCCGCTGGTTTATTTTATCATGGCCAACATTTGTCTGCTGATGGGATTATCCATGCTCGATGTTTTCAAAATTTCGATCCCGATTCCGCAAAGAATAATGCAGTATTCCGGCGGGGGCAGGAAGGGATTTATCTCCAGTTTTCTGCTGGGCATGGTTTCCGGTTTTGTAATCGGCCCGTGCACCGCTCCCGTGCTGGGAGTGCTGCTTGGTTTTGTGGCCCTGAAAACTAATATTCTAATGGGCATCGGCCTTTTGTTCGTTTTTGCCTTCGGTATGGGGACGCTCCTGATTCTGGTCGGAACATTTGCCGGATTTATTTCTACCCTGCCGCGCTCAGGGGCCTGGATGATTATAATTACAAGGGTTTTCGGCGTTATTTTGATTGGCGCAGCGGAATATTTTCTGTATACTGCAGGCACGCTGTCTTTTTAGCAGAAGGAGTATCATGCGTAAAACCGTTACTGTTTTTATTTCTTTATTGATTGTGTTTATTTTTGTGCCGGTATCCGTCTTGTGGGGTCAGTATATCCCTAATGCGCCATTCAAACCGCAACACCCGGTTGCATCGGATTTCACGCTCAAGGATGTGCAGGGTAAAATATTCCGTCTGAGTGCTCAACGCGGCAAGCCGGTGCTGATTTTTTTCGGTACAACCTGGTGCCCCGGCTGCCGGGCAGAAATACCCAACTATAAGTTGATTCATGAAAAGTATTCTTCGCGCGGTTTGGAAGTGATTTATATCAACATCATGGAGCCGGCGAAAAAAGTGACGCGGTTTGTTCAGTCTTATTCCCTTCCGTACCGGACATTGCTGGATGAAGACGGTCGTGTGGCCAATGTATACCATGTGATCGGCGTCCCCATGATCATGCTGGTGGATAAAAACGGCTATATTGTTAAAACCGGCCACAGTTCCTCAGAGATGCCGCTCGACAAGGTTTTGCCGGCAAAATAAAGCCGCGCACAAAGGCAGGTCATGGATGGCAAGACATTGTTTGCCGCCCGGGTAAAATAATGATAAATATGCCTCCGAAAGGGAGGGATGAGTGGTGCAGGATAACTGGCTTGCCAACTTTACAAAGTCCGACACAGACCGCTGGATTGGCGGTGTCTGCGGCGGTTTGGGGGAACATACCCCTGTTCCATCCTGGGTATGGCGTTTATTTTTCACGCTGCTGGTTATTTGTTTCGGGACAGGGTTCTTCATCTATATTCTGCTTTGGATTTTTGTTCCGCAAAAGACATCAGCCTGATCATCAGGACCAGAATAAAAATAAAGGTGAATTCCGTTAAAAAGGCGATAATTGTTTATTGAGGATTAAAATTGAAAATCTGGCGCTGGATAAAATCCGGCCCGAAAAAATCCGCTATCCCTATCCTTTGCTCTTTATTCATGGCGCGGGCGGAACAAGTCAATACTGGAAGAATTATCTTCCGTATTTTGCAGAGAAAGGTTGGGAAGTCTTTGCCATGAATCTGCGCGGCCATTTCCCGTCTGACCGGGAAGAAGCGCTGGTGCAGGTGACGCTGGAAGACTATCTGGATGATGTGGAAAAAGTCATCCGTCAGCTGGATATTAATCATTGCGCGTTGATCGGTCATAGTCTGGGCGGATTGATTGCCCAGAAAACAGCGGAAATGATCGACTCGATTAAAGCGCTTATCACCATAGCCAGCGCACCTCCGTTTGGTGTTGCTGCGCTGGACGTGAATATGGAGGTGAATAGTGATTTGCCCTATTCCGGGGCGATCTTCAAAACCATGTGGGGAATGATGAACATGAAACCGGTCAAGCCGACTTTCATGATGGCGGAAAAAACGGTTCTGAATAACATTGCGCCTGATGAACGGAAGACGGTTTTTGACATGTTTGTCGCCGAATCCCTGTATGTCGGTTACCAGGTAGCGCAGGGTTTTCCCGTCTACCCGTCACAAATTGTGTGCCCGAAACTGGTGATCGGGTGTGCTAAAGATGTGCTGGCTCCGGCATCCATGCAGAAGAGTTTGGCCGATTTTTTACAGGCGGATTATATCGAATATGAGCAATTTGCCCACCTGCCCATGCTGGAGACAGGCTGGGAAAAATCGGCCGGTGATCTGGCAGCGTGGCTGCATCAAAAGGTGGTGTAAAGCGCGGAATCCGGCGGCTGACTGACCGACAGGCCACGGGCGCCGGATGAAAGGCTTAAAGGAAAAGAATGATCAGAGTAACCAGATTCAAAAGAAGAAAGGGTTCGAGATGAAGTTTCAAGATGATATTTATATTTATGAATGGTCAAATTATTTTGACAACAACTGCAACAGCTACTATATCGGCGGCGGTGTTCAGGCGCTTATTGATCCGGGTCTGACGCGCTATCTGCCCGATTTGCTCAATCAGATGGCAAATGACGGTATCAAGAAGAAAGATATCAAGTACGTAATCAACACGCACTCGCATCCCGATCACTTTCAGGGCTCCGAACTTTTTGATCAGGAAAAGGTAAAGATTGCCCTGCATCGCAAGGAAATGGATTTTCTCAAAGGCACCGGCGGCGAACTCTACGGTCTTTTCGGCATGACCGTGCCGCAAATGCAGATCAACATGCAGCTGGAAGATGGCAGGCTTGAACTGGGCGATCAGATATTCAAGGTCATTTCCATCCCCGGCCATACACCCGGCTCCATCGGCCTTTACTGGCCGGAAAAGAAGGTTCTCTTCGCCGGCGATGTGGTATTTCAGCAGAATGTCGGCCGCACGGATTTTCCCGGCGGCAACGGCACATTACTGAAAAAGAGCATCGTCACACTATCCGATCTGGACATTGAACTGCTGCTGCCCGGACACATGGGCATCATCGAAGGGCACGACAGGATTCAGGACAATTTTAATATTATCATTCAAAATATTTTCCCCTATATTTAGGGGCGGGATAACAGTTCGGGAGGATCAATCATTTCATGGCCAATGAAGGAAACAAAGTTATTTACTCCATGATCGGAGTCAGCAAGATCTACGAAAAGAAGCCGGTGCTTAAAGACATCTATCTGTCTTATTTCTACGGCGCCAAAATCGGCGTAATCGGTTTGAACGGATCGGGCAAGAGCTCGCTCTTAAAGATTCTGGCCGGCGTTGACGAGGAATTTCTGGGCAAGACCATTCTTTCCCAGGGCTATACCGTGGGCTACCTGGAGCAGGAACCGCGTCTGGACGAGGCCAAAACCGTGCGCCAGATTGTGGAGCAGGGCGTGCAGTCCACCATGGATGTGATCAACGAATACAACGCCGTCAATGAAAAATTTGCCGAGGACATGTCGGATGATGAAATGACCAGGCTCTGCGACCGGCAGGCGGCCCTTCAGGAAAAGATGGATGCCCTCGATGCCTGGGATATGGATTCACGCCTGGAAATGGCGATGGACGCCCTGCGCTGTCCGCCGGGCGATACGCCGGTGAAAATTCTTTCCGGCGGTGAAAGACGCCGCGTCGCCCTGTGCCGCTTACTGTTGCAGAAACCGGATATTCTGCTTCTGGATGAACCGACCAACCATCTGGATGCCGAATCCGTCGCCTGGCTGGAACACCATCTGCAGAAGTATGAAGGCACCATCATTGCCGTGACGCACGACCGCTATTTTCTCGATAACGTAGCCGGCTGGATTCTGGAGCTTGACCGGGGCCAGGGCATTCCCTGGCAGGGCAATTATTCCTCCTGGCTTGAGCAAAAGCAAAACCGTCTGAAAAATGAAGAAAAATCCGAAGGCGCCAGAATCAAAACCCTGGAGCGGGAATTGGAATGGATTCGCATGTCGCCCAAAGGCCGGCATGCCAAATCGAAGGCGCGCATCAATGCGTATGAAGAGCTGCTGGGAACTACCCAGGAAAAGGAATCCGGCACGCGTGAAATCTTTATTGCCCCAGGCCCCCGCTTAGGCGATCTGGTTATCGAAGCCCAAAACGTCAATAAAGCATTTGGTGAAAAGCTGCTCGTGGAAGGGATGACTTTTTCATTGCCGCCCGGCGGCATTGTCGGCGTCGTCGGTCCCAACGGCGCGGGCAAGACCACGCTGTTCCGCATGATTACCGGCCAGGAAAAACCGGATGCCGGAACCATCCGCATCGGTGAAACCGTCAAGCTGGCCTATGTTGACCAGAGCCGTGACGCGCTCGATCCCGATAAAAATATCTGGGAAATGATTTCCGACGGTCAGGACATTATTCCCATCGGATCGCGGCAGATCAATTCACGCGCGTACGTATCGCGATTTAATTTTTCCGGCACCGATCAGCAGAAAAAAGTGGGAACACTCTCCGGCGGCGAACGCAACCGTGTTCACCTGGCGCGGATGCTCAAGGAAGGCGCCAATGTTCTGCTGCTCGACGAACCCACCAACGATCTGGACGTCAACACGCTGCGCGCGCTGGAAGATTCATTGGAAAGTTTTGCCGGTTGCGTCGTCGTCATCAGCCACGACCGCTGGTTTCTGGATAGAATCTGCACGCACATTCTCGCGTTTGAGGGCGACAGCAAAGTGCTTTTCTTTGACGGCAACTATTCCGAATATGAAGAAGACCGCAAAAACAGACTGGGCGCCGCCGCCAGCCAGCCGCACCGTATCAAATACAGACAATTGACCAGACGGTAAGGGGAGCGGAGAACACACCGCGAAAGCGCAGGTCGTTCCGCCGACCCCGTCAACCCAATTCTGCTGATAGCATTCATGCCGCCGACCCTTGACGGTGGCATGAATTTATTAATTTTTCATTGACATACAGATTCGTTCTTCCTATACTCTACCCCGTCAAAAGGAATTTTCCTTCGATTGAGGGGAAGCACAGTGACACATCAAACCGATAAAAAGTTGAAATTTTGGAACAGTGCCTTCTGGCCGTGCGGAAAACAATGGGAGCAAGGCAGAACTTGCTGCGTCCGGGGATACCGGCTTTTTCAGTTCACATAAAACATCCTGAATTAAAAATATGAAAAGAACAAAAGGAACATCAACGATAATTTTTTTGATTGCCATGAGTCTGGTTTTTCTTTCTTCCTGCGCCCTTTTTGACAAGCAGACGCAGAAAGATGCTCAGGGACCTTCCGGGACAACTCCCTCAGCATCGGAAGAAGTAAAGTCCCGTCAAAAAGCAGAGCCGCAGGATGCAAGGGAATATCCGAAAAAAGCCCCTGCCGTGCGCCAGAAGCACCCGGAACACAAGAAGGATCCGGAGCCGAAGACTTCTCCGGCCGATGAATCACTGGCCGGCCAGCAAAAGAAATACTACAATGACGGGCTCCGCTATTATACGCAGGCAAAATATCATGAAGCAAAAGCAGCCTGGCAGGAAGTGATTAAGAGGGGACCAAAAACTAAATTAGCCGCGAAAGCCCGGAATTATATAGCAAAGGCCGATCAAAAATTGAAATATCTGGAACAAATGAAATGAGTGGCCGATGAGCAAGGACAGCACCACGGAAAAAAGTGAAAAACCGGTCGACGTTATACCGCC
Source organism: Deltaproteobacteria bacterium HGW-Deltaproteobacteria-6 (assembly GCA_002840435.1). Taxonomy (NCBI): domain Bacteria; class Deltaproteobacteria; species Deltaproteobacteria bacterium HGW-Deltaproteobacteria-6. Next base: position 436,638 of record PHAT01000005.1, read on the forward strand.
TGAGCAAAGTTTGCCGGATAACCTGAACGCGGCGGCGCCTTCCGTTACCAAGGCCCTTGCGACAAGAGAAAGCAAATCCCTGCCCGCCTTGCAGGCTTACACGAAATTTTCTTTTTTTGTTTCCTCCATGAGTATCCGGTATAAAATTGCCGGCGCTCTTATCCTGGTGCTGGTGCTGGCTATTGCCTCACTGGGCATGGTGACGTTTTCCCATCAGAAACGAATTCTGGAAGAAGAAATTAAAAAGCGCGCGGGGGTTTTTGCCCACCAGCTGGCCGGGGCCGGTAAAGAAGGCCTCATGACGGAAGATGACCTTTCCGTTTTCGCTACCATTAAAAATATTCAGAAAAATACCGGCGTCGTTTATGCCATGGTGGTGGATAAGAGCGGCGCTGTTTTCATGCATAATGTTTTAACGGAAAAAGGAAAAATACTGACCAGCCCTCTGGACCAGAAGGCGATGGAGGCCCAGCAGCTTTTCTTTCAGCAGACGAAATACAACAATGAGCCGATCATGGATGCGGCCGTGCCGATCTGGGTCATCAACCAGGACAAAAGTATCCGTGTCGGGACGGCCCGGATCGGGCTTTCCGAAAAAGAATTGCAGGATTCCATTGCCAAACAGAAACTGAATTTTTTCTGGATATCCCTTGTTTTTGTGGCCATAGGTCTTTTAATTGCTTTCGCATTGGCGAAGGTGCTGACCGGACCGATCTACACGCTGGCCGTCGGCATGCAGATTGTTGCCGCCGGTGATTTGAATCAGCAGGTAAAGGTTGCCTATAAGGACGAGATCGGCAAGCTCACCGAGTCCTTCAATCAGATGGTTCTCGGTCTGCGGGAAAAGCTCTACATGGAAAAATACCTTTCTCACTCCACATTAAAGAGCATCCGTAAGGTTCGTGACAAATCCGACCTGAAACTCGGCGGAGAAAGAAAATATGTCACGGCGCTTTTTTCCGATGTCCGGGGATTTACCTCCATGTCGGAAAAGATGAGCCCGGAAGAAGTCGTTGAAGTCCTGAACATCTATCTCAACATGCAGGCGATGATTGTTACGAACCGGGGCGGTGTGGTGGACAAGTATGTGGGCGATGAAATCATGGCGATCTTTGAAGGGAAAGGACAGGAGGTCAATGCCGTCCGGGCGGCAATAGAAATTCAGACTTTCTGCCGGACGCTCAACTGGGCAAGGGCCAAACTCGGCAAAAAACAGATGAATGTCGGCATCGGACTCAACAGCGGCGATGTGGTTATGGGAAACATGGGTTCTCAGGAACAGATGAATTATACCGTCATCGGTGATAATATTAATTTAACGGCACGCTTGTGCAGTGCCGCCCAATCCGGTCAGGTTGTGATAAGCAAAGTGACCGCCGATGCATTAGGCAAGGAAGCAACGCTCAAAAAGCTGGAACCGATCGCAGTCAAAGGCAAAGAGAAAATGATCGATATTTTTGAGGCGTCCGCTATTACGGGAGTCTCCAGAGAAGCCCTGCGCCGCAATATTTTTATGGAAGCAAAGTACCATCTGGAGGGGCTGGCTGATGAAGTCAAAACCGCTACGGTGAGAAATCTGGGGGCGGGCGGGTGCCTGATAGAATCTACTGTTCCGCTCGGAACCGGTTCACAACTGGTGCTGCATATTAATGATAAAACGCTGAAGCATTTGAATGAAGTCAAAGCAACCGTCCGCCACGCGCGGAAAATAGACGACCGCTATTATATCGGCGTGAACTTTGAAGGGTTGTCCGAAACTGCGCAGGCTTCCATTATTGACTGGGTCCACCACGTCAATTCCGAAATCCAGGCGACCGCGGCGGTAAATTGATCCATAAATTTTAAATCATCCCGGATGAGGATCACTCATCTTTTTTATAATACCCGGCCCATTTTTCATCAATCTGTTTCTGAATGCCGTCGATTTGCGCATCAGACAGAATTCTGAAGCGGGACTGCGCGCGGAAATACTCGCGCACTGGCGTAAGCTTATGTTTTTCAAGCAGTTTTTCAGAGGCGGCCGTCAGTTTGAATTCACCGTTGACGATTTCATAGAGATCATAATAGCCGGTTTCCACGGCAAGCCTGCCGATCTTGATGCCGAGTCGCGGATCGTAACCCCATCCGGGCGGGCAGGGGATGTGGATATGGAAGTATTTGGTGCCCGGCATATCCTTGCACTTGATAATTTTATCGTAAAGATCCAGCGGATAGGAAGCGGAACAGGCGGCTACATAGCTTAAGTGATGCGCCGCCATGATGGCCGGGACGTCTTTCTTCTGCTGCAGCTTTCCCTTGAACGGCGTGTTGGCCGTGATGGCTCCAATCGGTGTGGTGCCCGAGCGCTGTACGCCGGTGTTCATGTAGCCTTCGTTATCGTAGCAGAAATAGATGAAATTATCTCCGCGTTCCGCGGCGCCCGAGAGGGCCTGCAAACCGATGTCGCTCGTTCCGCCGTCACCTGCCCAGGCGGCGACTGCGGTGTGGTCATTACCCTGCGCTTTGAGCGTGGCGAGAATTCCCGTGGCGGCGGCGGCCGTCGAGGCGAAGGTTACATTCAGACAGGGAAGCTTCGTCGAGGCAACGGGGAAAAGCCCCTGAAGCACGGTAAGGCAACTCGGCGGCACCACCAGGATGGTATCTTTGCCCAGGGCCTTAAGACCCACTCTGTAGGCGATCGCCAGGCCGCAGCCGGTGCATGCCCTTGTTCCGGGGTGAACAAATTCTTCCGTCGGTAAACTTAAAATGGTTGTTTTAACCTGCATGTGGTTCTCCTATAGCTTAAGCCCGATCCAGGTGGGCTCTTTGGAAACTCTGCCTTGTGTCGCAGCTTTGAGGTTTTGTGTCAATTCTTCGGTTCGAATATCCCGTCCGCCGATTCCCACGATAAAGTTCTGAACGGCGGGCAGTGTGCCTGTGGAGGCGAGATGCTCATAAAGCGCGGACTTTAGATCGGAAGCCAGCGCGCCTTCATACCCGTAGCTCAGCGCTTTTTCAAAAACGATGACGCCTTTTTTTCCTTTCAGGGCATTGGCGATGGCCTCATCGGGGAAAGGCCTGTAAAAACGGACACCCATTACGCCCACTTTGATGCCTTCTTTTCTTAACGCGTCAACCGAAACCCGCAGCTGATAGGTTAGTGAGCCCAGGCCCACGGCAATATATTCCGCGTCATCGCATCGATAAGGTTCTAAATACGGGTCGCCGCCCCTGCCGAATATTTCCGTAAATCTTTTTTCCGCTTCTGCAGCGACGGCAAGCGCCGCCCGCAGCTCTTCGTGGAGCAGATAGCGGATTTCCATATATCCATGGGCCAGCTCACCATGAACATCCATCCGCACATCCGGCAGGGTTACGGTATTGAGATTGGCGGGATCCTCAGGATTCAGGGCGTACTCCGGTTTGAACGGAGGAAGAAACGCGTCGACCTGTTTCTGATCCGGCACGTCAAACGGCATATAGGTATGAGAAAGAATGTACCCGTCGTAGCACACCATGATCGGGATGCTGACTTTTTCCGCCAGCCAGTAGGCTTTGATAACCGTGTCGATAATCTGCTGGTGGTCGGCGCAATACATCTGTATCCAGCCGGTATCACGTTGTGAAATGGAGTCCTGCTGGTCATTCCAGACATTCCAGGGAGCGGAAATCGCCCGGTTGACCACGCACATCACAATGGGCAGTCTGGCGCCGGCCGCCCACTGGACCTGTTCATGCATGTAGAGCAGGCCGTTGGAACTGGTTGCCGTGAAAGCTCTGGCGCCGGTCGACGATGCGGCAATGCAGACGGCGAGTGCGGAATGTTCACTCTCGACGGGGATGTATTCGGACTTCATTTCACCTGCTTCAACAAACTCGGAAAGCCTTTCCGTGAGGGGGGTCTGCGGTGTGATGGGATAGGCCGCGATAACATTGGCACGGCAAAGTTTGACGCCCAGAGCTGCTGCTACGTTTCCATTTTCTATAATATGCATGGCGCTTAATCCTTATCCTTGTCTTCTTCGGTGAATTGAGCCTCGTCGACCATGGTAATGGCCTTGGTCGGGCATTCCTCGGCGCAGATGCCGCAGCCTTTGCAGTATTCCAGGTTAACCGTAGGCGGTATGGTTCGGGAGATAACGATTTCCGGGCAGAACAGCCAGCAGATAAAGCAGGCTTCTTTATTTCTTTTGCAGGGGATGCAGAGGCTGCGGTCGAAGACCGGCCGCTCGACTCTCCAGGAACCCGTTCTTCCGCCGTCTCCCGGACCGTTTTCACTGTGTGATGTTTTTCTTCGGTAATTTCTGGTTCCCATTTTCAACCTCCCGTCACAGTTCGTTCATAGGCAATTTTGGCAGCCAATGAATTCTTTTCGGGCTTTCTTGTATTGAATTCTTCCTCAATCCCTTTGATCAGGACATCGATTCCCAAAAGATTTGTTGCTTTTTCCAGCGATCCGATAATCCCGGTGTTGACCATACCGTGAGGAAGTCCCGCTTCAACGGAGATAGCCGTGATATCCGCCGTGGCCAGCTTAAAATTTTTAAAGTGATAGGACTCAAAAGCCATCGGCGTATTCAAAACAATAATGCCGCCGGGTTTGAGGCCGTGGGTCACATCAGCTTCCTTGAGCAGCAGATGGTCGAGGACAACGACGACATCGGGGGTTTCGATGGGCGATAAATCATAAATCTTTTCTCTGGATATCGTAAGAGAGGTCATAACCGGCGCCCCTCTGCGCTCCGTACCAAAGCTTGGCGCCATAACGACTCCCGCATAGCCGGAGACGAAGGCAGCCCCGGCAACAATCTTGGCTGCCGTGATGGCGCCCTGTCCGCCCCGTCCGTGCCAGCGGATTTCAATAAATTCCTTGTTCATTTAAAAAACCTCGGGTGTTTAGGCTGTAGGTGATGGTCATAAGGAAAGACTGCTGTTACTTTGAACCTCGTACCACGCATGCCCCTTGGGGGTATGATCCTTTAACCTTTATTTTTATCCTTTTTTCGAATGCTTTCTTGCTTTCATTATTACAAAAAACACAACAAATAACAACATGACAATGCCAATCCCTGTTACAACCAGGGTTGGCGTCGTTGCTCCGGAAACAAGATTGCAGGGATTGAAACTCGGCGCCTCGACAATGCGTCCGAGTTTGTCTCGGTACTTTTCAGGAACGTCCGGAATGCCGTTGCCATTGGTATCCGGGAAAGACCGGACGTATTGCATAACCCCCTGCCATTGTTTGATCTCCTGAACGCCCGGCCGGGATTTGTTGCCGTCGATTATGGCGGCTGACAGCTTTTGTATGGGGGCGCCGTTTTTATCTTTCGGTACAATCTCCAGCAGAGAATAGGTAAACTTTCCCACGCTCTTTAAAAACGTGGCATTGTAAATATTGGCGGCCACGCGGTAGAGCTTCTTATTGGATGCGCTGTAGTCGAGCGGGGCATAACCTTCCTCTTCGCTGCCGATTTCCATGGCCGTTACCCGATCGAAAAGCATCCGGTGCGGATTGTAGGTGAAGCGCAAACCGGAGATTTGCAGATAGTAGTCGTCATTATTTTTCAGCGGTCTCACGCTGGTCGGAATTTCCAGAGCTCTTTTGATTTCATAGCCGTAAAGATAAAAACTGATCAACGGGTAACCCATGGTATTGTCAGGCCCAATGCCCAATGGAATGGTCCGGAATAAATCGCCCACAGTGATTTTTCCGGTTTTACCCGCCACCAGGTTATCACGGATAACGCCGTTGGATTCGACGGCCACCAATACACGCGTCGACGGATCATTCGGGTCCGAATCCGCCTGATTAACCGTCCAGCGGATGGCATCGGCCAGCAGATTGCCCAGCGGCGATTCGCGGGCGGTCTTGGTCATATCCCATTTTGTTTCGGCAATCACTTTGTCGTAAGACAGATTCATCGCTGCAAGCAGCCGCGAATCGATCGTCTTTTTAAAGGAGTCAATCATCGATTGAATCTGCCGGTCACCCGCTATGGCACTGTCAATCGCAACAGGTGTGTAGTTCTTCACACGGACTTTGCCCTCGTTTACGATCAGATCGAGAATGCCTACCTGTTGTCCGTAGCACCAGGCCTGAACAATAATGGTGTCGTTCACCCGGATTGTTTTGTCCAGCTTTGTGTGCGTGTGCCCGCTGATAATAACATCAATACCAGGGACGTTTTTGGCGAGGAGGATGTCTTCCGATTTTTTGGGGTCGTCCCGCAGTCCGCCATGCGAAAGGCAAATAACGATATCCGCTTTTTCCCGATGACGCAAAATATCAACCATTTCACGCGCCGTTTCAGCAGGATCACGGAAGGTCAGTGGTTTGGCAAAAGGCGATACGTCTTCGGCATCCTTGCCAAGAAGGCCGAAAATGCCGATTTTCCGGCCACCCAGTTGTAAAATGGTATAGGGCGTAACCCCTGTATCGGAAAAAGTGTCTTGAAGCTCAGCCAGCACAGGCTGTTTGCGGTCGAAAATTGCATTGGCCAGAACGATTTTAGACATGCCGCCTTTAGCCTTGGCGGTTTTCAGAATAGCGGCCAGTCCCGCAGGCCGGAGATCAAATTCATGATTGCCCATGGTGATGACGTCGTAACCCATGGACTTAAGCAGCCGGAGTTCGAAGGCTTCTTCGCGGATCAGCATATGGAAGAGTGACCCCATTGTATAATCACCCGCATCAACCACCAGGACGGGATTAAGTCTTTCTTTTCTGGTATTTTTGATGACGGTTGCGACGCGGGCCCAGCCGCCCAGGGTTTTATCGGCATGGACGTTGAAGGGTTGATAGTCGATTTCCGGCGAAAACCCCTGAAAATGAGAATGCATATCATTGGTATGCACGATCGTGAGCAACTGTTCCGCAGCGAGGCTGCCGGAGGCACATAAAAGCGCCGTTAAAATGATAAAAACACGAAGATATTTCATAAGCCGATACCATGATCAGGTTGTATTTTGTAGGTTACACCTGACGTCTTACGCCTCACTACCATAATTTCCGTGTCCTGAAAAGTTTGTATTAGGCAGTGCTTTTTCTATCTTTTCCAGGAGCACGGAAAGCGATGTTTTATCCAGGGCTGATACGGCCACGGCATCGAAACGACGGCTCAAGGTGGCCAGCATTTCCTTATCGGGAAAGCGATCCGCTTTGTTAAAAACACGAATGACTGGTTTGCCTGCGATTTCCAGGTCTTCCAGAATTTTTTCGACAGCCGCCATCTGTTCTTCAAACTGGATATTGCTGACATCAATGATGTGCAACAGCAGATCAGCGTCCTGAAGCTCGTCGAGCGTCGCCCGAAAAGCGCTGAACAGCTCCGCGGGCAGGTTGCGGATAAAACCGACCGTGTCGGTGATAATGGCTTCCGTGTCGCGCGGAAAACGGAGCCTCGCGCTTTTGGTATCCAGCGTGGCAAAAAGCTTGTCTTCCGCCAGCACCGCGCTTTGGGTCAGAGTGTTGAGCAGTGTCGACTTGCCCGCATTGGTGTAGCCCACAATCGAAATTACCGGCAGGCCCGATCTTTCCCGCCGTCCCCGCCGCTGACCGCGCGATTTGGTGATCGTTTTAATGTCTTTTTCCAGACGATGGATGCGTTCGCGGATCCGGCGGCGGTCGATTTCCAGTTTGGTTTCGCCGGGGCCCACGCCGCCAATGCCGCCCGCCAGTCTGGAAAGCGACGTATCTTTGTGCATCAGCCTGGGCAGCAGATATTTAAGCTGGGCCAGTTCCACCTGAATTTTTCCCTCGCGGCTGTGAGCGCGGCGGGCGAAGATATCCAGGATCACCTGGGTGCGGTCGATAATTTTCAGACCGGTGAAATCACTGATGGAGCGGACCTGGGCGGGCGTCAGTTCATGGTCGAAGATCAACAGATTCGCGCCGATTTGCGTGGCCCGCAAATCGATGGCCGCAAGTTTGCCCCGGCCGACCAGATATTTCGGATCGATCTGAGGACGGTATTGAATCTGCGTGTCGAATACCGCAACGCCGCAGGTTTCGGCCAGTTGCCGGAGCTCTTCGAGCGAGGCTTCGGCGCCCGCGAGGGGATTTTTTTCCACCCGCACCAGGATGGCTTTTTCCGCGGCGTCAATTTTGCGAGTTTTCTGCTGTTTGGCAAACTCATCTTCGAGTGCGGAGATGAAGGACAGAAAGTTGAGATCAATCCGGTGCGGCTCCTGTGGCTCGTGGATCAGCCAGTAATCGCCCTGCGGATTTTCGGGAATCAGATGCGCCCAGAACAGTTTGCCGGGCGTTCCGTCTTCATGCACCTGGAGCGCTCCGATCATGTCCAGACGCAGATGCGATAAATCGGTTAAGTCTTCCGGGGAAAGTTCTTCATCAGCGAGATGGGTATGAATAAGCCGCAGGCCTTTAAACCGGGTAGAGGCCGCGCGGTAGGCGTCAAGATTGGGAATCATGATGCCTTTATGATCCCCGAGGATGATGATGACAATTTCACCCTTGCGGTTGATGAGAAGCCCGATTTGCCGATTGAGTTCACTGGCTAGAAAAGATATTTCCCGAGCCAGATCATTGCTGATCAGGCTTTCCGGCGGGATGCCCCGGCGGTACAGACGTTCCAATGATTTGATTTGCTGCGCGCCCAGTCCTGATGTGTTGCCGAATATTTTATTGATGTTACGCCTTCCTTGATATCATTAATTATCTATGAAGGAGAGGCTATCATACTTCGTCTGACTGTGTCAAAAGGCAAAACAGATGAGGAATTCGGGGAATATCCTTTTCGTTTTCTGAAAGGTGCGGCAGTTGAAGCGGCATGCCATCGCTCAGGATGCCCTCAACTGTGGCTCTAAGGCTCATGGAGCGTGAGCGGTAAACTCGCCTTCGGTTCAAACAGTTCATCCATTCTATTCCAATTTTAAATCAAGATGATATCGCGGCGGCCAGGAGGAGGCGACGAGGCGTATTACATATACGTTGAGGAAGCCGACGACGACGCCAACAAAGATAGCGCTTGATTTAGAATTGGAATGCTTCATTTTGCCATGAGCCACGACGTTTCGGGCAATTCACTCATGTCATCCCGCTTCAACTGTCGTTCTTTTTGATGTCCAAGACATAACAAGCAAAAAAGGTATGAGGATTTTGGAGATCGGATTCCAGCTTGACAATTGTATATGATAACAATATACTTTAGCCATGGATATCAAACAGCTGCTCAAGGCGACGGGTTTTGAGTGGGATAAAGGCAACATTGATAAGAACTGGATTAAGCACGGTGTTTCGCCGTCGGAATGTGAACAGATGTTTTTCAATCAGCCGCTTGTCATTACCGACGATGATATTCATTCGGAGCAGGAAGCAAGATGGTATGCGTTGGGAAGAACCGATGCCAACCGTCTGCTGTTTGCAGTCTTCACCATGCGAAAAGATCGTATCCGCATCATTTCGGCAAGAGATATGAGTCCCCGGGAAAGGAAGGTGTATCAACAATATGAAAACCAATAAACCGAAATTCAAAACTGAAGCCCAGGAAAGAGAGTTCTGGGGCAAGCACGATTCGGCGGATTATATCGACTGGAAAAAAGCTAAGAAGGTTACACTTTCGAATCTCAAGCCTTCCTCAAAAACCATTTCCATTCGCTTGCCGGAAATAGTCCTTGAAGAACTCAAGATGCTCGCCAACAAACGAGATGTTCCCTATCAGTCGCTCCTTAAGATATTTCTGGCGGAAAGAATAGCTGAAGAGTTGCGCAATAAATCCGCTGCCTGAAATTTTTGCCAGCACAACGCCGAATGATCAATTTTTTTGAAGATAAAAGTATCTGAAAGGTGCGGCAGTTGAAGCGGCATGCCATCGCTCAAAATGCCCTGCAACTGTGGCTCTAAGGCTCATTGCGCGACAGCCGAAAACTCGCCTTCGGCTCAGACAGTTCGGCTGTCTGATGCTTCATAACGCCTTGAGCCACGACGTTTCGGGCATATTCGCTCACGGCATCCCGCTTCAACTGCCGGGTTTTATTTTTTGAAACCGACGACCTATTGTTGAAAGGCAATTGCGATCTCTTTAATGCCTAACGCAGGGATCGGTCGGAACCAAGCATTGGCTAGATTACTCATTAGAAGTTTATCTATTCTACTTTTCGTTCTCTTAAACCTTCCTCATATCTTTTCTTGATTTCTTCCGGTGATAAAGCTCTGTTGTAAAATTGACCACCCTTCACAACGGCATTTGGTTGTTTCACTTCTTGACCCGTTGCAATAGAAAACCACTTTGAAATTGTTATTTGTTTACCGCCGTAATACCAGCTATAAGATACTTTATAACTGTCTGTACCAGCTATGAACATATTAGACGGTATGGGTTCATAAAGTATTTTGTATTCAATTCTTGTTTTAGGCTTAATGTTTTCTATGTAAAACTCAATATTGTTCTGCGACGTTGAAGTGTTGCTACCAACTATCTTTTTTAGTGAAGTCCTGGCTTCAGTAACGGAATTATTGTCATGAATATTTATGATTTTGCCTAGAACGGGTAAATCCAATGAAAGTACTTCTAAAGGTTTCGATGCTGCTATGCCGACCAGTAATTCATTTCTTTCTTTTTTAACAGTTACTTCCACTGATGGTGTCGATATTCTCTGATCTGTAAAATCTACAATAAGATTAATAAACAAACCCCCAAGTGCGACAATAATTACAACGATAGGCTTTGAAGGATCAAAGCGTTTGGAAAGCATTGTTACTGGTAGCAATATGACAAAAATAAGTGCGACTTTAACTAGGAGTAATAGCCATACGTCCATTTCTTAGACTCCTAATATACAAATTTCTTTTTTCCCGATTATTTATTATCAACTTAGCACATGTTATTTCTTTGAAAAAGAGGAATATGCCATGATTATAATTAACTATCTCTTTTCACGGATCCACATGTTTGGTGGCTGTTCAAAAATGATCAGATGCAAGGCGCAAAAAACGAACCGCGAGGTGTATATTGATATACATTGAGCGGGGAGGTTTGCAGCGCAACGCAGCAGACGAGCGTTCGTGTGCCCTTTAGGGTATTTCAACAGCCCCCCAGTTCCTGCTTTTTCATCATGATCAGCACGGCGGAGATGGCGCCTTCGGTCATGCCGGGGATGCGCTCCATCTGGCCGATGGTGGCGGGAGCGACGCGGGTGAGTTTGGTGCGCAGTTCGTTGGAAAGGCCGGGAACAGCCGAGTAATCAAAGCCCGGCGGTATTTTCTTTTTTTCCTGATCCTTTAATTTCTTCGTCGCTTCGAACTGCCGCTTGATATAGCCTTCATACTTGATTTCGATTTCAATCTGCTTTTTAATGAAGGGATCATCCTGCGGTTCCCAGCCGGGAACTCCGTTTAAATCGTCATAAGCGATTTCATATCTTTTCAAAAGGCCATGCAGGTTTGTGGCCTGGGTCAGCGGCGTCGATTGCCGCCGGGTCAACGTTGCATTGATTTCCGGCGATGGTTTAACGGATACGGATTTAAGATGGGTAATGCCCTCACCAATCCGCTTCATTTTATCCTGAAGATCCACATAGTGAGCGCGATCAATCAGGCCCAGCTCACAGCCCTTGCCCATCAGGCGGATGACGGCATTGTCTTCCCGCAGAATCAACCGGTATTCGGCGCGCGAGGTAAACATGCGGTAAGGTTCATCCACGCCGCGTGTGACGAGGTCATCGATCATGACCGCCATGTAGGCTTCGGAGCGATCCAGAATAAAAGGCGGCGCGCCTTGCAGGGAGCGGGCGGCGTTGATGCCGGCCCAGAGGCCCTGGGCCGCCGCTTCTTCATAACCGGATGTGCCGTTGATCTGACCGGCCAGATACAAGCCGGAAATTAACTTGGTTTCCAGAGTAAGCTGAAGCTGGCTGGGTTGAATGAAATCATATTCGATGGCGTATGCGGGACGCATGATCTCGGCCTGCTCCAAGCCGCGTACGCTATGGACAATCTGATATTGCAATTCCAGGGGGAGCGAGTTGCCCAGGCCCTTGGCGTAAACTTCCTGCGTGTCGAGGCCTTCGTGTTCCAGAACAACCGGATGGCTCTGGCGATCGGCAAAGCGCATGACTTTGTCTTCCAGCGAGGGGCAATAGCGGGCGCCGATCCCTTTAATGGCCCCGGAATAAAGTGGAGAATGCTGAATATTGTCCCGAATCACCCGATGGGTTTCGGCGGAGGTGGCCGCAAAATAAGAAGGCAGGCGTTCGGGCCGCAAGGCCTTGGTGGTAAAGGAAAAAGGCTCAGGCGCGGGATCGCTGTCCTGACGCTCCAAGCAGGAAAAATCGATGGAGGAAGCGCGCAATCTGGGCGGCGTACCGGTTTTCATCCGACCGACTTCGAAGCCGAGCGCCTTCAGTTGATTGGCCAGACCGACGGAGGCCAGTTCACCTGCCCGTCCCGACGGTGTTTGCGATGTGCCGATATGCACCAGGCCGTTGAGAAATGTTCCGGTGGTGATGATGACTTTTTTGGCGCCATAGAAAAAGCCGCTCGAATCCAGTGCACCGGTTACCCTGCCGTCTTCAATGACCAGAGACTCCACCATGGCCTGACGGATATGCAGATTCTGCTGATTTTCGACTACCGCTTTCATCGTCAAACGATAGAGCTGTTTGTCGCACTGCATGCGGGAGGATTGAACAGCAGGGCCTTTGGAGGCGTTGAGCAGACGGAAATGGACGGCGGTTTTGTCGGTAACCTTGCCCATTTCGCCGCCGAGGGCGTCAATTTCTTTGACGAGCTGGCCTTTGGCCAGTCCCCCGATCGCCGGATTACAGGACATCAGGGCGATGGAATCCAGGTTAATATTAAACAGCAGGGTTCGTAAGCCCATGCGTGCCGCGGCCAGCGCCGCTTCACAGCCGGCATGCCCGCCGCCAATTACCAGGATGTCGTATTGATCTGCCAAGTTACCCACTCCTCAAACCAGCTGCTTGCGATTGTCATGAATCGATGTTAATCCTTAAAAGGCATTATGCAATGATTATGATATTGTATACAGTATGTCATTTCGAAGCGCAGCGAGAAATCTTAATGATCGTGATCAATATAAGATATCTCCCGTTGGTCGATATGACAACACTTTACTGAAAACGTAATACCAGGTTCTTTAACCCATTTCACTTGCTCAAAGCCAATTCAACTAAAGCTTTTTTCTGAAGCTTTTCCTTGAAAAGGCCAAGTCTTAGTGATTTTATTAGTATTACGGCACGAAAAACACAACATAAAAAAGAGGCGGCTTTGGCCAAACCGGATTTCTGGAAAAACGATAAGCGGTATTACGACCTGAAGAGTTACTGGCGCAACTTGTTCGGGTGTAATGTCCACAAGCTGGCGATTGACGCGGGCTTTACCTGCCCCAATCGCGACGGCCACGTGGCCACGGGCGGCTGCATTTACTGCGACGGCAGAGGATCGAAGTTGCGTAAGCTCGGTGCATTGCCATCCGTTGCGGAACAGATTGCATCCGGAAAACAATACTACAAGCCGTCCGCGTCCAAATTTATCGGTTATTTCCAGACCTTTACCAACACTTACGCGCCGGTGCAAAAATTACAGGCCCTGTATGATGAAGCACTGGCCGAGGAGGATGTGATCGGTCTTTCCATCGGCACAAGGCCGGATTGTCTCGGGCCGGATGTCATTGAACTGTTGGGCGGATACGCTAAAAAACATCATATCTGGGTGGAACTGGGTTTACAGTCGGTTCATGATAAAACTCTGCAAGTCATCAACCGGGGGCACGATTATCAGCAATTTCTGGATGCGGTGAATGCCCTTTCCGGGCAAGGCCTGAACATTTGTGTCCATATTATTATCGGTCTGCCGGGTGAAAGTGACGAAGATGTGCGGATGACAGCCAGGACGCTGGCTGCCCTGCCGATCAACGGCATTAAAATTCATTCGCTTCTGGCGCTTGGAGGCACCCGCCTGGGCGAACTATACAAACAAGGCTCGATCCCCATGATCACAAAGGACAAATATGTATCTTTGACCGCTGATGTGCTGGAAGTTTTGCCACCCGAAATGGTCATTCAGCGCCTGACTGCCGACGGTTATCGAGATATCTTCCTGGCGCCTGCCTGGGCGGGCAACAAATTGGATGTGCTGAATTCTATTAACAAAGAACTGGAACGACGGGATTCTTATCAGGGGAAGTGCCATCTCATCCATAAAGGATGAAATAAGTATTGGAAGTTGAGCATAAAAATTGCTAGAAGACCTGTGGAAATGAATACTATGATTGCAATTATTAATTATAACGCCGGAAACATTACAAGCGTTGCCCGGGCATTGCACAGCATCGGGCAGGATTTTGTCATCACGGATGATACCCGGAAGCTCGAAGCGGCATCGCATGTCATTTTTCCGGGTGTGGGCGCGGCAGGCGAAGCAATGGCTTACCTGCGGCAAAAGGGGCTGGACGAGTGGCTGAAAATCTGTTTTCAGTCCGGAAAGCCGATCATGGGCATTTGTCTTGGCACACAGATTATCCTGAATCAGTCAGAAGAAAACGACACCGACTGTATTGGTCTGGTCGCCGGCGTGACGAAGCGCTTTCCTGAAAATCTGCAGGCGGCCGGCCGGGCCTTGAAGATTCCGCACATGGGCTGGAACAGTGTTGCACTGAAAAGCAATCACCCGGTGTTTGAGGGTATCGATCCTTTGGCGGAATATTACTTTGTCCATTCCTACTACCCTGCTCCGTCTGATGAAGCAGCGGTTTTGGGCACGACCGATTACGGTATGAACTTTTGTTCGGTCCTGGCGGTAAAAAATCTGGTTGCCATGCAGTTTCATCCGGAAAAAAGCGGCAGGCCTGGGCTGCAGATCCTGAGAAACTTCTGTGCGTGGAGGCCGCGATGATTTCTAAAAGAATAATTCCCTGTCTGGATGTGCGGGACGGCAAGCTGACCAAAGGGATTAAATTTAAAGGAAACGTGGATATCGGTGATCCCGTGGAAGTGGCCCGTGAATATTACGAGCAGGGTGCGGATGAAATTGTCTTCTATGATATTACCGCATCGTCCGATAAACGCAACATTATGATTGACGTGGTCCGGCGTGTGGCCGAAACGATTTTCATTCCCTTTTCCGTGGGTGGCGGCATCCGCAACCTCGACGACATGCGCAAAGTCATCGGGGCCGGTGCGGAAAAAATAAGCGTCAACTCCGCGGCGGTGCTTGAACCGGATATTATTACGCAAGGCGCCCGGGCGTTTGGCAGTCAGTGCGTTGTGCTGGGTATGGATGTTCTGAAAGTAGCCGTAAGCGGGCAAACACCATCGGGTTATGAAATTGTCATTGAAGGCGGCAGGAAGCATACCGGCATTGATGCCCTTTGGTGGGCCAAAGAGGGAGAGCGCCTGGGCGCGGGAGAAATTTGCCTCAATTCCATTGATGCCGACGGCATGCAGAACGGCTATGAAATTAATTTAACAGCGCTTATTTCCGACAATGTTCGTATTCCCGTGATCGCCTCCGGCGGTGCGGGCAAGCCGGAACATCTGGCGGACGTCCTGACCACGGGGAGAGCCGACGCGGCGCTGATTGCTTCCATGGTGCATTACCGGACTTATACGATCTCGCAGATTAAAACTTATCTTCACGATCAAAAGATTCAAACCCGAATGCTCTGGTAGAAAACAATTATTATACTTGACGAAATATGATTTGTATTCTTAGAATCAACGGATTAAAATAGTTTATATTCCCGCAAAACATGAGAAGGTATATTTAAAAAAAGTCAGGAGGCGTATAGAAAGTGGATGCAAAAAGATATGAATTAAATGTCCAGTTGGCGCAAATGCTGAAAGGCGGCGTCATTATGGATGTCACCAATGTAGAACAGGCCAAAATAGCGGAAGAAGCAGGAGCCGTAGCGGTTATGGCGCTGGAACGCGTGCCGTCGGATATCCGCAAGGACGGCGGAGTGGCCCGTATGTCCGACCCGGCCATGATTGCTGAAATAAAAAAAGCGGTCTCGATTCCGGTCATGGCCAAGGCGCGTATCGGTCATTTTGTCGAAGCACAGCTGCTGGAAGCCCTGCGGATTGACTACATTGATGAAAGCGAAGTCCTGACGCCGGCTGATGAAGAATGCCATATTGATAAGACGAAATTCTCTATTCCGTTTGTCTGCGGCGCGCGCAACTTAGGCGAAGCGCTGAGAAGAATTGCTGAAGGCGCGGCGATGATCCGCACCAAAGGCGAAGCGGGAACAGGCAATGTCGTGGAAGCGGTGCGTCATATGAGAACCATGAACCGTGAAATCCGCCAGGTTGCTCAAATGCCGGTGGAAGAAGTGACCGGATTTGCCAAAGCAAACGGTCTGCCCTATGAACTGGCGCTGAAAGTAAAAGAACTGGGACGCCTGCCGGTCGTCAATTTTGCCGCAGGGGGGCTCGCGACACCGGCCGATGCGGCATTGATGATGCAGCTGGGCTGTGACGGCGTTTTTGTGGGTTCCGGTATTTTCAAATCCGCCGATCCGGCCAAACGCGCGCGCGCCATCGTTAAGGCGACCGCTTATTTCAACGATCCGCAAAAGGTTCTGGAAGCGTCCATCGGTTTGGGCGAGGCTATGCCGGGCCTGGAAATCGGGCAGATTCCGCCGGAACAGATTCTGGCAAAGCGCGGCTGGTAATTATTGTTATGTCAGTGCATTTGGTTAAACATCAACTGGGAGTTATCGGCGTTCTGGATTTGCAGGGCGGTGTTCACGAGCATCTGGAACATCTGGAAAGGCTGGGACTTCCTTACAAGCGTGTCAAACAGGCGGCTGATTTTGCCGGTCTGATAGGCTTGATCATTCCCGGCGGCGAAAGCACCTGCCTGGCGCGGCTTCTGACCATTTTTGATCTGAAAGATGTTATTCTTCAACATTACAATCGGGGCATGAAGATCTGGGGCACCTGTGCCGGGGCCATATTGCTGGCCGATAAAGTAGTCGGCGATCCATCCTGTCTGGGCCTCATCGATATGGCCATCGAACGCAACAGTTTCGGCAGCCAGCTGGACAGCTTTAAAGCGGAAGCCCGGATTCCGGCTGTTTCCAACGAAACCATACCGCTGATCTTCATCCGCGCGCCGAAAATTCTGAGCGCCGGTAAAGATGTTAAGATTCTGCTCCGGATGGATGATTATATTGCTGCTGCGGAAACGGATGGTATTTTAGTCACAGTTTTTCATCCCGAATTAACCGGTTGTCTGGCATTTCACCGGTATTTCGCTTTGAAATGCGGCCTGAATTGTGATGCGGAAAACGCCTCAACCGTCAATCAGGACTGGAAGAATGTCAGTTGGATGAAGCTGGCGCGCATTGCATCGTAACCACGGTATTTTAAATTTAAACTAAAGTGATTGCGAAATTTTCACTGCTAAGATATGTAAAAACGCATGGACGTTAAATTTATCAATCCTTTTATATATGGTACGATGGAAGTCATGGAAAAAATGGCTTTTATCAAGCCGGTTGCAGGAAGGCCCTTTGCCAAAACAAATGAAGCCGCCTGTGGGGACGTTTCGGGCATCATCGGCATGACGGGCGACGCGACAGGATCGCTGGCCATGAGTTTCAGCGAGTCCTGTATTATCAATATTGTTTCCAAGATGCTGGGAGAAAAAACCACTGAAATAAACAGAGAAGTCCTCGACGCAGTGGGCGAGCTCACCAATATGATTTCCGGCTCGTCGCGCAAGCTCATGGAAAAAGATGATTTAAAAGTTTTTGCAGCCATTCCAACGATTGTTTTCGGCAAAGCCCACACCATTTATCACATTATCAAAGGCCCCAGCATTGTAATCCCCTTTGAAACTGAAGCGGGTCAATTCGTTATTGACGTTTGTCTGAAATCCAATATCAAAGCAAAACAGGAAGAAGTGGAACCCGAACAGAAGGCCGCGTTTAATCCCACCATCTTCGGCAAACCCTCCACGGGATTGTCACCCAATGCCGCATTTGATCCGAAAGCTCATAACCCGGCTGTTTTCGGTAAACCGTCCATGCCCAAAGCGGCGCCGGACATCCTGCAGGAAAAAATTGACAAAGATTTGACCAGGGCCATTCCCGTTGAACATAAGAACGCAGCGGAGCGCCTGGAATATTTGCGAAAAGTCCTGGTGGAAACCAATGCCACCCGCGACGTAATTATGAAGCAAATGAAGGAACAGCCCTTCATGGAATTCACGCAGAGACAGCGTTACAAAAAAGCGCTGCCCGCCTATGATGCAAAAATCAAGAGACTGAAGCTGGATATTTCGGCGGCGGAAACTATTTTAAAGATGTCCAAGGATGATCTGGAAAATCCAACCATTAAACCGCATTTTCAGCACTACCCCAACAAAAGCTGATTTTGATATCCTCTCATGTCTGTAATCAACTTAATTGAAGACACTTTTTTTGCCAATGCCCGCTACTGGGGCGGACTCCATCGTTTTCTTTATCACAGCGGCTCGATCTGGACGATGAAGACGGGTATCGCATCCGCCGATCTTAACATGGCCTGGAATGAAACCCCCCTGACGGCAGACGATTCCCGGACGATTCTGAGTATCAAAGAGGATTTCCGGAAAGCAGCGTTGCCTTTCTGGTGGTGGGTATTTCCCAATGCAAAATCGCCGGCGACCATCGATATGCTGGCGGCCGAAGGTTTTTCGCTTGTCGCCAGCATTCCGTCCATGCTGGCGGATTTGAGTCTGCTGCCGGATGGGGAATCCCGCGATACGGCTGTTACCGTCAGCCAGGTCGTAAATAAGGAAGATCTGGAGTTGTGGAAAGAGGTATCCTTTGCCGGATTTGATTTCCCCGTTGAAACGCGCGATCAGTATGACCGCTTCACCCGGGCATTTAATCTCGGCCCCGATGCTCCGCAAAAAATATTTCTGGCTTTTTTTAATGGCAGGCCGGCAGCTACCTCTATGTTGTTTCTGGCCGAAAAAGCAGCGGGTATTTATTTTGTCACGACGCTTGCCGAACACCGGAAAAAGGGAATCGGCCTGGAATTGACGCAAGCGACCATGCGCTTTGCCAAGAAGGCCTGCGCCCGCTTTGCCACACTTCAGTCCTCACCGGACGGACTCAGGGTCTACGAACAGGCGGGGTTCCGGGAACACTGCCGGGTGGACGTTTACAGCCCGGACGCTGCCTGATTTTCAAATACTTTTCGGCCCCACCCTATTTCCCAAAAAAACAAATCATCTTCTGTGTTACGATATCCGACAGCAGCCGCAGATCCTTATTTCTCACATCATATACTTTTACCACGCCGGCGAAGCGCGCATCGTCCGGCATCAGATCCGTCAGAATGTTGGGTTGCTTTTTCATCCATGCGCTGTTGAAAATAACGCCGTTTTGCTCGGGGTAGATCGCCATGTAAAAAATATCCATCTCCACCATGTCCTGAAAGAAATGCGTTCCAAAAGACAAGTCGGGAATCAAAGATCCGTCCTGATAGGCTATTTCGCCAATGGCGGTAATGTTGTTAATTTCCGAAAAAGTTACCGGAACACCCATTGCCGGGGTTGTGGTTCCCCATCGTCCCGGTCCCAGAAGAATTGACGGCATGACGTCGCGCCGTCCGATCTGCCGGTTGATTTTACCCACCAGCCGGGCCACTTCGTATTTTTCAGAAACAGACAGTTTTGTGTAACCTTCCGGATCAATATAAATAATGCGGGAGATGGCCTGATAGATGCTGCCGCCCATGAAATTTGCTTCCTGTCGGATCAGGATCTTGGATCGGGACATCTTGTCCGGCAGCTGGACGCGGCTGTAATGGCCCTTGGTCTGGAAGGGACGGCACTGGAGCAGGTTGATCTGCAATTTACCCTTCGCGTTGATGTTGACCGTGAATTCAATATCCACAGGGTAGCGATAAACCTGCTCCAGCGTTCTCAGCAGCCGGGACATGTTTTTCGCAAAAGATGTGGAGGCCAGCAGTTGATCAAACGTGATCATCAGAGCGTCGCGGGTGTCTTTGCCTACCGAGCGCAGATAATCGGCGGCCTTGGTATCTTCTTCGACGATCAGATCCAGACGCGGCACCAGGTCAAGCCTGAGCAGTTCCGTGGATTTGATGGTTTGAAATTCGTTGTCGCGCAGATTGAGCACATCCGTTTCATGCTGGGAGAACCGCTTGATGTCCTCCTGCTTGGCGTAAGGTTTGGTCAGCGGCGCATCCAGGGCGACAATGCGCGGATAGTCATTTTCCACGCGGTTCACGGCGCGCGTGCCCAGACCGAAAACAATCCTGAGCATGCCGGCTTTCGGGTCCATGCCTTTCTGCCAGACAAAGGTATTATAGGACAGACCGACGCCCGCCACGCCGGGGAAGAAATAAATGTCGCGGTGTGATCCGGACACGCGCTGCACCAGGAGTGCCATCTGCTCGTCTTGATGGGCCATGCCGCGTTGCAGGCGGTAGGTGAGGGCGTCCTCGTTCATGGTGGAGGCGAAAATTTTGCGGACGGCTTCTTCAAAAGCCCGGTAGCGTTCTTCGGGAGTTTCCTGGTTGACCAGGAAGTAACTTTCATATTTTCCGGCAAAGGCGTTGCCGAACGCGTCTTCCAGCAGAGAACTGGAACGGACGATAATCGGGGCCTGACCATAATATTCCAGCATGAGTTGGAACTGCTCCTTGATTTCGTCTGGAAAAACGCCATACAGCATTTTGCTTTTGAGTTCACGGGCGACTTCAAAGTAACCCTCGTCGGTCTTTTGCGACATGAGCAGTTTCCACCAGCCGTTTTGCACCATGTAGGAATAGAAAATATCCGAACCGATATAAAAAGAATCATGTATTTCCAGTTCGGCATCCCAGTCAAAAGTCGGGTCTTTACGCAGGATGTTGCGCGCCAGCAGCATGCCCACGGATTTGCCGCCGATAAACCCCGTCCCAATGAGGCGTTTTTTAATTTCCACCAGGTCTTCCAGAGAGAAGTATTCCTTCACCAGAGACAACATTCTTTTCTCGCGTCCGATCAACACATGCGAGAGGGTTTCCACCATATTCTGCTTTTCCTGCGTGGCTTCCGGGTCTTCCAGGATCGTGGTCGCTTTGAGGAAGATGCGGTCCCAGTAATCGAGATTACGGACGCTGCTGCTGGCGTTCTTGTTCGTCAGGTAAGATAAAGTGCTTGCGGCGTCTGCACTGTTTAAAATCGGGACAAATTTATCGTCTTCCATGACATGCGGCAAATACATGGTCGGTGTATAGCGTTTCCAGGCTTTGAGCGGATGGACGCAGATTTTACCGTTGTTGTTATACACATCCAGCAGGACCTGCGTGGTTTCGCGAATCCGTGCCACAGTTTTGAAAGAGTGACGGCTTCTCAGAATCGAGAAATATGCGACCGTGTTGAGCTCGAAAAGATAAGGGCAGGTTATAACGAAAAAATTGCCGATCATCAGATCCGTGGCCCAGGCCATCAGTAAATCGGACAGGCAGTCGAAGACATAAAAAACATCCCTTCCTTCATCCCGGACAATATTATGGACCTGCGTGGAAAATGATTCAAACCCTTTGTTGGCGTTGAGTTTATAAACTTTTATTTTTTTGTTTGATTCCAAAAGCGGCGGATGGTTGGCAAACCGCATATAGACAAGGCGTTGATTACGGGCCAGAGCTGTTTTCACATAAGGATCAACGAATTTTTTGTAGTCTTCAATATCATCAACCTGAAGAACGACGTTGTCGCCCATTTGCAGATAGCTGAGTATTTCATCCAAGCCTTTTATTCCTGTACTGACGCGGGTGTAAGGTGTCATAATTTTTTTTATCCTCATCCAATAATTTGTGTAACAAATTTGTACGCTGTAAATTGGTTCATATGGTTCTGAAAGATCATGGCGCAAAAAGAGGTTATTCTTAAAATAATAGTGATTATTACTATTTATAAAATTAATTTTCAACCGATAACGGCTATCTCTATTTTATTGAAAAGCATTGAAAGCTTCTTTTCCGATTATTGTATCAATTTTTATGCCAGAAACATTTTTGTGTTTCAACTTTGTCCAAAATCATTTTTTTGCAAAAATTGAGGTATCTGACCGGCGGATTTTGATGATTCCACTCACAACCAATATTGTATGATTTTGCCATGCCGTCTTCGGGTGTCCTGTTTAATATTTTCTGACATATTAGTTTTTCCATCTGCGATTTGGTACATATTTGTACGTTTTTAATCTGTGAAATAATGGCTTAATGTTCATTGTATTCAGCTATTTGTGAGCATTGCCGTCTTCTGGCATCATCCTTGCGCTAAGAAAAGGCGCGAAACAAAAACTTTTCGAAGGAGGTATTGATGATGAATTCGGGAGATACAGCATGGGTTTTGATGGCCAGCGCTCTGGTCCTGCTTATGACGATTCCGGGGCTGGCATTTTTTTACGGAGGCCTGGTCAGGCGCAAGAACGTTCTGTCTATTTTGATGCAGTGCTTTATTATCGTTTGCGTTATCAGCCTGCAGTGGGTGCTGTTCGGCTATTCTCTGGCATTCGGGCCGGATTTCCACGGCATCATCGGCAATCTGGATTGGGCGGGACTCAATGGCGTGGGCGCTATCCCCAACAAGGATTACGCGGCAACCATTCCTCATTCAGTTTTTATGATCTTTCAGGCCATGTTTGCCATCATTACACCGGCCCTGATCATCGGCGCTTATGCGGAAAGAGTGAAGTTTCCCGCTTTCCTGCTTTTTACGCTGCTCTGGGCGACGTTTGTCTACGATCCTCTGGCCCACTGGGTCTGGGGAACGGGCGGCTGGCTGAAGGCCATGGGCGGACTGGATTTTGCCGGCGGCATCGTCGTGCATGTGAGTTCCGGCATATCGGCTCTGGTCCTGGCGTTATTACTCGGCAAACGGGTTGGTTATAACCACAAACCCATTCGCCCGCATAACCTGCCTTTCACCGTTCTGGGCGCGGCTCTTTTATGGTTCGGCTGGTTCGGATTCAATGCCGGCAGCGCACTGGCAGCGGACGGTCTTGCCGCCAATGCCTTTGTGACCACCAATACGGCAACAGCGGCTGCCGGTTTGGCCTGGGCACTGATTGAATGGTGGCACAATGGGACACCGACCATTCTGGGGACGGCTACCGGCGCTGTCGCGGGCCTTGTGGCCATCACACCCGCCTGCGGTTTTGTAAACCCGATGAATGCCATGTTCATGGGCATCATCGTCGCCCTGGTCTGCTATACGGCCGTCGCCGTGATTAAAGGCAAGCTCGGCTACGATGACTCTCTCGATGCATTCGGCGTGCATGGCGTCGGCGGAACTGTCGGCACGATCCTCACAGGGGTCTTCGCGCAGAAAGCAATGAATGCAGCGGGCGCGGACGGGCTGCTCTTCGGCAATGTTCATCAATTCCTGGTGCAATGCCTGATGCTGGTCGTGACGATCGCCTTTGCCGCGATCATGACCTTTATCATCTTCAAGATTGTGGATGCGACAATCGGCATGAGGGTTGAAGAGAAGCATGAAATCGTCGGTCTGGATCTGACCCAACAAAGTGAAGCGGCTTACACCGTGATTGAATAGGAGGAATAAATCATGAAATTAGTCATCGCCATCATTCAGCCCCACAAACTGGAGGCCGTCAAGAAAGAGTTGGAAGCCGTCGAAGTGAACTTAATGACCGTTGCCAACGTCCTGGGGCAGGGACGGCAAAAGGGCGTCACCGAAATTTACCGCGGCGCCAAGGAAGCAGGCGGCCTGCTCAATAAAGTAAGACTGGATATTGCCGTCAATGAAGACTTTGTCCAGCCCACGATTGACGCCATTGTCAAGGGCGCCCACACGGGGTCGGTGGGTGACGGCAAGATCTTTATCGTAGAACTGGCCGAGTGCATCCGGATCAGCTCCGGCGAACGGGGCGGCTGCGCCATTGGTTGAGGTCCGCGTGATGGACAGCGACAAAACATCTGTAAAAGAAAATGCGTTGGAGCGATGCGTTTCCGACTGTGAAAGAGCCGTCATCATTCATGCGCTGAGAAGAACAAACGGCGACAAGTCGAATGCCGCACGAATTCTGGGAACAACAAAGCGCGTTTTGGCGGGTAAGATCCATAAATATGAGATCGATTGTACGCAATTCGAATAAGAATAAATCATAAGGAGAAATAAAAACAATGAAAAGAAACCTCAAAGCAATAACAGCAACGGTTTTGCTGGCAATGTTCCTGGTATCATCTCCGCTGACGGCCCGGGCGGCGGAAGAACCCAAACCGGCAGAGAAAAAACAGGAAGAAGCAAAGGTGACAGGCGAGGTCGCAGCCAGTGTCTTAAGCGCCTATATCTGGAGAGGTCAGGAAATGACGCGCCACAGTGCGGTGATTCAACCTGCTCTAACGGCAAGCTATAAGGATTTTACCGCTAATATCTGGGGTAACCTGGATACCAGTCCCTACGGCGCAGCGGGTCAAAACTATTCGTCTCAGCATACGGAAACGGATATTACCCTTTCCTATTCGCGAAAGTTCGGCATAGTGCAGGCAGGCGCCGGATACATTTACTATGCCCTGGCCGCTCCTTATTCGGGGGCCACGGACCCGCTTGATTCTCAGGAAATATTTGTCTCTCTGGGTCTGGATACGATTCTGGCGCCCACACTGACGGTTTACAAGGAAATCGATCATTATCATCAGTGGTATGTGCTGCTTGGAGTTTCCCACACGTTTGCCCTGCATGAGAAGATCGGGTTGAAACTGGCGGCAACCGCAAGCTATCTGAAAAGCGAAGATGCGGCAACGTACGCGAAATATGATGGTGATTCATTGGCAACGGCGGAAAAGTTCAACAACTTTCATGACGCGACGGTCTCGGTTTCTCTGCCGGTTGCGGTGGCTAAGCATATCACGATCACGCCGCTTGTGACTTACGTTTTTCCGCTGTCCAACGATGCAAAATATGAGATGAAAGCCCGCGGACTGCAGGGTGTGTCCGCCCCGTCCGACAGGGGTAGTTCATTCCTGTACGGCGGAATAACATTAAGTTTCGCATTTTAAGAGTTGATGTTCCGGAGCCGCTGCAGTTTATCAGGAAGAAATTGCAGCGGCTTTTCTCGCTTTGATTAAAATACAGTCCCTGACCCGGGGAAGAAAGCGTTGGCTTGTATAAAACAAAAATTGACGAATGGCGTCCGGCTGCTGAAGTCATCGGAATTGCGGTTTATCGGCCAAGTCATGCGGATGATCGGCAATTTTGTCCGGCAGAAGCAGGAATGATTTGATCGTTGCTTTTGCCGTTTTGTGAATTTGCCGGATTCTTATGTTTTGAGGAGATTCAATTGACAAATGATCATTTCAACCTCTCACTTTCGATGCTGAAAGATATTATTTCAGAAGAAAAAATCTTTGTCGAATTCCAATCAATTTTGTCAGCGCGCAATCATTTGATCGTCGGGACCGAGGGTTTAATTCGGGGTAAAACAGAAGAGGGGATGATGATTCCGCCAATGGTCCTGTTTGATGCCGCCCGGGATTATGGTTTGACTCTGGAGCTGGACCGCCTCTGCCGGGAGAAAGTTTTAGCCGGTTTCAGCGGCGTTCATTGCGTCCAGCATAACCGTCTGCTGTTTCTTAATCTCGAAACGTCTTTTATATCCTCCAGGATCGTAGGATCGGGATACCTCCTTGATCAGGTTGCGAGACATGGCATTCCTCCTGCCAATATTGTCATAGAAATCGTGGAATCGAAGACGGAAGATGACAAATCTCTGCTGCAATTTGTCAATGCCTACCGTGCCTGCGGCTTCAATATTGCTCTTGATGATGTGGGAACGGGCCACTCCAATTTTGACCGGATATCCCGACTCAGGCCAAATATCATCAAGGTTGACCGGTCCATCATCAGTGGAATGGCGACAAACTATTTTAAGCAGGAAATATTTAAATCCCTGTCCAACTTATCCAAAAACATCGGCTGCCTTACTCTGTCGGAAGGTGTGGAAACGCAGGAAGAAGTCCTCTGCAGTATTGAATACGGCGCCGATCTGTTGCAGGGATATTTTTTCTCCCGGCCAAAGCACATCAATCGTGATGAGTCGAAGGAGGAAGAGCGAAAACTTGAGGATCTTCTGATGATGTTCAAGATGAAGCAGATTGATTTCGTGAGGACGAGACGAATTCAAAATCAACAGTACCACAAGACGGTCCGGAGGCTCATCAGAAAAATACAGGGAAAATCGCTTGAGGAGGTGAATGCCCTGCTCCGGAGTTTCATAAATGAGTCAGACACCATTGATGCGCTTTATATTACCGACTATGAAGGCATCCAGATAACGGATACCGTCATGAAAACAAATGATCGTAAAATCATCAATCCGGTTTTTCGGGCAACAAACAAAAATGAGAACCTGTCGCACAAGGACTACGTGTATCAATTGATCAATACGGATATCAGCCATTATACGACGGACCGCTATATATCATTTGCCACGGGCAATCATTGCGTGACCTTGAGTCGTTCATTCAAAGGCGATCAAAACCGCCCTTGCATATTATGTACGGATTTTCTGGTTCGTGACACGAATAAGTAATGAATATTTCTTGCTGCTTACAACCGGCAGAATCGCTTTTTCCATAAAGAACTTGCAAAGGAGGGAAAATTTATGAAGCGATGGAATGAACTATTTGTTAAGGTAATTCCAGAGGGGAAAATAAATACAATGATGCCCGGTCCTGAAACTTCAACACAAAGGATGAGCATGCCTTGCGGACGGAGGAAATCGTTGCAGCGCTTGGACAATATTGCCGTGGCAGGATTGCAGTTGGCGTCTTTAGGGCCGCAATTGGCGGGTTTGGCTGCTGAAATGGAAAAACATGCGCGATGTCAGGCAGAACAAGCTGCCGTTATATCCGGAGTTATGGGGAGATTTACCAACGATCTCAATGATGCCGTGTTGCAATTGCGCGCTTCGTCGGGGGATGTGGCCAATGCGCTGGGCACGGTTTCACGCATCGCACAACATACCCGGATTATTTCCATCAATGCCAGTATTGAAGCCGCAAGAGCCGGCGAACATGGCCGTGCCTTCGGTGTCGTTGTGGATGAGGTGCAACGTCTTGCAAACAGGACCGGCAATACGACGGATGCTATTACGGATTGTATTCACGGCATGCAACAGAGCATCATGCAGGTTGCTGTTGTCGCAGGCAGCGATATAGCGGCGGGCGAGATAAAGAAGAATACAGTTGATGCCGTTAACTGTCAGATACAGGGTATGGTGCATTCTGTGAATGAGCAACTGGGCAGTGCCGAATGTCTTCAGCTTCTCGGCGATCAAATTAATGGACATACCGAACGCCTTATTCTCGATTTAGGAACCTTTCGTTTCGCCGCTCACGAGCGGGCGGAAAACGAAGTAGCCCGAATGCTTCCCTTTCTTGATGCACATATCGGAGAGCGGCAGTATTGCGAAAAACTTTTCGAGAGGTGGTTGGGCGAATGCCCTTCATTTGAATTGTTATATATCACCGATGGCCGAGGCCGCCAGTATGTTGATAACATAACCTCACGAGACGGCAAGGTAATGCACGATCCGGCAGGCTATGACCGGGATTGGTCCAGGCGGCCCTGGTATCTGGATGCCATTCACAATAATGAAATTCACTCCACCGACATTTACCGTTCGACAGCAACAGGAGACTTTTGTTTTACGGTTGCCTATGCATTTCGTGATGCCCGGAAAAACGTTCGTGGAGTGGTCGGAGCAGATGTTAATTTTAAGAGGCTGATTGAGCATTAGCTGATAATTTGGTTAATATTAAAACATAAAATATGAATTTGAAGGGGAAAGGGCATATGCGCGCACACTATTTACAGCACGTTCCGTTTGAAGGTCTTGGCAGCATCGAACCCTGGCTGAAAGCGGCCGGGTGCGAAATAACCCGTACCAGGTTTTTTGAATCAACCAGACTCCCTGATCTGGAAAAGATAGACCTGCTTGTGGTGATGGGCGGTCCAATGAGTGTCAATGATGAAGTCGCATTTCCCTGGCTCGTTTCCGAAAAACGATTCATTCGCGAAGCCATCGGCTCGGGAAAGGCGGTTCTGGGCATTTGTCTTGGCGCGCAGTTGATCGCCAGCGCGGCAGGAGCCCGCGTATACAGAAATAACGTGAAAGAAATCGGATGGTTTCCAATTTACGGGATGCTATCAGATGACGCGTCTTTTTTTAGTTTTCCGCAGTCCATAAACGTTTTCCATTGGCATGGGGACACATTTGATTTGCCTTCGGGAGCGACGCGGCTGGCGAAAAGCGACGGATGCACCAACCAGGCATTTCAACTCGGCAGATCGGTTATCGGGTTGCAGTTTCATCTGGAAACCACACCCAAAGCGTTACAGGAAATAGTTTTTAACGGTCGAGATGAATTGATACCTGCGCAGTATATACAGACGAAAGAGGAAATCCTGTCAGCCAAACCCGATGAATATACATCAATAAATCACCTGATGGACAATGTCCTCACTTTTCTGAGCAGAACGTGATGATTACTCTTTCCTCTTTTCATCAATATCACCGGGATACATCATGGCTGACGGACCCTGCTCGCGCGTGCGGACGCGGATGACATCCTCAACAGGCGTAACAAAGATAATACCGTCGCCCGTTTCGCCCGTATAAGCCGATTTGAGAATTGCCTCCAGCGCTGCATCCAGGTTGCGTTTGTTCAAAACGATGTTCATCTGGATTTTGGGAAGCATGTTGACCTGATAGGTTCCGGCGCGTCCGACCAGTTGAACGCCTCCCTGGCGGCCATGGCCCCGCACTTCAAACGTGTTCATGCCCACAATTCCTATTTCCCTGAGGGCGTCGATAACATCGTTTACTTTATCTTCGCGAATGATCGCTTCGATCTTTTTCAGCATGGTAAAATCTCCAATTAAAATTCAATACAGACCAGGCCGCGCATAGAATCCGCAGCCTATGAATATGATCTTTCTCCGTGTGAACTGATATCCAGCCCCACTTCTTCTTCAATCGGGGTGACCCGCAATCCGATGCTCACATGAAGCACCTTGGCAAGCACATAGGTCACCGAGAAGGAAAAAACGATGGTGACAATCACGGCGATGAGCTGAATGCCGAGCTGGGCGGGGTTGCCGAAAAACAAACCATTGGCTCCGTCGGCGTTGACGGCCACGGTGGCGAATAATCCCGTGGCAATGGTGCCCCAGGTGCTGGCCATGCCGTGGCACGCCCAGACATCCAGGGATTCATCCAGCTTGCGTTGATCCCGGAAACGCATCGCATAATAGGAAAGGGGCGCGGCTACCGCTCCGATCAGCATGGCAGTCAAAGGCGTGATGTAACCGCAGGCGGGCGTCACCGCTGCCAGACCGACCACCATGCCTGTCGCAATTCCCAGGGTGCTTGGTCTGCCGTCCAACCAGGAAAGCAGCATCCAGACCAGGCCGGCGGTGGCCGCGGAGGTATTGGTCGTCACCAGAGCGTTTACCGCCACACCGTTTGCGCCAAGGGCGCTGCCTGCATTAAAGCCGAACCAGCCGACCCACAGCAATCCGGTTCCCAGGACCGTCAGCGGAATATTGTTCGGCTCCATCGAAACATTGCCATGGCCTTTGCGCGGACCGATGACCAGGGCAAACGCCAAAGCCGAAAAACCCGCGGCGATATGCACAACCGTCCCGCCGGCAAAATCGAGGACGCCCATTTCCTTGAGCCACCCTCCCTGCCCCCAGACCCAGTGGCAGAGAGGATCATAGACCAGCGTTGCCCAGAGCAGGCTGAACAGCAGGAAGCTCTTGAATTTTACTCGCTCCACAAAGGCGCCCGTAATTAACGCAGGCGTAATGACGGCAAACATCATCTGAAAGGAGGCAAAAAGTTCATGAGGGATGGTCTTGGCGTAAGCCGCATTCGGCTGGGCTCCGACCCCCTGAAAGCCCAGGAAATCCAGCCCTCCGATCAATCCGCCGATGGTCGGGCCGAAGGACAGAGAATAGCCGTAAAGCACCCACTGAACGCCGATCAGAGACATGAAAACATAGCTCAAAGTTAAAGTCGAAAGAACATTTTTTCTTCTGACCATACCGCCATAAAAAAACGCCAGAGCCGGCGTCATCAAAAGAACAAGAGAACAACACACTAAAATCCAGGCTGTGTCACCCGCGCTGATTTGAACACCCATTATATTTATATTCCTCCCATTTAGAGATAAGATCCTACACAAGAGCAATTACCCTGCCATAATATAATAGCTATTAAATACAAATTGTTACGTGAGTTATCGGCAAACGGAAGATTGCATATTTGTGCAGCTTGATGAATTGTGGAACATAATTGTAGCTATTTATGAAGTCCTGACATTAGAAACAAGAGCATGATTTGCCACATTTTAGTTTGTTATTTCAGCAAATAATACAATATTGTCCAAAGCCGCTTCCCCATTTATTCTTGAATACATCTGTAATTACAGCAACTAATCAAAAATTCGCAGGGTCGGCACTATCCTTGCAAAAAAACAGACGAGGTATGAGAGTATGTTTGAGAAATGCAGCCTCAGTTTTGACCGCGATGGCGTTGGTCATTTGATGAGAAGATCGAGATTGTGATGGAGCGGACGGACTAAACTATGAAATTTATCACCGCTATTATCCAACCGCACAGGCTGGACGCTGTTAAAAAGGAACTGGAGACCGTGGAAGTGAATCTGATGACGGTTACCAGCATCGCGAGGTCCGGACGGCAAAAAAACGTTATGGAGATCTGCCGTGGCGCAGGCAGATCAAGCGGTTTGCTGAACAAAATCCGGCTCGACATAACCATAAACGAAGGCTCTGTCGAGCCGGCGATTGAAGCCATTGTCAAAGGCGCCCATATCGATGCCACAGGTGAAGACAGGATATTTGTCGTCTAGCTCATTATGATTGCGAAAAGGTGGATTAAAAAGCAATGAAAAACTAATCGGCACCATCCTCTGATGATAACATCTCTATTATAGAGTCATCAATCCATCCGTGTTTAGTTTCTGTACTGAGGGGTCGTCTAAAGGTAGGACAACAGGTTCTGGCCCTGTGAATTGAGGTTCGAGTCCTTGCCCCTCAGCCATATATCCCGTATAACCGGCTTCATTATCAATAATACTTTATTGCTTTCCCTCATACCGTGAGATGCCAATTCTGCGGACAGTGTTTCTGTCCGGTGAAGAAAAGCTGTGCATTTTTTTACAATGTTGTTCCAAACTGGTTTGATATTTGCGTATGTATGGCCAGAAGAACAAAATAATGATTGTCATTAGAACAATTTTGTTCCATAATGACGGTAAAGATAGTCAGGCATAAAGATTAACCAACTCCATCCGAGGAAACGACAACGTGAGTATTCACAGTTACGAAGAATTAGCGACCCTGCACGCTATTGCGAAAATTCTGGCACAGCCGGGAGATTTACGGGATCAGCTTGAGCAGGTTCTCAACGAAATGAGCTCCCGTCTGGGAATGCAGCGCGGTATGATTTCGCTTCTGGATCGCGATAAAAAAGAAGCATGGCTGGATATTGCCCACGACGTAAACATCGATGGTCTCGAAGTCACCTATAAACCGGGGGAGGGCATAACGGGTAAAGTGGCGGAAACCGGCCGTCCGATGGCTGTGGCCAATCTCGGGCAGGAAACGCACTTTCTGGATCGCACGGGCGCCCGCCGTCATCTGAACCGCGCCGAACTGTCTTTTTTATGTGTTCCGATTATGTATGACGCGCGTGTTGTCGGCGTTTTGTCCGCAGATAAGATTGCCCAGCAGGTGGAAAATCTGGACAAGGAACTGGCGATGCTTTCCGCGGTGGCTGAACTGATGGCCAAAGCCGTGCATATCCGCGCGCTGGAGGAAGAAAACAAACGCCTGCGTAAGATTGTCGGCTCCGAGCGCGCGCCGTCAATGGAGATTATCGGCCATTCCAAAGCCATTCAGGAAGTCTTCGGTCTGGTGGCGCAAGTGGCCGATTCCAATACCACGGTGCTGATTACGGGAGAGACCGGCACGGGGAAGGAACTGATCGCCCGGGCCATTCATAAAAATTCTCCGCGTCATGGCGGACCGCTGGTGCAGGTCAACTGCGCGGCCATCCCTGATACGCTTATTGAAAGTGAATTGTTCGGCCATGAAAAAGGGGCATTCACCGGTGCGCTGCAGACAAGGCGGGGACGTTTTGAAGAAGCCAACGGCGGCACGATCTTTCTGGATGAAGTGGGAGAGCTCTCCGCCGCCGCTCAGGTCAAACTCTTGCGCGTGTTGCAGGAAAAGAGATTTCAACCGCTGGGGTCTTCAAGGGTTATCAACGTTAATGTGAGAATTATTGCGGCAACGAACAGAAATCTGGAGCAGGATATTTTATCCGACCGTTTTCGCGCGGATCTGTTCTACCGTCTGAACGTTTTCCCCATTTATTTGCCGCCCTTGCGCGAGCGGGGCAGTGACGTGATTCTCCTGGCCGACCATTTTCTGCTGAAGTACAATAAAGAAATGGGCAAAAACGTTAAAAGGATATCCACCGCGGCCATTGAAGTTTTCTTATCCCACAAATGGCCGGGGAATGTCCGCGAGCTGGAAAACTGCATGGAACGGGCGGTGTTGCTGACCAAGACGGATCTTGTGGACTGCATCCACTTGCCGCCGTCTCTGCAAATCAAGGAAAAGATAACGGACCGCAAGGATCGGAGCAAGCTCTCTTCGGTCGTCGAAGCGCAGGAGCGGTCGCTGATCATCAATGCGCTGGAGGAAGCGGGCGGCAATCAGACCAAGGCGGCTAAAATGCTGGGCACGACCAAGCGCATTATCCAGTACAAAATATCGAAAATGGGCATTGACCCGAAGCATTTCCGCAAAATAGATAAAGATTCCGGTCAATGATCAACGTTTTTGTCCGATTTGTATTCAACGCTGTGACGTTCGCGGGAGGAGTGGTGGACGGAATTAGTACAAAAATGTTTCACATTTAATGAAAATAACAAAAATGTTCTTTTTTATTAACTGATGCCGGATGCTTTCAATAACCAGAGTAGCTGTTACCTGATTTTTTCAGGCCAGATGCGTTCAGAACCGGGCGGGTAACGGGTGACAAGGGGCTTAAGTAACTAGCCGACAATACGGCGGATGTTTGCCATGGTTATTGCTTGGCGGGGATGGCAGGGTAAAGAGGCAGAACCCGGGTAAGATAAAAATGTATGGTAAGGGATGCAATATTGTTTGCCGGCCGGCTATGGCATGACTCTGGCAATTACGATTCCGCCGCCTGATAATCAGGCAGGCAACGTCTCAGGAAGGAAAAATTTTTATGTGTCGTTTGTTTGCAGTAACCAGCAACAATCCGTTGTCGCCGATGATGGCGATCAATGCTCTTAATGTGATGAAAGAAGGGCATGACGGTTCCGGCGTGGGATTGTTTCTGACGGATTTGGGCGGCGAATTCGAAAAATTCAAAAACGAGCCCATTCTTTCCGGTATCTTTTCCAATGAAGGCATTAAGGCTTTGGATCGTTTTATGATCGATCTGGATTTCATGGTGAAATACAAGCTGTCGTTTCGTCCTTCAAAACAGACTCCTCCGGGAACGCCGAAGAGAGATAATTATGTGATCCGTGTTTATGAATATCCTGCCGAATGGGAAGGCCTGAGCCAGGAGGAACTTCAGTTCCGTCTGATGATGGTGCAGTTGCAGCTTCGGGAAATGGGGCAGAAAGACAAATCAATGCTGATTTTCAGCTTCTGGCCGGATGTCATCATGATCAAGGAAGTGGGCGATCCCTTAACCGTGGCCGAGTATCTGGGTTTGGACCGCAAGGATCTCTCGGCGCGCACCATTCTGAGCCAGGGACGACAGAACACGAACTACTCGATTGATATCTACGCCTGCCATCCGTTCTTTATTCAAGGCATGTCGACGATGACCAACGGCGAGAATACCGCGTTTGTGCCGATCCGCGAATTTCTGATGTCCCGCAATTTCCCCGGTTATGCCGGTTATCAGTCCGACTCGGAGGTGTTCACGCACATCCTGCATTACACGCAAAACAAGCTCGGTCTGGGCATGGAAATGTATAAACATATTATTACGCCGCTCAAGGATGATGAATTGACCAGACATCCCGACGGTAAACTGCTTCGCAATTTAAAACAGAGCTGTCGTCCTTTAATTATTGACGGTCCGAACTGCGTGATCGGCTGTCTGCCGGACAAGACCATGTTCATGGTCCAGGATTCCAAAAAGCTGCGCCCCGGTGTTGTGGGTGGCCGTCCCGGCATCTTCGCGTTTTCATCGGAAATGTGCGGACTGGACGCGGCTATTCCGGAGCGCGACATCAATCTGGATGACCAGCCGATGAGATATGAAACTGTTATAGTCCGCCGAGAGCGGCAGGAGATAGAAAAATGGAATCAATGGGACGCATTACCCCATCTTCACTAAGCACCAAAGACCTGCCCTGGCAGATCTGCTGGAGCAAGGAAAAGTGCACGCTTTGCGGCAGCTGCACAACGGTGTGCCCGGTCCGGGCCATTGAACTGGGCGTGCATCGCAAACGCACGTTGCAGGTACCCGTCGGCCTGGAAACCAAGCCCGGGAATCTTTTTTCAATTTATCACGGCATTGACCAGCGCACGGATCCCGCCCATGCCTGCGTCGGCTGCGGAATGTGCACGATGGTCTGTCCTAACGGCGCGATTGCGCCTGCGCATGCTGATGAAATCGACAAGCTGCGTTTTCATGTCAATCAGGGCGGCGAGCCCCGCAGGCGCGGCGGCCGCAGAAACAATCCCGACAGCGTGCTGGATAAAATCAAGTTTGTCCGCATTTCGATGTTAACCGACCCGGCCCTCGACGCGGGACGCCATGAATTTGAACTGCGCACCCTGCTGGGCAGGGTATTGCCGCCGGAAGAAATGCTGAAAGTCAGCCGGGAAAACGGCTGGATGCCGCCGGTGCGTGAAATTTATCCGCTCGTTATCGGCAGCATGTCTTTTGGCGCGCTGTCCCCCAACATGTGGGAAGGCCTGCAAATGGGCGTCGCTTATCTGAATGAAGAGCTGGGCATGCCGGTTCGTGTGTGCACCGGCGAAGGCGGCTGCCCGCCGCGGCTTTTGAAATCGCGTTTCCTTAAATATGTTATTTTACAGATCGCCAGCGGTTATTTCGGCTGGGATGAAATTATCCATAATCTGCCGCTCATGAAGGAAGACCCGTGTGCGATTGAAATTAAATACGGCCAGGGCGCGAAACCCGGCGACGGCGGATTGCTGATGTGGTACAAGGTCAACAAGCTGATCGCCGCAATCCGCGGCGTACCGCAGGGCATCAGTCTGCCCAGCCCGCCGACCCATCAGACCAAGTATTCGATTGAAGAAGCGGTGGCCAAGATGATCCAGTCCATGTCCATGGCCTGGGGCTTCCGTGTGCCGGTATATCCGAAAATATCCGCGACCAGCACGGCGATGGCCGTCCTCAACAACTTAACAAGAAATCCGTACGCCGCCGGTTTAGCCATCGATGGTGAAGATGGCGGTACGGGCGCGGCTTACAACGTGTCGATGGATCATATGGGACATCCCATCGCCAGCAATCTGCGCGATGCGTATTTAACACTGGTTAAACTGGGCAAGCAAAATGAGATTCCCCTTTTCGCCGGCGGCGGCATCGGTAAAAACGGCAATCTGGCCGCTAATGCCGCCGCCTTGATTATGCTGGGCGCAAGCGGTGTGCAGACCGGGAAATATATCATGCAGGCGGCTGCCGGCTGCCTGGGGTCGGAATCCGACCGCTGCAATATCTGCAACATTGGGGTGTGCCCCAAAGGCATTACCTCGCAGGACCCGCGTCTGGATCGAAGGCTTGATCCGGAGAAAGTTGCGCAGAGGGTGGTTGATCTGTATGTAAGTTTTGACACGGAATTAAAGAAAATTGTTGCTCCGCTGGGCCGTTCGACGTCGCTGCCGATCGGCATGTCGGATGCGCTGGGCATTAATGATGCAGATGCGGCTTCGCGCCTCAATATAAAATATGTTTTGTAATTAGAAAAACGGGAAAGAGTCATGACGAAAAAAGATTCAATTAAAATTGCCGGTGAAGAAAACAATATCCGCGTCGAATCACGGATTCTGGAAGAGCGCATTCAAAAGGCGGCGGTTGACGGGTATCGGCAAATCGAAGTGACCGCTTACGGTCAACACGGCATCGGCGGACGTCTCTGGCGCGCCGGCGATCAGCCGATCAAGGTGGCTGTATTGGGCACCGCAGGTCAGCGCCTGGGTTCCATGGGTTTTGCCAATACGGTGATTGAGGTGTTCGGTCCGGCCTCCGACGATGTCGGCTGGCTGAACGCGGGAGCGGAAATTATTGTTCACGGCAACGCGACCAACGGCGTGGCCAACGCCATGGCGCAGGGAAAGGTTTATATCGACGGCGACATCGGCGCGCGCGGCATGACCATGACCAAGCACAACCCCCGTTTCGAACCGCCCGAGCTCTGGGTATTTGGAAAAGTTGGGGATTCTTTTGCCGAATTCATGGCGGGAGGCATTGCCGTCGTTTGCGGCGTAGGCGCTGAGGATGATGCCGATGTGCTGGGCTATCGCCCCTGCGTCGGCATGGTGGGCGGTAAAATCTTTTTCCGCGGCCGTCAGGACATCTACAGCAAGGCCGATGCAAAATTGCTTGCCGATCTTCCCGAAGACGAATGGCAATGGCTGCAAACGAATATGAAGCGGTTTTTGCAGGCCACTGGAAAACAATATCTGTTTGAACAGTTAACGTCGAAGCGTGACGAATGGCAGTTGCTGGTGGCGCGCAAGCCTTCCGAGAAACTGGCGCGCGCGGTCAGGCCCATGGCCGGATACCGCGCGGAGGTCTGGGAAAACGAATTGGGCAAAGGCGGCGTCATTGGCGATCTGTCCAGTCTTGACCGCTCTCCGATCGGGCTTGTCGAGACAGGCGATCTGCGTCGCTTTGTTCCGGTGTGGGCCAACGAAAAATATCTGCCCCCTTGTCAGGCGGCCTGTCCGACCGGAATTCCCGTGCAGAAAAGATGGGAACTCATCCGCAACGGCAAAATTGAAGAAGCGGTTGACCTGGCGCTGCAATACACGCCGTTTCCCGCGACCGTTTGCGGTTATTTGTGCCCCAACCTCTGCATGCAGAACTGCACGCGCCATCTGGTAAGTCTTCAGGCAGTCGATGTCACGCTGCTGGGCAAGGCATCCCTTTCGGCTAAAACGCCCGCGCGTCTTCCGGAAACGGGTAAAAAAGTTGCCGTTATCGGCGGCGGAGCTTCGGGACTTTCCGTCGCCTGGCAGCTGTGGTTGAAAGGCCATGAAGCGGTCATCATCGAGAGCAAAAAACAGCTCGGCGGTAAGATCACCGATTCGATTCCCAAAAGCCGCATTCCCGGCGATGTCGTGGAGCATGAAATCGAGAGACTTGCCAAAAACGTCCGGAAAATCCATATGGGAAAGTCCCTGACGAAAGACCGGTTTCTGAAGCTGAAAAATGAAAATGATTATATTGTTATTGCGGCAGGGGCGGTGCAACCTCGTAAATTGAATATCCCCGGCATGGAGAAAACTCTGACCGCTTTGGAGTTTCTTCAGCAAAGCAAACTTGACTGCGCCAAAGTCGGGAAGAGAGTCATTGTTATCGGAGCCGGCAATGTGGGCTGTGACGCGGCGACGGAGGCTTTCCGTATGGGCGCGAAAAGCGTGACGCTGATTGACGTGCAGGAACCGGCATCCTTTGGTGTGGAAAGAAAGCATGCCGAAGCGGCCGGCGCAAAGTTTCTCTGGCCGCGCTTCACGAAGGCGGTGACGGACAAAGGCGTGGAACTGACCGATGGAGAAATGCTGCCGGCGGACACGGTCATAGTTGCCGTGGGTGATCTGCCTGATTTATCCTTCCTGCCGGAAGGTATTACGACGGAAAGAGGTTTTGTCGTGGTGGACGCAACATACGCCACGAGCGATCCTCAGGTCTACGCGATCGGTGATGCCGTCCGTCCCGGGCTGCTGACCGATGCCATCGGTGCGGGACGCATTGCCGCCCGCACGATTGACGATCTTCTGAGAGGCGCGGCCGAAACGTACGACCGGCTTCCGGCCATTAATTATGAACGGGTCAAACTCCAGTATTTTGACCCCCGTATCGGCGAATTTGCCGATACAAAGTCCTGCGCAACCAACTGCGCGTCCTGCGGCGCCTGCCGGGACTGTGGCATGTGCGAGGAAATCTGCCCCCGGAAAGCCATTTCCCGGTCACAGACGGCGCAGGGTGATTTTGAGTATATCGTGGACAGCGAACGCTGTATCGGCTGCGGTTTCTGCGCCGGGGCGTGCCCGACCGGCGTTTGGGAAATCGTGGCGAATGCACCTTTAGAATAAACAATTATTTTATTAAATTAAGGATGGATAAATTATGAAAAAAACAACACCAATTCTTGCGGCGGAAAGACAATACGTTATCGAAAAGGAAAAGTTTGTTCCCGTTTCGGAATACTTCGGCGAAGATACCTTTAATCACCAGGTGATGAAGGAAAAGCTTCCCAAAGATACCTTTAAAAAATTAATGGAAGCGATTAACGAAGATAAAATGCTGGATGCCGAAACAGCCAACATTGTTGCGCATGCCATGAAGGAATGGGCTATTGAAAAGGGCGCGACGCATTTCGCCCATTGGTTTCAGCCGATGACCGGGATTACCGCTGAAAAACATGACGCTTTTGCCGATCCCGCGGGCCCCGGTGTTGTTGTTGAGCGGTTTTCCGGAAAACAGCTGGTGCAGGGCGAACCGGATGCATCGAGTTTCCCCTCCGGCGGCATCCGGGCGACTTTTGAAGCGCGGGGCTACACGGCGTGGGATATGTCTTCGCCGGCTTTTATCAAGAGAAACGGCATTTCCACAACCCTGTGCATTCCAACAGCCTTCATTTCCTATACCGGGCAGGTCCTGGACAAGAAAACGCCGCTGCTGCGTTCGATCCGCGCCTTAAATAAGAGCGCGGTGGGCATGCTTAAGCTGCTTGGCGCCAAGGGCGTGAAAAAAGTTCATTCCAATCTCGGACCCGAGCAGGAATATTTCCTGATTGACATGGATTATTATTACAAACGTCAGGACCTGGTGCTGGGCGGCCGAACCGTTGTCGGCGCGCCTCCGGCCAAAGGGCAGGAACTGGAAGATCAGTATTTCGGCAGCATCAAGGAAAGAATTTCTTCCTATATGCATGATGTCGAGGAAGAGCTCTTCAAGCTCGGCATACCGGCCAAGACGCGTCACAACGAAGTCGCGCCCAGCCAGTATGAAATCGCCCCCGTCTATGAGGAGGCCAACCTGGCCGTGGACCACAACCAGCTGGTCATGGACACGCTCAAATACGTTGCCAAAAAGCATCGGCTGGCCGCTCTCCTGCACGAAAAACCCTTTGCCAAAATCAACGGATCAGGAAAGCATGTCAACTGGTCTCTGTCCGATAACAATGATAATAATTTGCTGAATCCCGGCAAGACGCCGCAGGACAGCATTCAGTTTCTGGTTTTCCTGGTGGCCACTGTCCGCGCCGTCTACAAGCACGCGGATATTCTGCGGGCGGCTGTCGCTTCTTACGGCAATGATCACCGCCTGGGCGCCAATGAAGCCCCGCCGGCCATCATCTCAGTTTTTCTGGGTGAACAGCTGACGCAAATCCTCGACAATATCGAAAAAGGCACCGTCAACAAGGCGACGAAAGAGGAAATTATCGATCTGGGTATTTCTTCCCTGCCCCAGGTCAGTAAAGATAATACCGACCGCAACCGGACATCGCCCTTTGCCTTTACCGGCAACAAATTCGAGTTCCGCGCCGTCGGGTCGTCACAAAATATCGCCTCTCCGTCGCTGGTGATCAACACGATCGTTGCCGAAAGCCTGGATGAACTGGCCGCAAAAATAGCAGCCAAAGGCGCCAAGAACATCAATCAGGCCGTCTTCGAAGTATTAAAGAGTGAAATCAAATATATCAAACCGATTCTGTTTAACGGCGACAACTACACGAAGGAGTGGGAAGCCGAGGCGAAAAAGAGGGGCCTGCCCAATGAAAAGACAACGCCCAGCGCGTTGAAAGCGCTCGTTACCGATAAGTCATTAAAGCTTTTTGAAAAATACGAAGTGCTTTCCAACGAGGAGCTTAAATCGCGCTACCTGATTCATGTGGAACGCTACATTAAAGATCTGGAAATCGAAGTCAACTGCTTAAACAACATTTGTTTGACTCAGGTTCTTCCGGCCGCCATGGCTTATCAAAAGAAGCTGGCGAAGGCGATTGTCGATACTAAAGAAGTTCTGGGTTCCTCCGCAGTGGTGTCGTCCCAGACGGAGCTTTTAAAGAAGATCCTTGATCTGATCAATAATATCTATACGACCAACAAAGATATTCAGGCTAAGGTGGATGCCGCGGCCGCCATACATGACGAGCCCAAAAAAGCGGAAATGCTGGGATCGAAAGTCAAACCGAAGATGGATGAACTTCGCGAATATGTGGATGCTCTGGAAAATCTCGTCGACGACGAAACCTGGCCTCTGCCGAAGTTCTGGGAAATGTTGTTTATCTGCTGATGAAATTGCAGGGAACGGTTATTCATTCCTTTAACCGTTCCCTGCAATTGGATGTTTATTGATTGACGGAAAGAAAAAAAAAGGATAGAAGCCTCTGCCTTCAAGAGAGAGAAAGAACCAAAGAATGTTAAAAAAACCGTCACCGGTTTCCTGATTTCCGAAATGTGTCGACTGATCTGGTAAAAAGCCCCTAAGTATTTGGAGAGTAAAGTTAAATGCCCTTGTTAAGAAAAGATCATAAAGCCCTGCTGGTCCTGGAAGACGGCAGCGTTTTTGATGGTTTTGCCTTTGCAGGTGCGGGCGAAACACTGGGGGAAGTTGTCTTCAATACGGGGATGACCGGCTATCAGGAAGTGATTACCGATCCTTCCTATAAAGGCCAGATCGTCGCTATGACCTATCCGCTGGTCGGCAACTACGGCATTAATGACGAAGACATGGAATCGGCGGCCCTTCATCTGGAAGGATTTATCGTCAAGGAATATCAGCCAAACCCCAGCAACTGGCGGATGAAAAAAAGCTTGAAATCATTTCTCGAAGATTCCGGCAAAATCGGACTCACCGGTATCGACACACGCGCTCTGACGCGCCGCCTGCGTCTGTCCGGTTCCATGAAGGGGATTATTTCCACCCAAACGGAAAATGTCGCCGAATTGCTGGAAAAAGTGAGGGATTATCCAGGGCTTGTCGGGCGTGATCTGGTGCGGGAAGTTTGCTGCCAAAAGCCGTACATCTGGAAAAAAGGCGCGCCTTCCCGAGGAAAAATTCCCGCCGGGAAAACGGCTAAAAAAATGCGCGTTGT
Organism: Deltaproteobacteria bacterium HGW-Deltaproteobacteria-6; assembly: GCA_002840435.1. NCBI lineage: Bacteria > Deltaproteobacteria > Deltaproteobacteria bacterium HGW-Deltaproteobacteria-6. Next base: position 478,017 of record PHAT01000005.1, read on the forward strand.
TGTTCTGGACTGCGGCGTTAAATACAACATATTAAGATTACTGGAGCAAAACGGCTGTGAAGTTGTCGTAGTCCCTGCTTTCACCACAGGCCGCGAGATTCTGGCGTATCAGCCTGACGGAATTTTGCTCTCCAACGGTCCCGGAGATCCGGCGGCTCTTCCTTATATTGTCGATGCCGCCCGGGATGTTATCGGCAAGGTTCCGGTTTTTGGCATCTGCCTGGGTCATCAGATCATCGGTCAGGCCATTGGCGGCAGGACCTGCAAGCTTAAGTTCGGCCATCACGGCATCAATCAACCTGTCCAGAATCTGGAAACGGGCCGGGTGGAAATTACCTCACAGAATCATGGTTTTGTCGTCGTACCGGAATCGGTCGAAAACAATGCAAGCAAAACCTTCATCAATTTAAACGACGCGACCTCCGAAGGTCTCAAGCTTTCCGGTGCGATGAGCGTGCAGTATCATCCCGAAGCATCGCCCGGGCCGCGCGATACCGAATATCTGTTTTCGCAGTTTGTAGACATCATGAAAAAAGAAAAGGGGAAGGCAAAGTGATTCTGATTATTGATTTCGGTTCACAGTATAACCAGCTTATCGCGAGGCGTGTACGCGAACATCATGTTTACTGCCAGATCGAACCGCCGGATATTACCCTGGCGGCCATCAAGGCGCTTGCGCCGGAAGGCATTATTCTCTCCGGCGGCCCGGCCAGCATTTATTCCAAAGGCGCGCCGCGCGTGGACAAAGGCATTTTCAAACTCGGTATTCCCGTGCTGGGAATCTGTTACGGCCTGCAATACATGATCGATTCACTGGGCGGCAAAGTCATCGGCTCGACCAAGCGTGAATACGGCTTTGCCGAGCTCAACGTCAAAAAACAAAAAGGTATGTTCGCCGGCGTTAATAAAAAAACGCAGTGCTGGATGAGCCACGGCGACTCTATCGGTACGTTACCGGAAGGTTTTACCATTACCGCTTTTACATCCAATACGCCGGTTGCGGCCGCCGAAGATGTCCAAAGGAATTTTTACGGCCTGCAATTCCACCCCGAAGTGGTTCATACTGAAGCCGGTAAAAAAATACTGGCCAATTTCCTGTTTGCCGTCTGCCGCTGCAAAAAATCCTGGTCGATGAAATCTTTTGTCCATTATGCGATTGAAGAAATCCGCCAGCAGGTGGGATCGGAAAAAGTCATTCTCGGGCTTTCCGGCGGCGTCGATTCGTCAGTCGCGGCTGTGCTTCTGCACAAGGCCATCGGCCGTCAGCTCACCTGTGTTTTTGTGGACAACGGCGTGCTCAGGGAAGGCGAGGCCCAGCGCGTCATCGAAATGTTTAAGAAGCATCTCCAGATTAACCTGCGTTTTGCCCGTTCCGGAAAACTGTTTCTTCAAAGATTAAAAGGGGTGACGGACCCCGAAAAGAAACGCAAAATCATTGGCCGCACCTTTATTGAAGTATTTGACGCGGAAGCGCGTAAAATTAAAAACGTAAAATTTCTGGCCCAGGGCACGCTTTATCCGGATCTGATTGAATCCCGCTCCGCTTTTGGCGGCCCCAGCGCTGTCATCAAGTCGCATCACAACGTGGGCGGCCTGCCCAGGAAAATGAATTTGAAACTGGTCGAACCGCTTAAACATTTGTTCAAGGATGAAGTGCGGCTTCTGGGAAAAGAACTGGGACTGGCCGATGATGTCGTCTGGCGTCAGCCTTTCCCCGGGCCGGGTCTGGCGATCCGCATTATTGGTGACGTGAACGCGCAGCGGCTGTCGGTCCTGCGTAAAGCCGATACGATTCTGATCGAAGAAATCCGCGCCGCCCATCTCTATTACAAGCTCTGGCAGTCGTTTGTTATCCTGCTGCCGCTCAAAAGCGTCGGCATTATGGGCGATCAGCGCACCTATGAAAATATTGCGGCGATCCGCGCCGTCCAGAGCGACGATGCCATGACGGCGGACTGGGCAAGACTGCCGCAGGATCTGCTGGCGCGCGTCTCGACCCGCATCATTAACGAAGTGCGCGGCATCAACCGCGTGGTCTATGACATCAGCTCCAAACCGCCCAGCACGATCGAGTGGGAGTAAGTAAATTAAGTGCCGAAGCGAACTGACATAAAAAAAATACTGCTCATCGGGTCCGGGCCGATCATTATCAGCCAGGCCTGTGAGTTCGACTATTCCGGCACGCAAGCCTGCAAGGCTCTGCGCGAAGAAGGGTATGAAGTCGTCCTGATTAACTCGAATCCGGCCACGATCATGACCGACCCGGAAATGGCCGACCGCACGTATATCGAACCGATCACGCCGGAAGCGGTAGAGAAAGTCATTGCCCGCGAACGCCCGGACGCGCTTTTACCCACGCTGGGGGGCCAGACCGGTCTCAATACGGCGGTGGCGCTGGCGGAGTCCGGTGTGCTTGAAAAATACAATGTGGAGATGATCGGCGCGTCTCTTGACGTGATTCACAAAGCCGAAGACCGCGAAAAATTCCGCCATGCCATCGAAAAAATCGGCTTGAGGATGCCCAGAAGCGGTTTTGCCCGCAACATGCAGGACGTGCTCAAAATTGCCGAAGACATCGGCTTTCCGATTATCATCCGGGCATCCTTCACGCTGGGAGGCACCGGCAGCGGCGTGGCGTATAACCGGGAAGAACTGATGGCCATTGCCAAGACCGGACTGGACGCCAGCATGATTTCCGAGGTCATGATCGAAGAATCCGTTCTGGGCTGGAAAGAATACGAACTGGAAGTGATGCGCGACCGCGCCGACAATGTTGTCATCATCTGTTCCATTGAAAACTTCGACGCGATGGGCGTGCACACCGGCGAGTCGATTACGGTCGCCCCGGCGCAGACTCTGACCGATCGCGAATACCAGATCATGCGCGACGCTTCCATTGCCATCATGCGGGAAATCGGAGTGGAGACGGGCGGTTCCAACGTCCAGTTTGCCATCCACCCCCGGACAGGCGAAATGATCGTCGTGGAAATGAATCCGCGTGTATCGCGCTCATCGGCGCTGGCGTCCAAGGCGACGGGCTTTCCGATTGCCAAAATCGCCGCCAAACTGGCGGTGGGTTACACGCTGGACGAAATTCCCAACGACATCACCCGCGAAACGATGGCGTCCTTTGAACCCACGATCGATTATGTTGTGACGAAAATCCCGCGCTGGACGTTTGAAAAATTTCCGGAAACCGAAGATTTCCTCACGACCTCCATGAAATCGGTCGGTGAAACCATGGCGATCGGACGCACGTTCAAGGAATCCCTGCAAAAAGCCATCCGATCGCTCGAAATCGGCCGGTTTGGGTTTGGCCAGGATTTGCCTGCCGATCCGGAGGAAAGGAAGACACTGCTCCAGAGCAAACTCGTCAAGCCCAACTCGCTGAGGCTTTTTTACATTGGTGCGGCGCTGGCTTCCGGCATGACGGTGGAAGAGGTTTATGATATTACCAAAGTCGATCCCTGGTTTTTGCACCAGATCAAAGATATCCTGGATGCTGAGGAGGAATTAAAAACAGCGGAGCCTACCGCGGAACTTTTGCGCGCCGCCAAACAGATGGGATTTTCCGACCGTGCGCTGGGTGCGTTCTGGCATAAGACGGAACAGGAAATCCGCGATTGGCGCGGGAAAGAAAATATTCTGCCGGTTTATAAACTGGTGGATACCTGTGCGGCGGAGTTTGAAGCCTATACGCCTTATTACTATTCCACCTATGAAACGGAAAATGAAACCAGGCCTTCCACGAAGAAAAAGGTGGCGATTATCGGCGGCGGACCCAACCGCATCGGTCAGGGAATTGAATTTGACTACTGCTGTGTTCATGCTTCGTTTGCCCTTCGCGAAGAGGGCATAGAGAGCATCATGATCAACTCCAATCCTGAAACGGTCAGCACGGACTACGATACATCCGATAAACTTTTTTTCGAGCCGGTGACGCTGGAAGATGTTTTACATATCCTCCAGACGGAAAAACCCGATGGCGTGATTGTGCAGTTTGGCGGTCAGACGCCGCTTAATCTGGCACGGGGTCTGGAAGCGGCCGGCATGCCGATTATCGGAACCTCGCCTGATGCCATCGACCGGGCCGAAAACCGCGACCGGTTCCAGGAAATTGTTCATAAACTGAATCTCAATCAACCGGATAATGATACGGCAATGGATGTGGAAAAAGCGCTGGTTGCCGCCTCCCGGATCGGTTATCCGGTGCTGGTGCGACCATCCTACGTACTGGGCGGGCGCTCCATGGAAATTGTCTATGATCCGGAAACCCTGCGGTCGTTTATGGCCAAGGCGCTGCTGGTTTCCCCCGGCCATCCGATCCTGATCGACAAGTTTCTGGAAGATGCCGTGGAAGTTGATGTGGACGCCATCAGTGACGGCAAGACGACAGTCGTGGCCGGCATCATGGAGCATATCGAGGAAGCGGGTATTCATTCCGGCGACAGTGCCTGCATTTTACCGTCGCTTACGCTTTCCGACTCATTGCTTGCGCTCATTGAAAAACAGACGAAAATGCTGGCCGCCGAGCTTGGGGTTATCGGCCTCATGAATATTCAGTATGCCATTAAAGACAATGTGCTGTATGTGCTGGAAGTCAACCCGCGGGCGTCACGCACCGTCCCGTTTGTCAGTAAGGCCATCGGTGTGCCGCTGGCAAAAATCGCCACCAAAGTCATGCTGGGCAAAAGTCTGCAGGAACTTGGTTTTACCCAAACTATCAAACCCAAACATGTTTCCGTTAAAGAAGCCGTCTTTCCCTTTAACCGTTTTCCCGAAGTGGATATTCTGCTGGGGCCGGAAATGAAATCTACAGGCGAAGTGATGGGGATCGATCAATCATTCGGTCTGGCGTTTGCCAAATCGCAGATGGCGGCAGGCTTCAAAATGCCGAAGTCGGGGTCTATCTTTATCAGCGTTCATGATCATTATAAAGACAGGATTGTGGATGTCGCCAGGTCCTTTGAACAACTCGGTTTTAAAATCCTGGCAACGGCCGGAACGGCCAATCACTTGAAAAAACACGGTATCGAAGCAGCCATCATCAATAAGGTCAGCGAAGGCCGGCCACATATCGTCGATTATATTAAAAACGGCGATATCCAGATGGTCATCAACACCAGTGTCGGGCGCAAGTCGTCGCGCGACGCTTATCATATCCGTCGTGGCGCTCTGACGTATAACATCCTTTACACAACCACGCTGGCCGGCGCGCGGGCGCTCTCCGAAGCGGCCAAAGCCATGATTCGTGAGGACTGGCAGGTTTGTTCTCTGCAGGAATATTACAGGAAATAGAACGTTCCTTTTGTCCATGGCGGGCGAAATAAACCATTTAATCTAAAGAGAGTCTATATGACAGAATTTGAAGAATCCCTGAATGAATCCGGCCGTCCCCGCGAAGAGTGCGGCGTATTTGCCATTTACGGACATGAAGACGCATCGCGTGTAACCTACTTTGGTCTTTTTGCCTTGCAGCACCGCGGTCAGGAATCCGCGGGTATTGTCGTGTCCGACGGCTGTAACGTCTCCGAACATAAAGGCATGGGGCTTGCCTCCGGCGTATTTAAGGAATCCATTTTACAGAAGCTTCCCGGTTCGTTGGCCATCGGCCATGTCCGTTACTCCACCACCGGTTCATCCACGATTTCCAATGCCCAGCCATTTCTCGTGCACGTCGGCGAAGAGTATTACGCGCTGGGCCACAACGGAAACATTGTGAACGCTCAATCCCTGCGGTCCGAACTGGAAAGCCGGGGGTCGATTTTTCAATCCACGATGGACAGCGAAGTCATTATCCATTTAATGGCGCCTCATTTGAAGAGAGGGTTGGAGAAGGCCCTTTCCATTGCGCTGCAACAGATCGAAGGCGCATACAGCCTCGTCATGCTGACCCGCGATAAAATTGTCGCCGCCCGTGATCCGCGCGGCTTCCGGCCGCTGGCGCTGGGCAAACTCAACGGCGGTTGGGTGGTTGCTTCCGAAACCTGCGCATTTGATCTGGTCGGCGCCGAATATATCCGCGATGTGGAGCCCGGCGAAATTATCATCATTGACGCCACGGGTTGCAAGAGCCTGAAGCCTTTTCCGGTCATGAAGCATTGCCACTGTGTTTTTGAGCTGATTTACTTTGCCAGGCCCGACAGCCAGATTTTCGGCCAGAATGTCTATCTGTGCCGCAAGCGCCTGGGTCATGAGCTGGCGCGGGAATATTGTCCGGATGTCGACCTGGTGATGCCGTTTCCGGATTCCGGAAGTTATGCCGCCATCGGTTATGCGGAAGAAAGCGGTGTTCCCTTTGAGATGGGGATGATCCGCAATCATTATGTGGGGCGAACCTTCATTCAGCCGACGCAGCCGATGCGCGACTTTGCCGTACGCGTGAAACTCAATCCGGTCAAGCCGCTTCTGGAAGGCAAGAAAGTCATGATTGTCGAGGATTCCATTATCCGCGGCACGACAAGTCGCAACCGCGTGCAGCACCTTCATGGCATAGGCATCAAGGAGCTCCACATGGTCATCAGCTGCCCTCCCACCCTGTTTCCCTGTCCCTATGGCATTGACTTTTCCTCCAAAGGCGAATTGATTGCCACCAAAAAGGAAAACGAAAAAGCCATCGCCGAATTTATCGGTCTGGATTCACTGCACTACCTGACTGTGGAAGGTATGGTCAAAGCCACCGGCCTGCCTAAAGAGTGCTTCTGCCTGGCCTGCTATACCGGCGATTATCCGATTGCCCCGCCGGAGAAGATTGATAAGTTCTGCATGGAATTGAAGTGATTCCATTTCCACTTCAAGCGCTGCTTTTGTTGGCTTCGTCGTCAGCATCCTCAACGTATTAATAATACGCCTGCGGTGCCTCCTCCTTGCCGCCGCGGTATCATCTTGAATTGAAAATGAAATGCTTTTTATCCCATGGGCGGTTCAAATGCCCTGAAGGGCACACGAACAGAATATTTGAACAACCCCTAAAGATCTCTTTTAAAGTTCTGCCATCATAAGGGGGCAATACCTGTACGGTAATGCCCCCTTATGACAGGATGGATCAGATGTTTTATTTTTAAATCATATTGTCAATATGATTATTTCCCTTTGAAATCCGCGGGCCGTCTTTCCAGGAAAGACATCATCGCTTCTTTTAAATCCTCCGACATGAGCAGGGTCGCATTCTTCTGAATAGCCAGCGCCATGCCTTCATAGACATTCACATAACGGCTGAAATTGAGGACTTCCTTGCTGTATTTAATCCCCAGCGGCGCGTTGGCGGCAATCTGAGCGGCCATTTTTTGTGCGGCCGTCATGAGTCCTGCATGATCGGCATAAACATGATTGATAAGCCCCATCTTTTCCACGTCGCGCGCGGAATAGTTGGCTGCGGTGAAGGCCATCTCGCGGGCGAAGCCCTGGCCTACAATCATCGGAAGGCGTTGAAGAACGCCCATATCCGCAACCAGACCGATATTGGCTTCTTTCAGGCAGAAGATCGCGTCTTCCGAGCACAGGCGGATATCGCAGGCGGATATCATATCGAGCCCGCCGCCGATGCATTTGCTGTGAACGGCGGCAATCACGGGCTTGGGGCATTCTTCGATAAAATTACAGCAGTCAAACAAGGGTTGAGAATTTCTGATCGTGTCGATGACATTCTTAACCGTTCCGGCAGCGCCGCCGGCCGCTTCCTTTAAATCAAGTCCGGCGCAGAATATCCGCGCCTTGCTGCAGAAGATAATCGCGCGGACGTCATCATTGGACCCCAGCTCGCGAAAGACGCCTGCGATTTCTGCTGCGAATTCGAGACTCAGCGCGTTGAGTGCATCCACGCGCGCCATGGCTACTGTGGCCACATGATTTTCAATTTTCAGATCAATGTATTGATATGACATATATCCTCCTTCTGGAAATTATTTCCATGATGCGGCGTTTAAATACGCCAAATGAACGGATTTGTCTATGGACTTGCTTCTTTATGGAATTACTTCTTCTTTTTCAGGTACTTTTCCAGCCGGTCCAGCCCTTCTTTGATATTTTCCAGGGACGTCGCATAAGAGAAACGTAAAAAACCTTCTCCGCCGCTGCCGAAATCAATGCCGGGTGATACGCCTACTTTTGCTTCTTCGGTAATCCGGAAAGCCTCCTGGTAGGAATCTTTGAAAAATCTGCGCCCGTCGGCAAAGACATAAAACGCTCCGGTCGGTTCGACGTGGATGGTAAAGCCCATGTCGGTCAGACGCGCCAGCATATAGCGGCGCCGCTCGTCGTAGGTCTTCACCATTTTGTCGACATCGTCCTTGGCCTCATGGAGTGCGGCAATCCCTGCCCACTGAATAAAGCCGTTGGCTGAAATCATGAAATTCTGATGGATGCGCTGCATGACGGCGCTGAATTTTTTCGGAAAGATCAGGTAACCCAGACGCCAGCCGGTCATCGCGTAGAGCTTGGAAAAACCGTTAATGACGAATGCCTTATCCGTGAATTCCAGGATGGAATGAGCCCGGTCCTGATAGACAAGCCCGTGATAGATTTCGTCGGAAATGATGTACTGCGTATCAAACTGCGCGATATCCCGCAGCTGCTCTTCCGTCATCACAATGCCGGTGGGATTGCAGGGCGAATTGATGATGATGCCTTTGGTCCGCCGTGAAAGTTTCTTCTTGATGTCCTTGTGGCGGTATTGAAATCCCTCTTCCGGGTAAGTTTGAATCTCTTTGAGAAGGCCCCCCGCCGCGCGGATAAAATTTTGATAACAGGGGTAGCGGGGATTGGAAATAATGACTTCGTCACCATGATCTAAAATGGCCAGCATCGCAAAAAGCAGGACGGGCGACGTGCCGGTGGAGATGACAATCTGATCGGGTGTAATCGTCACACCGTATTCTTCTAAATAATCATCACAAATGGCCTGGCGTAATTCAAGCAGCCCCAGGGCATGCGTGTAACGGGTTTTGCTGTTTTGCAGGGCAGAAATGGCAGCATCGGTGATGACCTGGGGGGTGGAAAAATCCGGCTCGCCCACTTCCATATGAATGATGTGCTCACCTTGACGTTCCAATTCTTCTGCTTTAGCCATAACGTCCATGACAATGAAGGATGTAAACTCCGAGGCCCGTTTTGAAATCATGAAAACTCCTTGCCGTTGCGTTATCCTTTGAAATTTAAAGGTTGTACATCTCTAGAGATATCTTTGAAAAATTTCAACCTCCTTTTTATCGTCACGCAAAGATAGTTAGACTATGTCATTGACATACAAAACCGTTCTTCCTATAATCGCCGTGAGCAAAAGCAGGTTCTTGTCCCGCACAAGAATGTCGGCTCTTTTTAGATCGGACTTATAAACCAGTATTCATCACAGAACAACCGGATGAGGTTTGACATGGAAGAGATCTTTGATTTTATTGTAATCGGATCGGGATTCGGCGGCAGTGTCGCCGCCTTGCGGCTGGCGGAAAAAGGCTATAGCGTTTGCGTTCTGGAAGCAGGCAAGCGCTGGCAGCCGAAGGACTTCCCCAACACCAACTGGAATGTCAGGAAATTTCTCTGGGCGCCGATCATCGGTTGCCACGGAATCCAACGCATCTGGCTGCTCAAGGATTTCATGGGGCTGGGCGGCGCGGGCGTCGGCGGCGGATCACTGGTTTATGCCATGGTTCTCATGCAGCCACTGGATCCTTTCTACCGCGATCCGCAATGGGTGGAACTTGACCCGGACTGGAAAGCGGCGTTAGCCCCGCATTACCGGATGGCCAGAAAAATGCTGGGTGTCGCCAAATTTCCCAAAATCACGGAACCGGACAAAGTCCTTGCCGAGTATGCCGCTGATATCGGACGCAGCGATCATTTCGCTCCGACGGAAGTAGGCGCTTTTTTCGGAGAGCCGGGTGTCACCGTCCCGGACCCGTATTTTGACGGAGAAGGTCCCGAAAGGACCGGTTGTGATTTTTCCGGGGCCTGTATGATCGGATGCAAAACCGGCGGCAAAAACACGCTGGACAAAAATTATCTCTATCTGGCTGAAAAGCTGGGTGCTCGCATCGTTCCTGAAACGCTGGTCACGGACATTCGACCGGACCCCCGCGGGGGCTATATCCTGAACTCCCGCAAGGCGACCTCCGTTTTTCCCACCGGCAAAAAAGCATGGCGGGCGCGTCAGGTCGTGGTCAGCGCCGGAACGCTCAACACGATATCGCTCCTTTTGCGCTCTAAGCAAAAGGGATTGCTTCCCGGATTATCGGACCGGCTCGGTTATAAATTCCGCACCAATTCGGAAGTGCTTTGCGGCGGGCGGGCCAACTCGCTCGACGTCAAATACTGCGAAGGAACCGCGATCACCTCGATTCTTCAGGTTAACGACGCCACGTCTATTGAAGTTACCCGCTACCCGGAAGGCTCCGATGTGATGGGAATACTGGCCCAGGTGCTGACCGACGGCGGCTCCAAGTGGGGAAGGGTCATGAAATATTTTTACCAGTGCCTGACCCATCCCACCCACTTTTTGAAAAGCTTGTGGATTTTCGGCTGGGCCAGACGGTCAATCATTCTGCTCGTCATGCAGGTGTACGACAACAGCCTGAGAATCCGGCTGAAAAGAAATTGGCTTCTGCCCTGGCGCTGGCGTTTATCTTCCGAATCTCCGGAGGGAGGCATCCCGACATATATTCCGGAAGCCAACCACGCGGCGCGCGCGGTGGCGAAGAAGATCAACGGAATCCCGCAGGGCGCCGTCTCCGAAGTTCTGCTGAACCGGCCGCTTTCCGCTCACATGCTGGGCGGCTGCCCGATTGCCAAAGGGCCTGATCAGGGCGTGGTGGATAAGCACGGAAAGGTTTTCGGTTACGATGGCCTCTACATTGCGGATGGGTCCATCATGCCGGCCAATCTGGGCGTCAACCCGGCCCTGACCATCCTGGCCCTGGCGGAACATGTGATGACGGCGATACCACCAAAAGAAAAACAGGAGTTTTCATGAGTTATTCCATATCAACACTGTGTAACGGGTGCGGGGCCTGTGCTAAAATGTGCCCGGTGCAGGCCATATCGGGTGAAAAAAAAGAAATGCATCTCATCTGCGCATCGCTCTGCATTGAATGCGGCTCCTGCGGCAGGATATGCCCTGAATCGGCGGTTCTGGATGACAAGGGTAAAACGGTTGCCAGAATGAAGAAAGCGGACTGGCCGAAACCGGTGATCAACACGGACTGCTGCTCGGCCTGTGAAAACTGCGTGGCTGTCTGCCCGACGAACGCGCTCGCCATGGCCGATGAACGGCTGCCTCTGACCCGGAACCATGCGGTGCTTGCAAAGCCCGGCAAATGTGTGTCCTGCGGCTGGTGTAAAGAGAACTGCCTCTTCGACGCCATCACAATGAGAGGTGCAGCATGAAAGAGATCATAGGAACCAGCAACAAGTATCTGGACATTAACCTGACCGATAAGACCTGGAAGGTGCACCAGGCCACACAGGACGATTTGAAGAACTATCTGGGCGGCAAAGGCCTGGGGCTCAAAATCATCTATGACCGCCTGAAAGATAAGCTTCGGGATCTCGACCCTCTGGGGCCTGACAATTTGCTGGTCTTTGCCAACGGCGTACTGCTTACGACCGGGGCGCCCTGCTCGGCCCGGTTTGAAGTCATCACCAAGTCGCCGCTGACCGGCTACATGGTGGCTTCATCCTGCGGAGGCCCGTTCGGCGAAGCCTGCAAGACCGCCGGCTGGGATGGTGTGATCATTTCCGGCAAAGCGGAACGTCCCACGGTGATACGCTTCGACGACCAGGAGGTCATCTTCGAGCCCGCGGACGACCTATGGGGAGCAACGACGCATCAAACGCAGGAAAAACTTCACCTGGGTCCCAAAGAAGGAGCTGCCGTGATCGGACCGGCCGGTGAAAACAAGGTCTTCTATGCCAATATCTGTTCCGGCCACCGTTTTGCCGGACGCGGCGGTGTAGGGGCGGTCATGGGCGCGAAAAACCTCAAGGCCATCGTGGCCCGCGGGAAGGAATACCGCTGCATTCCGGTAAACCGGGAAAAGTTCGAAAGAACCCTGAAGAAAGCCAAAGCGCACATTCAGCGAAATGTATTTACCAGGGGATATAAGTTCTTTGGCACCAACATGAACACCCGTTTCGGCATTGACTCGGGTTACTCTCCGGTGCGGAATTTCCGGGACCGTTACAGCCCCCAAACCGAGGCTATTACGGGTGAGGTGATGGCTGAAAAATATCAGACGCGGCATTCCACCTGCCGCTACTGCTCGGTGCTTTGTGGACATAAGGGCCTGTATCCCGATGGAAAAATGCGACAGATCCCGGAATACGAGACCACCGGTCTGTTTGGCAGCAATATTGAAAATTATGATACGGACAAGATCGCCGTCTGGAACGACATCATGAACGACCTGGGGATGGATACCATCTCGGCAGGCGGTACGATGGCCTGGGCGATGGAGGCCGGTGAAAAGGGTTTACGCAAAACAGAATTATCCTTCGCCAATCATGATAACATTGCCCGCATCCTGGAAGATATCGCCTACCGCCGGGGCGAGGGGGCGGAGCTGGCGGACGGATCGAAGCGTTTAAGTGAGCAATACGGCGGCAGGGAATTTGCCATCCATACCAAAGGGCTGGAAATTGCGGCCTATGATCCCCGGGCCTGCTGGGGACACGGGCTTTCCTATGCGGTGCACAACAAAGGCGGCTGCCACCTCGGATCTTATCTGGTCAGCCTCGAAGTGCTCCTGGGTTTCATGCCGTCACAGACAACACTCGGCAAGGCTTCCTGGGTGGTCTTTTGCGAGGATCTGTTTGCCGGCATCAACTCGCTCCAGTCCTGCCTGTTTACGGCCTTTGCCGTCATGACGGAGCCGGTCATCCCGAAATATCTTCCCAAAGCGGTCCTGAATGTCGCCACGATCATGACCCCCAGGATGTCGCAGATGATGATGAACTGGAGCGTTTATTCCGATTTCTTTTCCGCCATTACGGGCATTCCCATGAATCAGTGGCAGTTCAAGAAAGCAGGCGAGCGCATTACCAAGCTGGAACGCTACATGAATGTGCAGATGGGGCAGCAGCCCTTCGAAGACACCCTGCCGGACCGGTTTACGAAAGAAGCTGTCACCAAATACCCCGTGGATTCCGTGGTACCGATTGAACGGATGGTTAAAAAATATTACCGGATCAGGAAGTATGATCCGAAGACCGCCGGTCCCACCGTGGAAAATCTGAAACGCCTCGGAATTTCCGTTTGAACACCGTAAAAAATCACGAAAGCATTGAATAAATGATGATGGAGAAAAAATGAACTTATCACCTGAACAAATGATGGAAATTGCGCAGCATGCCTTTACGCGGATGGATGGAGCCTGGTTTCTGGCGCTGGCGAAAAAATTCGGCATTAAGACTGCCTGGGAGATGGATGTGGAAGCCTGGAAACAATTCTCTTATGTTTTCGGTAAAAACCTCCGGAATAATTATATGGCAAATCCGGTTTGGCCGCAGAGCTTTCTCGATGCACTGGACATTTTCAGCAAAGTTTTAAAAATTGAAGGCCGGGACGTTACCGTTGACGGCGATCAAATCACGGTCCGTATTACGGATTGTGAAACACAGAAAGCCATCGCCAAGGCCGGCGTCGCCGATTGCGGGATCGTAACCGTTCAGTCGTATGAGGGAATCATCGGCGGCCTGTTTGACAGGGATGTCAATATCCATGTGGCCCATACGAAGAATTTAAATCACGGCGATGACTGCTGCGAAGTCATTATTACCAGGAAGTAAATCAAACATAGAATCGGCAGTGGCGATCGATGCCCTGACCGGGTCATTATCACATGAAGGAGGAAAACCATGAAAAAAGGATGTATCGTTTTAGTAATGTTGATGATGGTATTGTCGCTTTCGAACATTGCCGCAGCCAAGGCCAAAACGCCCGCAGTCGCCCGTGTGGCCTTTTCCGAGATCGATGCCAATGGCGACGCGGTGGTCACCGTAGCTGAGCACGTGGCTTTCTGGCAGGGACGATTCAAGGAGATCGACACGGATAAAGACGGTAAATTGACGGCAGCGGAATTCAACGCCGCGACCAAAGATTTTTTTGGAAACATGGATACGGATAAAGACGGCGTCCTGATTGCTAAAGAATACGTAGCTTTCTGGTGCGGTCCTAAAGCCAGCCCCGATAAAGCCAAAGCGAAAGTGAAAACCAAAACCAAAACCAAGAAAATACTGGATGCTGATAAAAATGGCAAAATCAGCGACGATGAGTGCCTTGTTTTCTGGTCGGTGGAGTTATTCGATTTAGATTCGAATCATGACGGGAAAGTGACCTTGGAGGAATTTATGGCGGGCATGACCAGGAGGTTCAATGAGATTGACAAAAATAAAGATGGATTCGTGGCCATTGAAGAACATGCGCTCTTCTGGTCGGGTAAGACCGCGCCGGTCAGGAAGTAAACAGGTGCTGAAAGCTGAAAATTGTTTTGAAGCACAGAATATGAGAAGCATGTTTTAAAAGAAGGGTGGAGTTTTCCACCCTTCTTTTTTGCCGTACTTGCCTTATTTCCCCCGGTCCGTGACATCGACAATAATCTCTTTATCGGCAAACATCGGAATGGTTTTGATCTTATCTGCGTTGAAGTTCAGCCGCTTGAGGTCAATTTTACGCAGATTGAAATTGTCATAGGTGCGGAAATAATAAACGCGGTTGGTCAGATCACGATACGTTGACCACTGGGTGGTCTCGGAGGCGATGATCTTGCCTTCCTTATTGCGATCCGCCGCCATGCCGCGGACGATATGCAGGGAACTGACAATATGCTGGGCCAGATTCAGAGCGTTTTCGGCATTTTCCGGCGTATCTGCGAATCTGGTGGTTACCGCCATACGGACAAAACGCGCGGGCGGTGTAATGTCGCCGGGCAGGCCGAACATGCCGGAGCCATGGCCGGTGGTTAGATAGGTCTGTCCGCCGAATGTTGCCGGTTCCCGCATGCCGTTGGTCATGCCGACATAGTTACGCAGGTTGGTCAGCATCCAGGGAAAATTGGGCGCGTTGGTCATGATGCCCAGGGGGTTGTCGTAAATATGCAGTTCTCCCTTTTCGTATTCAATGACCACGCAGTCACCTTTGGCATCATAGAGGATAAAATGGCCGGGAAGCACCGCTCCGCCCAACTCCGGATTTTTTATGCCGAATACTTTGACTTTGGCAATCGCCTCGACCGCCTCTTTTACGGTGCTGAAATTTCCTAAAACCCATGACCCGAAAACAATATTGGCGAGTTCCGGGGATTTGTCTTTTGGATTAACAACTTGCCACTGCATATCGCCGTCATACCAGAGCAGGCTGAAGGACAGGCCTGCTTCATTGATGCCGTCGCTGATGCCGTCTTCCTTGTTCAGAACGTTGCTGGCTACATAACCGTATCTGGTTTTCCACTTTAATCCGGTGATTCCATCCGGTGCCGGGCTTGCGAAATTTTTATTGCGGGGAACCACAATCATGGCATAGCCCATGTCGTGGCCGAATTCCATGGTCCGGCCGCTGATAATCGTTCCATCTTTGGCGGTTACGCGAAAAACGGAGCAGGCGTAGACGTCCATAAAGTGGGCCAAAGCAAAAAATAAAAGGAACCCCATGCTAACAATCCGTAATTTTTTCATAAATTGTTTCTCCTTCGAAAGTGGATCGGATGGAACGATATTTAATACTTTTAAAACAATCGACCGGAACTGGGCGAACTTTATGCTTTGTTCTCCGTTAATTCAAGATTATTTACGATATTTCACATAAAAAAGCAGCAGGAAACAAATGATAATCATCGTTTTAACAGTCATTTTTTGTTTTATTTACAACGGCCGTTATATGGTTCTTGACGTGCTCTTTCAGGTATGATAACGCCAAAAGGTAATTTTTGAACTGCATCGTCGGATGGTGTAAAACTCAAACATTACCGAAAAAATAGTTTCGTCATAAAAAACTAAAAATATACAGGAGGAATTTATGAGCAGAGAAGTAGTATTTGTAGAGGGTATCAGGACGGCCTTTGGAACGCTGGGGAAAACCCTGCGGACAATCCTGGGCGAAGAAATTGCCGGCATGGCTCTGAAAGGTCTTGTCGAAAAATCAAAAGTGATTGAAAAGGGTGGAGTTGTTGACTGCTGTTTCATGGGATCGGCCATTGGACCGAACACGGCGATCAATGGAGCCCGCTGGCCTGTTTTGGCTTCCGGTCTTCCGCTCAGCACATCGGCTTCCTATATTGAAATGCAGTGCGGTTCCGCGATTGACTCCATCAATCACGCCGCCTGGAAAATCCTGGCCGGTCAGGCGGACATCATCATCGCCGGCGGTTATGAATCTTACAGCAACGCACCGTGCCGTTTCCCGATGACCACGGAACCTTACAAGATGATTCCGCCGCTGCCGATTGCTTTTTCGCAGTCTCCCACCCGCGACGCCGCAACAATGAACATGGGCCTCACGGCGGAAAAACTCCAGAAGATGTATAACATTTCGCGCGAAGCGCAGGATGAATTCTCTTTCCGCAGCCAGCAGCGTACCCAGGCAGCCATTGCCTCCGGCTTCTGCGCTCAGGATATCATGCCGATCATGGTTCCGCAGGGAAAGAAACCCCCCATCGAGTTCAAAGTGGATGAATTCCCCCGCGCCGAAACGACGATGGAAGGCCTTGCGAAACTGCCGCCCGCATTCATTAAAGACGGAACCGTCACCGCTGGCAACTCTTCCGGACGCAACGACGGCGCAGCCTTCGTTTTGATGATGACCAAGGAAAAAGCTCTGGAACTGGGTTTCAAGCCCTGGGCCAAGTGGCTGGCTGGCGGCGACTATGGCGTCGATCCCACCATCATGGGTATTGCGCCTGCTTACGCCGTTCCGATGGCGCTCAAACGCGCAGGCATTAAGATGAGCCAGCTCGACGTTATCGAATGCAACGAAGCGTTCGCCGTTCAGAACCTCGCGGTGGCCGCGGAACTCGAAAAACAGACCGGTGATAAAGTGGATTTCAATAAATGGAATCCCAATGGCGGCGCCATCTCCTACGGTCATCCCAATGGCGCATCCGGCGCCCGTATCTGCATCTTCACCATGCGCGAACTGCAGAAAAAAGGCGGCAAATACGGTTGCTTCAGTTCCTGCTGCGGCGGCGGTCTGGGTGTAGGAACGGTTATCGAAAACCTGATGGTCTAGTTGTTCACCAGGTCTGGAAAAAACGCAGTATAAAGTGTAAATACTGATTTCGAATGCCGCCAGGTATACGCCTGGCGGCATTTTTACTTGTGAGATAAAGGTTACCGCGTGACCTTCAGGTTATTAACAGGCCCCCGCAATCTTATTGCGGCATGCCGCATAGAGAAAGAGGAAAAACTATGGCAGAAAAATTTATCAGCGATCGAAATTTGAAGTTTTTGTTGTATGAGCTAAACGACACGGAAGCCCTTTTGAAATATCCCCGTTACGCCGATCACAGCCGGGAAGTTTTCGACATGATCATGGATACGGCGATGAGAATGGGCAAAGATCTCTTTAAACCCCTTTTCGAGGAAATGGACCGCAAGGGGCCTGAATATGTGAATGGCGAAGTCAAAGTTCATCCCAAGGTCCGTGACATTATGAGGGAATGCGGCGCGGGCGGCTGGATTGCAGCGACCTTCCCCTACGACCTCGGCGGACAACAACTGCCGTTCACCGTCGGTATCATGGTACCGACGGCCATTTTCGGCGCGGCCAATTACTCGGCCGCCGTCTATCACGGCCTGACACATGGCGCGGCGGGCCTGATTGTTTCCTACGGCACGCAGGAAATGAAAGATACCTATCTGCCCAAAATGATTGCCGGCGAATGGCAGGGTACGATGGCGCTGACCGAACCGCAGGCGGGCTCGTCGCTCACCGACCTCACGACCACGGCGACGCCGACGGATCAGGGGTACTATAAAATCAAAGGCCAGAAGCTGTTCATATCCGCGGGCGATCATGACGGCGCGGACAATGTCATTCACCTGGCGCTGGTCAGACTCAAAGACGCACCTCCCGGCGTCAAAGGCATTTCGCTTTTCATTATTCCGAAGAAGCGCGTGAAGGCCGACGGGTCGCTCGAATTTAACGATGTCAACTGCGCGGGTATTTATCACAAGCTTGGCTACCGCGGCGCGCCCATCACCCAACTGGCTTTCGGTGAAAACGACGACTGCCGGGGCTATCTCGTTGGAGAGGCCAATAAAGGCCTGGGCTACATGTTCCAGATGATGAACGGCGCCCGGATCGATGTGGGACTGGGAGCCGCCTGTATTTCGTCCGCTGCCTACTATGCTTCTCTGGAATACGCCAGGGAAAGACCGCAGGGACGAAAACTGACCTCCAAGGATCCGCTGTCCCCCCAGGTCCCGATCATCGAACATGCGGACATCAGGCGCATGCTCTTGTTTCAACGATCGATTGTGGAAGGGTCGCTGGCGCTGCTGGTCCAATGCGGTCTCTATGAAGATATGGAAGGCGTTACGGAAGGAGAGGAGCATGAAAACTACAACCTGCTTCTCGAACTTTTGACGCCGGTTGCCAAAACCTATCCTGCGGAAATGGGCATTCTATCCTGTTCCACGGGCTTGCAGATTCTCGGCGGCTACGGATTCTGTGAAGAGTTCCCCCTCGAGCAGCTTTACCGCGACGTGCGCATTCACACGATTCATGAAGGCACCACCGGCATTCAGGGTATGGATTTACTGGGCCGCAAAATGATGATGAAGAAAGGCAAGGCCGCCCAATTGTATATAGCGGAAGTGCGCAAAGCCATCAAAGAGGCTGAAGGCGATGCGGAGTTAAAGCCATTTGCTGAAAAGATGACAGCGGCTTTGGCGCAGTTGGAAAAAGTTACTGCGCATCAGTTTGCCATAGCCGCCAAACAGGGTCCGGAAATGTTCCTGGCCGACGCGACGCTGTATCTGGAATTTTTCAGCATTATCGCCATCGGCTGGCAGTGGCTCCGTCAGGCGGCTTACGCCAGAAAGGCTCTGGAAAAGGGAGCCGGCGAGGCGGATACGAATTTCTATAACGGTAAACTTGTTACGTGCCGCTACTTCTTCGGTTATGAACTGCCGAAGATCGAAGGTTTGGCTGAACGCCTCCTAAACGGCGATGGTCTAACAGTGACCATGAAAAACGAATATTTCGAAGATTAGCCCGTCATAAAATAGAGGCAGGCCACAGGGCCTGCCTCTATTCCCATCTTCTGAAATACGTATTTAAAATTTCTTTTATCCACTTGTTATTTTCCCCGGTTCGTTCATAATCGCCGATCAGTTGATCTGATGATACTGCCGTATAAAAAATGGTCGGCAGTAATGTTGATAGTATAACATTCTAATATATCAGAATAATCATTTTAGAGATGATTTTACGGATTCGCAATCCGTCTGCACAATAAATTGCGCTTGACAGCTTGAAATAATTGCGTTAAACAGCCAGACCTTAATAAAAAGAAGTTCAGGAGGAGATACTTTTGGCAACACATAAATCAGCAGAAAAAAGAGATCGTCAAAGCAAGGTCCGCCGGGAGCGCAATATTGCCGCCAAGTCAGCAATCAAAACCAAAGTTAAAACAGTTCTGGCAGCCGTCGAGGGTAAAAACAAAGAGAACTCGGTAAATGCTTTGAAAACAGCTGTTCCGGTGCTGGCCAAAGCAGCGTCCAAAGGCCTGATCCACAAGAAAAATGCATCCCGCAAAATTTCGCGCTTAACCAAGAAAGTTAATGCCCTTCAGGGATAAATTGATATGGACGCGGTCTGTCAAGACAGGCAGGCCGCGTTTTTTAATTTTCGCATCTTTTCCGCAAGTAATGCTTCCTACGCAAAAGACTTTTCGCCTACAGCCTTAAAAAAAGTATAGCAAAAGACGCCGTCGTCTCCGGTCGTTCTGTGCAGATCCCTGATTCCCTGATCGAATATATCCTGCTCCAGAAGGCCTGCCTGAAGAGCGGGAGCGCGTATGCCCTCAATCATGGCGGTGAAAGTTTTTTTTGTGAATCCTTCCACAAGCTCCGGTTTGCCGGAATCGACATAGACCATCCGGGGAGAGACGCGAACCGGATGGAAACCCGCACTGCTGAGCAGGGGATAAAGCTCCCGTCCGATCATGGCATTGCCCCCGGCCCGGCGCTGCAGCTCAACCTGACACTGAATTGCCCTGTGCGCCGCATCACTTGCCGGATGAAAATAGGCTGAACCGTGATCCCCCTCGATGACCGTGATGGTTCCTCCTTTTTTGAGAACCCGCTTTAAAGCGAAGAGTGCCTCCCGGGGATTCGTGAGATGCTCCAGAACGAAACAGATAAAGACATGGTCAAAAGACTCCGCTGCGAACGGCAGATTAAAGATATCCGCCTGCTGGAATTGCACGTTCGTAAGCCCCGTGTCGGCTGCCTTTCGTTTGGCTTCGGCAATGGAAACTTCCGATATATCCACGGATGTGATCAGCGTGGCCGGACTGTTTTGGGCGAGTGTGACGGTTTGCGCCGCCACGCCGCAACCTGCCTCCAGCACGCGGCTTCCCGCCGGATACACCGTATCGGCATGCAGTAATTCTACCAGTGTCGAAGCCTGGTCCTGTAGTCGAATATTTTCTTTTGGGTCATAACCGTGAACGTAGTGATTCTTCATGATTTACCGCGCTTGCCGTGACAGGGGCAGACTGCCCCTGATTTATTGTTTCCGTCTTTAAGGTTCTTTGGGGAAGTCCCCGGGTTTGGAGACAGGAAGGTGTTAACCATTTTTTTCAGATTATCCTGATCGCAAAAAAAAGCAAAATGTCCGCATGTCCCGTCCAGTTCGGACGATTCAGCTCCGGCCAGGCGGGCAAAAGCGATAGCATCGTCTTTCCCGATGATCTGATCCTGAGGGGATGTGATCACCAGGAACCTTGCCCTTATTGATGTAGCTGCTTTTTCGCGTGATCCGCCAAAGTTGATCAGGATATCATGCGTCAGGATGGCCTTGACCTGCGAGGTCCAGTTCCGGGCGTCGTATCGGGAAATATTTTCCTGCTGCTTGGCCAGAAATGCGGGAAAGTCGGCCGGACTGGTTTTGTTTGTGCGGTACTCGCGCGTCCAGGCCTGCATGATGTGCAGGGGTGCGAGAGTCTTCATGGCGGCTGCGTTTCCCTTGCACTCCCCGACATTTTCCAGAATCCCCAGCTGGGCTGACCAGAAAAGCATATCATGGGATGTTATCCAGGGGCTTCCCAGAATGGGAACAGCCTGATCCATAAAGTCGGGGTAGGACACCACCCATTGAAAGGTCTGCAGGGCGCCCATTGAAATGCCGGTTACGGCGCGGATGTGCCGGATGTTCAGATGTTCGGTCAACAGTATATACTGGGCGCGGACCATATCGCGGATGCTGAATAAGGGGAAAGACTGGCCTGGTTGTGTTGGGCTGTTGGACGGTGATGATGACCGGCCGTTGCCCAATGCGTCGACCGCAATGATGAAAAATTTTGAACTGTCAAAGACCTTGCCCGGTCCGATAAAGCCTAAGTCAACCAGTTCCTGGGCGGTCCCCGCCAACCAGGTCGGAACGAGCACAACATTTGATTTTTCGGCGTTGAGGGTGCCGGCGGTAATGTACGCTACGCGGCAATTACGGATAACGCTTCCGTTTTCCAGCTTAAAATCACTCAGATCGGCATAGCGGACAGAGCTCTCCGCCCATGCGCTTCCACAGGCCAGAAGGATGCCTGCGAGCAAAAATAAAAGGCCGTTCCTGATATCATGTACCATTCTTCCCTCCTTGAGTTTCCTTCTCTGCTTTGTGCTTCATGACGTATCGAAAACGCGACAGTCTGTCAACGGGAAACCGGGCATCCGATGCCCGGCACCGGTAAGGACAAATAAAGTATGGACATTTTGCGGCGTTTAGAAAAGCTTAACGGAGGATTGGAATTTCTCATATAAAAAACGGTCAAGTGTTTATTTTTCCAACGGTGGAGTTTCAAGAGTTGTGTTTTAATATAGGGTTTGACATCACATTCCTTTATTACTATAATAACAACAACTAAAGGTCTATTCTCAAACGATTTTCTGAAAACATCCTCTTTCGATATCAACATTTGTTTTTAAGGGATTGATCATTCTTTTTACCTGCTTTTCGTTGGAACAAAAAACTATTCAGAATCTGTTGATGCCACAGGAGGTTCCTATGAAGAAAAGAAGTCTGCAAAAAAGAATCCTGCTTCCCATCGTTTTGCTGATTATCATCATTATGGGCGCTTCAACCGCGATTACTTATTTATTGTCCTCCCGCGCATTTAAGGAAGACGCCGTCAGTTCACTGGCCATGACCGCTGAGAATAAAGCCGACCTGATTGATGTCTGGGTGGAGGATGCCAAAGGCATGATTGCCACATCAGCCAATAAAACAGAGTTTAAAGAAGTGTTGAAAAACGACACGGAAGAAACAAGGGCAAAGGCCAATGGCGAATTAGCCGAGCAACTCAAGCACCTCGGTGTCTTCTCGTACATTAACATTGCTAATACCCAGGGTGAAGTACGGGCATCGACCATAACGGATTCCGTCGGTAAAGTTAAAGTGCCCGACCGGCAGTATTTTCAAAAGGCGATGCAGGGAGAAATAAACGTCTCCATGGTTTATCTCGCCAGAACAACGGGCAAGCCGGCATTCGCCATTGCCGCGCCGATTAAAGACGGCGGCACAGTCATCGGCGTTCTGGTCGGTGTGCCGGACCTGACCAAATTCAGCGAAAAATTTGTCGATCCGGTTAAAATAGGAAACGGGGGCTACCTCTACCTTTTCGACGGATCGGGAATCGTTTTTGCGCACCGGGACAAATCTCTGATTATGAAACTGAATCTGAAGGATGAAAAATGGGCAAGTGGTATCATTCAAACCGGTAAAGGGCTGGTGTCTTACACGTACAAAGGAATTGAGGGTACGGCCTTTCTCGTTCCCTGTAAAAACGTGAACTGGACCACAACCGCAGTCATCCCCACCAGCGAGATACTTTCCCGTTCCAACTCGATGGCGGTGATCAATCTGGTGCTGCTGGGCCTGGGGCTTATGCTGGTCATAGGTTCCATTTTCTTTATGGTCCGTTCGATTGTCGGACCGATCAATCAAATAACGGAAGGCCTGCACACCGTTGCAGATCAGGTGGCAACGGGGTCCAGCGAGGTTGCCTCGGCCGGTCAGTCGCTGGCGGATGGCTCGGCCAGACAGGCGTCAGCGATTGAAGAGACCTCCTCGTCGCTGGAGGAAATGACGGCCATGACCAGGCGAAACGCCGACAACGCCATACAGGCTAAAACCCTGATGGCCGAAGCCCGGCATGTTGTGGAACGAGTCGATGAGCATGTCAACAGCATGGCCGCAGCGGTAGGCGAAGTGACACGGTCAAGCGAAGAAACGGGAAAAATCATCAAAACCATCGATGAGATTGCATTTCAAACCAACCTGCTGGCTCTTAATGCCGCCGTGGAAGCGGCGCGCGCAGGTGAAGCGGGCGCGGGGTTTGCGGTGGTGTCCGATGAGGTGCGCAATCTGGCGATCCGCGCCGCCGACGCGGCCCGCAGCACATCTTCTCTGATCGAAAACACCATCACCACGGTACACAAAAGCCGTGAACTGACGGCGCAAACACAGACGGCTTTCAAGGAGAACATGGAAATTTCCGCCAAGGTCGGAAATCTGGTTGATGAAATTGCGGCGGCCTCACAGGAACAGGCTCAGGGAATTGATCAAATCAGTAAAGCCGTAGCGGAAATGGACAAAGTCGTCCAGCAAACGGCGGCCAATGCCGAAGAATCCGCCGGCGCATCCGAGGAAATGAGCGGTCAAGCCACTCGTATGAAAAAATACGCCGATGATTTGACGGTCATTATTGCCGGCCGCTGATTGTTCAGAGGTTTATATCTGATCGTGCTTCGCAAAGGCTGGAACGGTTTTTAGCATGCTCAGGCAACCATGCACTGCAAGACCCTTAAAGGGAGTCAGGGTTTTTTGCCGATCAGGTCAATGATGGTGATTTCCGGCGGGGCAAAGACGCGAATGGGTGGACCCCAGGTGCCGGCGCCCCGGCTGACATAGAGTTGCTTGTTCGGGGCGAGTTCATGCAAACCGTAGTTTTTAGGAAAATATAGTTTCGTGACCAGTCCGAAAGGAAAAATCTGGCCGCCATGTGTGTGGCCGGAGAGGTGTAAATTGAAATTGGCCCATTCATCGATGCGGGGTTGATGCTTTAACAGCAGAACAAAGCCGTCGCGCTTTTCGGACAGAGCCTTTTTAAAAAAATCTCTTTTATTGGAATCGCTCCATCTGAGGCCGGTGATGTCGTCCTGACCGAAAATGGTGATGCCTGCCGCCTGTGTGATGTCATCGCGCAGCAGGCGGAAGCCCGCCGCTTCCGTAAAGGCGATGGATTTTTCGAGCCCCGCGTAATATTCATGATTGCCGAAAATGGCAAATTTGCCGTAGGGTGCTTTGATCGCATCGAAACGTTTAGCATCCCCCAGGATATTGTCGAGTTCTCCATCGAGGAGATCACCCGTGGAAACCAGAATATCGGGCCGGCATTCCCGGATCCGCTCCAGAAGCGGATTTAAACGGTTGTTGCGGATGATGATCCCCACATGCACGTCGGAGATCTGGACGATGCGAAGTTGTCCGTTGCCGGGGAGAAACTGGTTGGTGGTAATTTGCAGATTTCTGACGCGGATTCGCTGAGCATCGATGTAACCATAGGCCACGAGGCCTGTGGCCAGAAGCACGGCAATACCGAACGTGGCGGTTTTGAGCGTGAGCGTGCCGGTTTCGGGAACGATCAACTTGTGGATAATCCGGATCAATTCCAGCGAAATGCTTAAAAAGAAAAAAAGAAAAACAAACGCCATCCAGACATAGCCGGTAATGGCGGCCAGCTGTGCCAGCTGTTCTTGATGGAGGGATTCCAGTATCCGGACAATGACCGGCGCAAGAATCAGCAGGATGATAAGGATCAGAATCGCACTCTGTAAAAAACCCGAAAAGTGCAGGATGCTTCTGGCCCGGAAAAAGAAATAAAAATTAATCCCGCCGTAAAGGCATAAAAAGGTTAAAAGAAAAAGAATCATCTTGGCTTCCATATTCATCAGCTTTATCGGCGAAGCTAAAGGAAAACGAAACAGAAGTCAATCATTAAGGAAGTACAGATTGGTATTGACAAGGGGAATTCCATAATATAGATACGACATCTCTTAAATGGATGCCGATGTAGCTCAGTTGGTAGAGCAACTGATTCGTAATCAGTAGGTCCCCGGTTCAAATCCGGGCATCGGCTCCAGTAAAATCATGCAGTTAGCCGATAACAGATACTTCCTTCTATTACCCGCATCAAATTTTTAATCAACCGGCCTTGATAGTTGAATCGACCTCAGGTGTCAGCATTATTAACCGGCAATACGGTTATTTCGCTGCTGCCGGTGATCTCTGCTGCACGGGTCCGCTTTCAATTTCTGCTGAAATTTACCGTCTTCGTTTTTGTGCAGTGGTGTCATATCGTTCAACGCCATGAAATTCCCGCAGAGGATGCAGGTGTTCTGTTTTTTCTGCTTTTCTAATGCGTGACGGATCCGGTGATGTCTTGATCAGAAAGGCTGAGATGTTATTTACTTGCAATAAAAAAGAGCTATGATAAATTATCATAGAGTCGGTTTGATAATAATATAATATCGATGCAAACTTTTCATGTTCTTACCCCTGCCACCAAAGGAAAGCCATGGCGCAGGAGAGAAATAAATTTTGTGCTTTTTTTGATAACATTGATGTTATGTCACCGCACCGGGACGCTCTTGGTAATCAATACGGGTGATGTACAGTAACACCTCTTTCTTGAGGAAAGCCGGCGCTACTTCTCGCTCGCGGGGTGCGCTTACAAAACAAATCATGTTCCACAGCAAAACGAGCGCTAAAAAGAGGATCTGTTAAGCTTAAGGATAATTTTATGGCAGATAAATCCATATCCGTTGTCGTTCCCGTTTATAACAGTGAGCAATCCTTGCCGCTGCTTATAGACCGTCTTAACAAAGTCCTCATGGCTTCCTGTCAGGATTTCGAGGTGATCCTAGTTAACGACGGAAGCCGTGACGGAAGCTGGGAAACCATAGTTTCATTGGCTCAACAATATTCCTGGCTTCATGGCATAAATCTTATGCGTAATTACGGCCAGCATAATGCTCTGCTGTGCGGTATCCGCAAAGCTAAACACGAGCTTATTGTTACCATCGATGACGATCTCCAGAACCCGCCCGAGGAAATCCCCGGGCTTGTCGCCCGGCTGGAAGAGGGCTACGACGTCGTTTATGGCACGCCACAGGCACAGCAGCATGGAGTATTGCGCGATCTGGCCTCCATCATTACTAAAATGGCGCTTCAGGGCTTCATGGGGGCGCATGCAGCTCGCCAGGTCAGTGCCTTCCGCGTATTCCGGACTGAATTGCGTGAAGCTTTCCATCAATACCACGGTTCCTTCGTCTCCATTGATGTTCTGCTGACCTGGGGAGCGGAAAAGTTCTCAGCGGTTTCTGTGCGGCATGAACCAAGGACCATCGGGCAGTCTAATTATACCGTTTCGCGTCTCTTCAGGCACGCCATAAATATGATGACAGGATTTTCCGTCATGCCGCTGCAGGTTGCAAGTTTCCTGGGATTTGCCTGCACGATTTTTGGCCTTTTCATCCTGGTCTATGTCATTACCATTTTTCTGGTTCACGGCAGTCCGGTTCCAGGGTTTACGTTTCTTGCGTCGATTATTGCAATATTTTCCGGCGCACAGCTCCTTGCTCTGGGCATAATCGGCGAATATCTGGCACGTATGCACTTTCGAAGCTTGGGTCATCCCTCCAGTGTCATACGCGGTACAACGGATGACAAAAAGGGAAAATAAATTCATGGTTAATAATGAGAGTTTAAATATATCGCTTGCCCCGCTTGAAGAAGAACGCTTCGGCATCAGATCGGCAAGAGCCGCTAATATTACAAGAGGCAATCTTTCACAGGTCATTGATTTCTGCCAGCAAAACAAGGTAACACTTCTCATTGCCAGATGTACGGCAACCCATCTGGATGCCGTACAAGAAATGGAACACCTGGGTTTTTTTGTGGCCGACACACTTGTTTATTACGGCCGAAGTCTGGCGACGGGCATATTACCAGCGCCAGACTCGCCGGTTGTTATCCGACCCCTTGAGAAAGGGGAGGGTTCCCAAGTGCAGGCCATTGCCGAAGAAGCTTTTAGCAACTACATCAGTCATTATCATCAGGATAAACGTCTGGACAGAAAAAAATGCAATGATGTTTATGGAGATTGGGCAAATGAAGCATGCTTCAATCGGGATGAATCACACGAAGTATTGATTGCTCTTCGCAATAATGAAATATCAGCCTTTGCGACGCTTCGGTTAAATAATCCTCAGCAGGGGGAAGGCGTCTTGTTTGGTATTGGTCGGGACGCTCAAGGCGCGGGTATATATAAGTTACTCATGATGGCTGGAATGCGCTGGTGCGCTGATTTACATGCTCAGGAAATGATTGTTTCCACACAAATCATTAATGTCGCAGTCCAAAAGGTATGGGTGCGATTAGGTTTTGAACCGCAAAAATATGTTTATACGCTGCATAAGTGGTTCGATCGCCAATCAACATTATGATGATCCTGGGAACGATGACTGAACCTGAAAGCATATTCAGTGAAAAACCATGGATGTGTTCACATGACGGATAGAGTCCGGCTCATCGGGCATTTATCTTGCGCCGGCCTTTCATGCGGATCTTAATCATCATGCGAAATATGCTCAGGGATATGGTCGCGGGAAAACTTGCTGATTAACCATAATATTGCTTCTGCCTGTCGGTGGCAGCGCCCGTTTTCATCGCCACCCAGGAGGTAAATGATGGAGCCTTTCAAAATACCCTATAATAAGCCGTTCATTGTCGGCAGGGAACTGCTCTATATTGAGCAGGCCGTCATTGAAAATCGCCATATTGCCGGTGACGGGCTCTTTACGAAGAAATGCCATGTCTGGCTTGAGGAGCGGTTGCGATGCCAAAAAGCGCTCCTGACCCATTCCTGCACGGCTGCGCTGGAAATGGCTGCAATCCTCTGTGATATTCAGCCCGGCGACGAAATTATCATGCCCTCATTTACTTTTGTATCGACGGCCAACGCATTTGTTCTTCGGGGAGGTGTGCCGGTATTTGTGGATATTCGGCGCGACACGCTTAATATTGATGAACGTCTTATTGAAGCTGCAATCACATCCCGGACGAAAGCAATCGTTCCGGTCCATTATGCAGGAGTGGCCTGTGCGATGGACGCCATTCTGGATATAGCGCAAAGACATAATCTGCTCGTTGTCGAGGATGCCGCTCAAGCGTTGCTTTCAACTTACAAGGGCCGGTTTCTGGGTACTATAGGGAATTTCGGCTGTTTAAGTTTTCATGAAACCAAAAATATCATCAGCGGTGAAGGCGGCGCCCTCCTGGTGAATGATCTTCGTTTCGAGGAGAGATCCGAAATTATAAGACAAAAAGGGACGAATCGAATAAAATTTCTAAAAGGCGAGGTGGACAAATATACCTGGGTTGATAAGGGATCTTCTTTTCTGCCAAGTGAACTGATCGGAGCATTTTTGTATGCTCAGCTTGAACAAGCCGAAAAAATTATCGATGCCAGGTGTAGAATATACCATTATTACTGCGACCTTTTGACGCCTTTGAGTGAGAAGAAGTTTTTACGGCTTCCGATTACAGAAGAAGGATGTATTAATAACGGCCATATTTTTTATGTTATAACTCGCTCAGCCGAAGAGCGGTCTGAACTGATAGAATTTCTGAAGGACAAGTCAATTTTGCCGGTATTCCATTACATACCTCTTCACTCGTCTCCTGCCGGTGTCAAATATGGCAGAGCCTGCGGGACAATGTCTGTGACAGACGACATCAGTCAGAGGATATTACGCCTGCCGATGTACTATGAATTGAGTGAAGGCGATGTAGAAATGGTTGTACGGGCTGTGGAAAGTTTCTATAACAATAAGTAAATTAAAAACAGGAAAGAATCATTTGGAAAAAGCGCATAAAATTCAATCTATTATTAAAAAAGATTTTGATAATAATAAAAGTGTTCAGAATACAGGCATTACAAAAGATAATGGCCTGTTTTGTAAGATTCAAAACTTTCTGAAAAAGAACGGAACCGTATATTACTTTCTCCTGAATTTGTTTGCCCCGGTTCTGACAAGTTTTGACTATCGAAAAACCGTAAACAGGATGCTGAAGAAATATGGCCGGGAACATTTTATATTGAACGTTGGCAGTGGACCAACGTATCTTCATAACCGGCAGGACGTTATTAATGTAGATTTTTTTCCATACAGCGAAATCGACATCGTGGCGGATATCACGGATTTGCCGATAAAAGACGGGGGAGTGGATTTCATTATCAATATTGCTGTTCTTGAACATGTTGACAAAGCCCATGTTGTTGTCCGGGAAATGTTCAGAATGCTAAAACCCGGGGGTGAATTGCTGTGTTATGTTCCATTTGTTATGCCATTTCATGGAGCGCCGCAGGATTTTCAGCGCTGGACAATGCCGGGTATGGAAAAACTCTTTTCAGAGTTTGAAATTATAGAAATGGGCATTGGCGCCGGACCTACATCCGCGATGCTCTGGATTGTCCAGGAATGGCTTGCCATTCTCTTTTCCTTCGGTAGTAAAACATTACACGATATCATAATGATGGTCCTGATGGTTTTGACCATGCCCGTAAAGTTCATGGATATGATTTTAGTTAAGTTCCCTAATGCAGAAAAAATTGCCAGTGGATTTTATGTGGTTGCTAAAAAAAAGGAATGATCTGATTATCCTGAAGCACCGGTTATGCATATCACGGGGATAAAAAGTAAACAGCAGGAGACAATACTTGCATATGATTTTACAAAAGCTGGCGGATAATATTTTCCGCAGCACAGGATGTCTTTACAGTGTCTTCCTTCTATTCATCATTGTCTTAAAATGGCCTTTTTTTTCTATGCCGCCGGTCTGGGATGAAGCATTCAGTATTTTTCCGGCGGCGGATTTCTTAGTCAGGCATGGTTTTGATTATTCGCTTTTAATGGCTCAGCCGGGTTACCATGACGGCGGCCCGACAGCGCATGCATTGTCTCTGCTCACCCTGGTGACGGCTCTTGTTTTAAAAATAACCGGCGGCGGGAAAATGGCCTGGCTGATTTTGCATGTTTTACAGTGGCTGATGGCGGCGGCCATAGGCACTCTGCTGGCGCGGATATACAGCAGGTTGTTTGATGATATGACGGCTTTCCTGCTTGCGGCAGCTTCGCTTGCCTATCCCCTCATGCTTGCCCAAATCGGTCGCATGTACATCGAAATTCCCTTACTTTTCTTCTCCCTGTTTGCATTTTATAATTATCGCAATGACCGGATATGGTTAACCTCCCTGTGCCTTTTGGCTGCCTGTCTGACCAAAGGAAGCGGTATTATTGCCGTCGGGGTCGTGTGTATCCTGGCATTATTTTCAAAGAACAAATCTCTTAAAAATAATATTTTGGACTTTTTCGTTATTTTGATCCCTTCTTTTGCCGTGCTTTTTGCGCTGTCGAGCATCGGACGTCTTCAACTTGCATTTTCCAATCAATCAACTTTTACGGATCTTTTAAATGAAATCATTTACCGCAATCTCCATACGCAGCAGATCTATATATCCTCCATGCCGGAATTAAATTTTATTATTGCCGGAAGTGTTGTGATATCCATATTTGTCTTATTGAAAAATATTATTCGATATGTAAAATCGCAGGAAAATGATTCTAATATCATCATTTATAATTGCCTGTTTATCATTGCATTTTCCATCTTCCATTTTGTCGTGTATGCTTATATACAAATAAGTGACAGTGCTTCTTTTATATCCAGATACTTTTTTTATGTTATTCCCTCCATGTTTTTAGTCATTTATTATTCAATAGATGAGATTTTAAAAGTAGCAAAGATAAGAATCTTCGTTCTTTTATTGATCATAATAATTTTCCTTATTAACAGGAATGGAATGTTTTACCCGGAAATTCCCCATTCAAGTATTGCCATAGCAGAACGGTCGGAAGAATATGTCGACGGGTATCGGGTTCAGAAAGAGTATATACGGGTGATTGAAAATGAAGTGCCGGAAAACATACCGGTCTATGTCGATCTTCCGGATTATTTTTTAACGCATTATCCTGTTTCTCAGTATGTCGGGAAACCGCTGGCCAATGTTTATTTACTGAGGCATGTTGTAAAATTAAATGGCAGCAAGTTCATATATCCGGATCATTTTGTTTTGGTGTATAATTATCCATGGTTAGGAGGGAGGCACATTAAATATTTATTGCAGGATGTGTCCGGAAATAAAGAATTTTTATCCAAGGAATTGGGATATTTTAAAAGAGGTTGTTTCAGCGCCAGGGTGGTTGAAGTTAAGCGAAAACAAACGGCGTCTTTTTGATGGACAAAATGTTTTTTCGAGAGTGCAATACGAATGAATAAAACTCAATAGCAATCGCAAAGGAACAAATATGAAAAAAGTTTTTCCGGTTATTTTCTTACCATTCCTGATAGTCTTTCTGGTCGCAACGCCGCTAATTGCTTCATCAGATTGGGTGGAGCATTATACCGATGAGAGCGGGGATGTGATTTCCTATAAAATAGAAAACAAAATAAAAAATGTGGTTCAGGTGTGGGTAAAACGGGTCCTGACTGAGGAAGGTGAAAAAATATTTATCCAGGACAGCAGACAAAATGGATTGCCAACGGAAGGATGGCGCAGGCTCGAACATTTTACATCTCTATATGAGATCGATTGCCAGGCGAAAAGCGGCCGGGTGTTGTCCGTCGTCATTTATGATAAGGAAGGGAAAGTCGTGTATGCTGCTTCTTTTGGTGAGCCAAAATGGGAATATATGGTTCCTGATTCCATTGGAGACTCTTTCCGGAAAGAGGTCTGTAATTAGCTCCGCCATTCCAAAATTGAAAGGTTCAAGGTAAAATAAAGAGGATGATGAAAAATAAATTACAATTCCTGTTCATGCTTTTAATGGTCACCGTTCTTTCATTGCCTTCCGTCTGCTTTTCACAACAGCCAAATCCCAAAATATGGGAACCTCTTGAATATAATTCATATTACAATAAAAAAATTATTACAAAATCACCGGACATTCGATTAGTCTGGACATACAAAACAATCACGGATGATCGCAGGGAAAAGAGCATCGAAGAAGTCAAACAATATGATTTGGAGAACTCCGTAAAATACCGGAACTATCATCATGAAACAATCTTGTGGAACATCGATTGCAGGAATAAAATGATTATGATGGAAGAGTTTATAGATTTTGACAGGCACGGAAAGGTATTGGACCGCTACAGATATAGTCATAGTCAATGGGATCGTATTATACCCAACAGTAAAGGAGAGCAGCTATATCGAAATGTTTGCATAAGCCAGAAAAAACCATCGAAAAAGAAGAAATAGTCAGATTTGATGCAGCAACCCGGCAAACCGCCGGAAAGGAATTGCCGGACAACTTCCAAGAAACTGTGCATTGATTAAAATGTCCGTTGAGATATTTTAAGACCGCACACCGCTATGCCTGATAAAGATATTTTCTGAAAAAACCATTTAAGGCTCCTCGGGTGTTCCCGATTTGCGATGCTCCTCTGCTCAATAAAATGGGCTATCTTACACTGAACAATTTTGATATGGTTATCCTTCGTCAGCGGGTTAACCCTGAATCCCCGGATCGTCATTCCGGACGCATCCTGTAAGACTGGCGGGGTATTGAAGGCTGCGGATGAACCGGTTGAAAAGAGCATTGGCATTCCGGGAGGTTTTGGCATGAATCAGGAGCTTGGGATACTGCTTGTCACCGCTGTGTCCATCGGGTTTTTTCACACACTGTTAGGGCCGGATCATTACGTGCCGTTTATCGTGCTGTCCAAAGCCCGGAAGTGGTCAACCCTTAAAACGGTATGGATGACGATTCTTTGCGGTATCGGGCATGTCGGCAGTTCCATCATTCTTGGTTTCATCGGGATTGGTTTCGGTGTTGCCGTCTCGCGTTTGGAATCTCTGGAATCCATCCGTGGCAGCATTGCCGGATGGATGTTGATTGCATTCGGGCTCATCTATTTCATCTGGGGGGTCCGCCTTGCCTATCGAAGCAAACCGCATACTCATTGGCATCCGCATAGCGACGGCAACATTCACGAACATGTGCACGTCCATGCGCAAGAACATGTCCATCCGCACGAGAAATCCGGGCGTCCCGGGATGACCCCCTGGATTGTATTTGCCATATTGATCTTCGGCCCGTGTGAACCGCTGATTCCACTTCTGATGTATCCGGCGGCTCAGGGGCATATTTTTCATGTTGTCCTCGTCAGCCTTGTTTTTGGCGCTGTGACGATCGGAACCATGCTGAGCATTATCATGGCGTCCCTTGCCGGTTTGCATTGGCTGCCAACCGCGCGGTTTGAACGTTACACTCATGCTCTCGCGGGCGTTTCAATTTTATTTTGCGGAATCGCAGTGCAGTTTCTGGGTCTTTAGGGCAGGCAGGATGATGACGTCCTGTCTGGAATGAAAAGTCGTAATCATATTTACCGCAGCAGATATCCGGGGAGGTCCTGCTCATGTCAGAATTATTAACTATATTGGGGTGTCGTTATCCGGTTATTCAGGGGCCCATTGGTATGTTGAATGATCCCGGGATGGTTGCCGCCGTTTCCGGGGCAGGCGCGTATGGTATGCTGGCTTTGGGATTCGTCAAGGACGTTGACGAAGTCAGAAAGCTTGTGGACGGGGTGCGTGAATTAACGGATAAGCCGTTCGGAGCAAACATCATGCTGGTTAATCCGCTTAATGAAAAAATCCTTGAGGTTCTGGCAGGCGCGGGCGTCAAGGCCGTAACAACGTCCGTGGGTTCACCGGCCGGGATTTATCCGATCATTCATGACTTGGGGATGAAGGGGATTCATGTCGTCCTTGCCTTCCATCACGCCTTAAAAGCGGTGGAGGCCGGTGCGGACGGCCTGGTCATTGCGGGTTCGGAAGCGGGAGGGTTGCGTTCCGTAAATTCCGAATCATCCACCATGGTCCTTGTGCCTTTGGTGGTCGATCACGTCAAAGTTCCGGTTGTGGCAGCAGGAGGCATTGCGGATTCCAGAGGGTACAAGGCTGCACTGGCTCTGGGGGCGCAGGGGGTGCAGGTCGGGACAAGATTTCTGGCATCTGAGGAGAGCCCGGCCGACGAACGATGGAAGAAGGCTATTGTGGAGTGTGAGGATGGCGGAACCGATTTGATACCTGCCGGCAATTTGCGTTCAAGGATTATTGTTTCGCCCTGGATCAAACAGAAAATGGCTGATCCGGCAGTGAAAAATATTGCCGATGAACTGGATCGCGTTCCCACGGCAACCGGAAATTATGAACGGGCCGCCCTGGGAGCGGGCCAGGTCAGCGCGCTGATTAAAGACATCAAGCCGATTAAGGTCATCATCGAGGAAATGGTGTCCTGAGATCGCATGACAATGGCAAGCGCAAATTACTTTTTCATCATGATCTCTTTGAGTTTTGCGATCAGCTCCGTGGTGTTGGGTTTGGAGAGCTGGGCATCGGCGTGGACGGCCTTTCCTTTATGCAACAGTTTATCGGTAATCAGCGAGGAAAATAAAACAACGGGCAGATCCTTCAGCACCGGATCGTTTTTGACTTTATGGCATAAATGGTAGCCGTCCATCTGGGGCATTTCCACATCCGTAAGAATGATGTCGATAAAGTCCGTCAGGGGTTTGTTCTGCTCAGCGGCCCGCCTCTTGGTGTCCATCAGATATTCCCAGGCGACGCTGCCGTCAACTTCTGATGTAACGATGAATTCTCCCCCCGATTCGAGGGCTTCCCTTGTTGCGCGGCGGATCATTCCGGAATCGTCGGCATGAAGAACACGGATGGGATAGATGATTCCATCAGCTGCCGATTCTGAAACGGCCTTTTTGTTTTCAATCGGTTGAAGATGGGGCACCGCAAGATCAGGATTAATCTCACCGATGGCCCTTTCCAGATCGAGCATGAGCACGTTTTTATCTTCCAGATTAATGTACCCCGTAACGGCGGGGCAAAAATTCTGCATGTAACTATCCAGCGGTTTGATGTTGGCCCAGCTGGTGCGGTGAATTCTGGTGATGCCGGATACGAGAAAGGCGGATGTTACTCTGTTGAACTCCGTGATGATCGCGATCGGCCTGACGTCCTCCCGGCGTTCTCTTCCCAGCCAAATGGCCATATCGATCAGGATAATAACATTGCCGCAATGATTGAACATCCCGGAGACAAAATGTGCGGCATTCGGTGGTTTGATGATGGCAGGCAGGCTGATGATCTTGATAACTTTAGCTACATTGATGCCGTAATAACCCCGGTATCCGCCCACTTCGTCGATAAAGACTTCAATAATTTCCAATTCATTTGTACCCGTCTCCAGAAGTATTCCCTTGTTGTCGGAGATAGCCATTACATCGCTCCTTTTCCACTGTTCATCGGCAGATGATACTCAGCTAATGCGAAGCCGCATCGATTTAATTTTTCGATGCCTATATCATACCCTTTACTGAAATCATATCACCGATAACAGGCGCGACGGCTGATCGATATCATGGCGCCATGGCAAATCCCGTCGGATTGCCTGCCGTGACAGCCATCAGCACGGCTGCTTAAAAAATGGTTAAAAGAAAATACGTAAGCATCCACAGGATTGTAATCGGATGATATTTGCTATATTATGGCTACAGAAAAATACAGGACAGGATTTTAAGAATCAATCAAGCTGCGCGCAATCAAACAATCTAAAACCCCGGTATCAGCAGAGGAGTTGATCATGGAGGCAGGAAACAGCAAAGAATCAGGCCCCGGTCAGGCGGGTTTTGCCAAAAATATCGGTGTTCGTTTCCGCAATCTGCAAGTGATGTTCGGGGAAACATTCGGTCTCGGTCCCGGCGCAACGCTTGCCGCTCTTATTTTTACCGTTGCGGTTTTGCTGACGGCCTCGTTCTGGTTCTTTTATTCCGCGCCCCCCGATACCATTGTCATGACCAGCGGGGATCAAGGCAGTCTCTTCCAGAGGAATGCCGAAAAATATGCCAAAATTTTAGCACGTAAAGGCGTAAAGCTGAAAATTCTTCCTTCTGAAGGATCGCTGGAAAATCTGCAACGGCTGGCGGATCCCAAATTTCATGTGGATGTCGGATTTGTTCAGGCAGGCGTGACCAGGGGGCAAAATATTGATAACCTGGTTTCCCTGGGCAGCATTTCTTATGAACCGCTTTACCTGTTTTGCCGGAAAGATCAGCCGTTGAAACTTCTTTCCGACTTCAGCGGCAAACGCCTGGCTATCGGTGAAAAAGGAACGGGGACCCATGTACTGGCGCTTACGCTTCTGGAACTGAATGGCATTAAACCCGGCGGGACGACCACGCTTCTGGCCATCGATGATGAAGAAGCCGAAAAAGCGCTTCTGGAAGGTGAAATAGACGGGGCCTTTATGATGGGGGATTCCGCGGCTTCGAAAACCATGCGTGATCTGCTGAAGCAACCGGGCATTACAGCCTTTGATTTTTTACAGGCCGACGCCTATACGCGTCGCATCCGGTATTTAAATAAGCTGGTGCTGCTTGCGGGATCCATCGATTTTGGAAAAAATATTCCCGATCACCATATTAATCTGCTCAGTCCGACGGTTGAACTGATTGCGAGGGCTGATTTGCATCCGGCGCTTTCCGATCTGCTTCTGGAAGCAGCGACGGAAGTTCACGGCCGGGCAGGCCGTTATCAGCGCCAGGGGGAATTTCCAGCCCCGCTCGAACATGAATACCGCATCAGCGCGGATGCGCAGCGCTTTTACAAATCAGGCAAGAGCTTCCTCTACCGGTATTTGCCTTTCCGGATGGCCAGTC
This sequence comes from Deltaproteobacteria bacterium HGW-Deltaproteobacteria-6, assembly GCA_002840435.1. NCBI lineage: Bacteria > Deltaproteobacteria > Deltaproteobacteria bacterium HGW-Deltaproteobacteria-6. The sequence goes on from PHAT01000005.1 coordinate 515,083, forward strand.
TGCTCAACCGTATCCTGGTGGTTATTGTGCCGATGATTCTGGTTTTGATCCCGGGACTGAAGAGCATACCGGTGATCTACCGCTGGCGGATGCGTTTGCGGATTCTGCGCTGGTACCGGGCTTTACTGATTCTCGAGGGCGACCTCGGCCTGAATATGACGTCCGAAAAACAAAAAGAACTGATGGCCAGGCTGGAGGGGATTGAACAGGCCGTCAATAATATGAAAGTTCCGGCTTCGTTTGCCGATCAATTCTATTCCCTGCGCAGTCACATTGCCATTGTCCGCACGCGATTGATGAGCGGCATAGCCTGATATCCCGGCGTCAGGAGGGTCGTTAAGCATCCGCCTGTTTTTTCGGGAAAGTTTCTTTCACCTGCGTACTGGCGATGAGCGCTGCAAAAAGAGACAGCAGGCATATCTTGAACGCGGCGGAATAGGCCTCTACGGGGTAAATGCCGCCCACTGCGCCTGCGGAATCCAGATACCAGCCGATGAGCGGTTGGCCCAGCGCGGCGCCGGCAAAGGGAAAAATATTCAATGTGCCGGTGGCGGTGCCGGAGATTTGTATCGGGAAAGAATCCTTGATGGCGGAATAGCCGACAACAACCAGACTGGACATGAAAAAGCTGTAGAAGAAGCACCAGAGATAGAGCGCCGTTTCGGAAAAATCGCCGGTGAAAAAGGCAAGCGGGGCAAAAACCAGCAGGCCGCCCAGCTGACTGAGAATCAGAACTTTCTTTCGTGAATGAAAGATCCGGTTGGAAAGCCAGCTCATCACCGGCGCGCCGACGATCATGCCGATGGCCATGGCTGACAGCAGCGCTCCCGCCCGGGTTCTGGTCATTCCATAAACGTGCATTAAAAAAGGACCGCCCCACAGTCCGGAAAAACTCAAAGATACCAACGATCCGAAAAAACTGCACAGGGCCATCGGCCAGAAATCTTTGTTTTTAATGACCAGGAAGATGCTGCCCAGAATACCGAATTTTGTGCCGTCGCACGTGTCGTCTTCCGCACAGTTGGTGAGCGCCGGGTAACCAGCCTGTTCGGGCGTGTCCCGAACCAGGAGCCAGACCAGACCCGAAATAACAAGCGTCAACACACCAATTGCGATCATGCTGCCGCGCCAGGTTATCGCATCGCTCATAAGCGCCAGAGGCGTTGATGCCGTGTAGGCGCCCACGCCGCCCAGCGCCATCAGCAAACCGCTCATATGGACAAATTTTTCCCGCTCAAACCAATGGGTCAGAATCTTCAGCGTAGGGATAAACACCATGGCTACACCCAGGCCCACCACAATGCGGGCGGCTATCGCCGCGCTTACGGTATGCGCAAACCCCAGAGCCATTGAGCCCACCGCGCCGATGATGAAAAAAAAGACGATCGACCGGCGCGGTCCCCACGAGTCGGATAAAAGGCCCGCGGGAATCTGCATCAAACCGTAAGGGTAGAAATAAGCCGAGGCCAGAATGCCCATCAGCGCGCCGCCGGTTTTTAAATCCGTCATCATATCGACGGCGACAACCGCCGGAGCCAGCCGGTGAAAAAAAACCAGAATGTAGGCGGCGCCCAGAATGCCGAAAATCAGATAGCGGTATCTAACAAAGCTCATAGTCTTTGTGCATATAGGAAAAACGGTTTGCGAGTCAATGAAATTAACGCAAAGCGGAGCCGATCATAATTCCGGAACTCCTGATGGAATCAGACAGGCAAATATCAGGATCTCCCGGTCTGTATTGCGAATTTGATGGTCTTCATCGGCCGGAACAAATATTACGCTCCCGGCCTGAAGGGGATGCCATTTTCCCCGGCCGTAGACTTCGCCTTTGCCGGCGTGGATGAATATTTCGTGCTCCCACGCGTGTGCATGCCTGGGGGTATGGCCGCCCGGCGCAACCTCAAAGACGCGCATGCAAAAATGATTGGCGTCGTCATCTCTGCCGATGACGACGCGGCCGGAAACGCCTTTCGCCTGGTCGTTGTCGAAATGACGGGGTTCGACAGATGTATAATGAATGGTCTTCATGATGTTTTCGTCTTCCTCCATTTGTGAAAGCGCCTGAGTGGCTGTTTAATTGGAACGTCCGATGCCCGGAAACTTATTTTAGTCTTTTCCCAGGATCTCTCTGAGCTTCCGGGAGAGTTCCACCATAGTGAAGGGTTTCTGGATAAAGCCTTTGCAGCCTCCGTCCATGATTTCCTTTGCCAGACCGTCCTCGCTGTATCCGCTTGACAGCAGAGCCTTGACGGAAGGCTTCAGCCGCAGCAGCGCTTCAAAAGTTTCCTTGCCGCCTAAATCCGGCATAATCATGTCCAGAATCACCAGATCGACTGTTTCTTTATGGTTCTCAAAAATAGTGATGCCCTGCCGGCCGCCGGTGGCCGTCAGAACCCTGTATCCAAGTCCTTCCAGCATTTGAGTCCCGACATCAACAATCATTTCTTCGTCGTCGATCAGCAGGATAGTCTCCTGACCTTCATAGAGTTTATTTTCTTTAACCGGTTCCGTTTCCAACTTTCTTTCCGACGCGGGAAGATAAATGATGAAGGATGTGCCGACGCCTTTTTCACTTTCCACACTGATAAATCCGCCATGGTTTTTGATGATCCCGTAAACAGAAGCCAGGCCCAGGCCGGTGCCGTGTCCGCGTTCTTTGGTGGAAAAAAACGGTTCAAAAATATGGGACTTGGTGGCTTCATCCATGCCGACCCCCGTATCCGTTACCGTCAACTTTACAAACTTTCCCGGGGGGACGCCGAAGGCGGCGACCTGCTCTGCACGCAGTTCGGTGTTTTCCACCGAAACATACAGGTTGCCGCCGCTGGGCATGGCCTGCCAGGCGTTTACGAACAGATTAAGCAGCACCTGATCCATCTGGCCGCGGTCCACATCCACATACCAGACGGCGTCGTTCGTTTTATGATGAATGGCAATATCTTTCTTGGTCCGGCCGAACACGTCCACGCTTCGGAGAACAAATTTGCCGAGGTTGGTCGTCCGGACTTCGTACTTGCCTCCCCGGGCAAAACCCAGAAGCTGCCGGGTAAGATTAGACCCCCGTTGAACATACTCCTCCATGGTCCTGAGACGGTCGTGGAAGGGGTGGGTTTCATCCAGATGCATGAGCAGCATGGAGAGATTGCCGAGGATGCCCATCAGCAGATTGTTGAAGTCGTGAGCAATGCCTCCGGCCAGCGTGCCGATGGCTTCCATCTTTTGCGCCCGCAACAGTTGATCCTCCATGGCTTTCTTATCGGACATATCCACAAGAAATCCCCTGGTTCCCGCGGGGAAGCCGTCCTTAATAATAGGCGTACTGTGCACCAGGACGGGGAAGATGGTTCCGTCCTTCTTTCTGGCCAGGTACTCGCTGAGGCCGAAGTTTTTTCCCTGATAAAACCGTTCGGCGTTTGCCCGCACCCGTTCGCGTTCCTCCGGCGCCAGGACATCCAAAAGCTTCAGGCCTTTTTCCACGTCATCGCGGGTATATCCGAAGCGGGCGAAGGATATTTCATTCACAAAGGTCAGCTTTCCGGTCATATCGGTTTCAAAAATGGTTTCCGGCAGAAGCCTGGCCATGTCCCTGAAACGTTCTTCGCTTTGCCTCAGGTTGTCCTGGGCTTTCTGGTAATCGGTCATGTCAATAAGAGACGCGATGCTGTTTTGGGTGCCGGGTATCATGGCCACGCTCATAAATAAGTTCCGGATTTCACCCGATTTGATCACGCCCCTGAATTCATAAGTGCTCGGAGCACCTGCCGGTTCAATTCGCCGTTTGACATGGCGTTGCTTCATTTTTTCCAGATCTTCCGGAACGACGAACTGAGTCCAGGACATTTTATTTTCAACTTCGTGCCGCAAAAACCCGTTGAGTTTCTCAAAATTGGAATTAACCAGCAGAATGGTGGTATCCTCGGCAACGATCATGTTGGCCGTTGCCGTGTGTTCAAAAATAGTCCGGTAGAGCTCTTCTTTTTTGATCAGATCCTGTTCGGCTTTCCTGCGCTTCGTGATGTCCCGGGTAACGCCGAGAAGCCCCTGCGGTTCGCCATGATCATTATAGAAAATGTTGATGGTGAGTTCCGTCCAGATGGTTGAACCATCCTTGCAAGTCATTTCGAGCTCGATTTTTTTTACCCAATCCCTGTCGTGTCTCTGTCCGCTTTGTTCGAGCAGGCTTTCCTGGGCGAAGATATCCATGGCTGTCTTATATGAATCCGGTGTCAGGCGCTGTTCCAGAGATTGGTGCATTTCTTCCTCGGGGGTGTAGCCTCTCAGGCTCTCTATGGAAGGGCTGACATAAATATAATTCAGATTCGGATCGAGCACCCAGATGACATCCGTGAGATTTTCCGCCAGCAACCTGTATCGTTTCTCACTATCCTTGATTTTCTGCTGGGCCTGGATTCTGTCCGTGACATCCCTGCCGATGCCCCGAAAGCCTGTCGGTTCACCCGTTTGTCCCCGCAAAAGCGATACGGAAAATTCGATGTTTCTCCGGACGCCGTCTTTCCGGATGACCTCTGCAATGATGATATTTTGCGTGGAACCGGTTGCGGATAATTCCCGGCGGATATCGGGAATGGTCTTTAATGATTCGGGTGTGACCGTTGCTTTATAGTTCATGCCGGTAAGTTCTTCACGGGGGTAACCCAGTATCCTGCATAGAGCCGTGTTGAAAAATGTGTAATTCCCCTGCGGATTGATTTCAAAATAGGCCTCTTCCATTGTTTCCAGGATATTGCGGTATTTTTCCTCGCTTTGGCTCAGGGCTTCCATGGCCCGCTTGCGTTCGGTGACGTCCATGCAGGAGGCCACGCTTTCTTTGGTGCCCGGCACTAATGCCACGGTGAGGGAAATATCCCGGATTTCTCCTGTCCCGGATTTTAACCTGAACTCATACGAATTCGGGACGGGATCCTTTGTTTCCCTTCGCCGGAAATGATATTGTTTCATCATGGCCAGATCTTCGGGGACAATGAAACCGGTCCAGCTCATTTTTCCTTCCATTTCCTCCCTTGTGTAGCCGACGAGACTGGCAAAGTTGGAGTTGGCAAGCAGGATGGTTGTGTCTTCGGCAATCAGAATAGTTGCATTTCCCGTATATTCAAAAATGGTGCGATAGCGTTCTTCGTCCCTTACAACGGTCCGTGCAAAGTCTCTTTTCTCGCTTTCCAATTCTCGAATGATTTGTTCAAGCTGGATTTTGGTAGGCTGTTTGCTCATTTCTATTTCCCGCAACTGGCTAAACTATTGATAGCCGGATCATGTGAAAAATTTTTTCCCCGGAGAGCGCAATATGAACACCGTATTTTGGAGATCAAATATTCATCATCAACTGAATGGATGGATTTCATTATTCGTGCGTTGAGCTCTAGCATAAAACTGCAGTTGAGTGAAGAAGATTATAATATCACAGCGTAATCCTTGCTGATAAAAGCGGTGGGGGCAGGAGGACGCGGCATGGCCGCCAATGATCACGAGCGTTGCTGTCAAAATTTGACATGCCTTGCACCGCTGTTCTGACCGGAAAATGTAAAAGCGAATCAGCTTTTTTCCATGGTTTTATGGAATTGCATTTGCGGCCATTCTTCCATGGTGTGGGAAAGCCGCCAGTCGGAAAGCGCCAGATAAACGAGATTTCCTTCCGTATCCATCGCCAGATTCATCAGATTTTTTTTCTGGAAGTCTTCCATTTTCCTGGCATCATCACAGGTGACCCAGCGGGCGGCTGCGTAATCCGTCTTTTCATAGTCGGCATAAACGCTGTATTCGTCTTTGAGCCTGGCCATGGTGACATCAAACTGCAGCGAGCCAACCGCGCCCAGTATATTATCCGATCCCCACAGGGGTTTAAAGACCTGGATGGCGCCTTCCTCGGAAAGCTGCGTCAATCCTTTTTGGAGGTGTTTCAGGCGCAGCGGATCTTTGAGCCGCACACGGCAGAAATGCTCCGGGGCGAAATGCGGGATGCCGGTAAACTTGAGCGGTTCTTTCTGGGAGAAGGTGTCGCCGACTTTGATCGTGCCGTGGTTGTGGATGCCGATGATATCGCCCGGATAGGCTTCTTCGATATTGGTGCGGTCCTGCGCCATAAAAATGGTGGCGTTGGATAAGGAAACTTCCTTGCCGATGCGATGCTGCACCACGCGCATCCCGCGTTCGAATTTGCCGGAGCAAATTCGCATAAAAGCGATGCGGTCACGGTGAGCCGGGTCCATGTTGGCCTGGATTTTAAAAACAAAGCCGGAGAAATCATCTTCATCCGGACTGACGATCCGTGTCGTGGTGGGACGGGGAACCGGAGGCGGAGCAATTTCGATAAAAGCATCCAGCAATTCCTTTACGCCGAAATTGTTGATGGCGCTGCCGAAGAAAACCGGCGTCTGGTTTGCTTTTAGAAATTGCTTGATATCTAAAGGATTGGCCGCGCCTGTAAGCAGGGCTATTTCCTCACGCAGTTCGGCCGCCTGACTGTCGAGCAGTTCATCCAGCAGCGGATCGGCCAGATCATTGATGATCACGCCGTCTTCCGAGCGCTTGGCTTTTCCCGGTGTGAACAGATGCAGCTTCTTATCATAGAGATTGTAGACACCCTTGAAGCGCTTGCCCATGCCGATAGGCCAGGACAGAGGCGAGCATTCAATTTGCAGTTTATCTTCGATATCCGTCAGAATATCGAGCGGCGCGAGGCAGTCGCGATCCATCTTGTTAATGAAAGTGATGATCGGGGTGTTGCGCAGACGGCAGACTTCCATGAGCTTCTGTGTTTGCGTTTCCACGCCTTTGGCGCCGTCGATCACCATCAATGCGCTGTCCACTGCGGTGAGCACGCGATACGTATCTTCGGAAAAGTCCTGGTGGCCGGGGGTGTCCAGCAGGTTGATGTCGCAGCCGGCATATTCAAATTTCATGACGGAGGAGGTCACGGAAATGCCGCGTTCCTTTTCAATGGACATCCAGTCGGAGAGCGCGTGCTTTGAGGCCTTGCGTGCTTTGACCGCACCCGCCAGCTGAATCGCACCGCCGAAAAGCAGCAGCTTTTCAGTCAGGGTCGTTTTCCCCGCATCCGGATGGCTGATGATCCCGAAGGTCCGGCGGCGTTCAATTTCCTTTTCCAGTTGTTTACTCAAGAGAACTCCAAATAAAATAAAAAAACGGGCATATGCCCGACCTGACCCGTCTCATAGCCAATAAATCTTCCGCTGTCAACTGGGAAGAAAACCGGTTCCCCGGCTCATCAGGGCTCTCTGTATTGGTCGTAATGAAAAATTCCTTGACAAATAAAGCATGTTGAATAAAAGTCACCAGCCGTGAGCGGGCGTAATTCAGTGGTAGAATGTCAGCTTCCCAAGCTGGACGTCGCCGGTTCGAGCCCGGTCGCCCGCTCCATTTTTAGCCTGCCTGACAGCTTGTTTGGGGCGGTAAATAGTGCTTGCAATGCCTCATGGTATATGGTAGTTGCATTCCCAACCATCACTGAAAGTAGTATGCTGAAGTGGGCTTTCGCCCACTTTTTTATTTTCTGAAGCGATAGATATGACCGATGATTTAAAAGACAAAATATGGCAGTTTGCCGAGCCGGTGGCTCTTTCCGAAGGGCTGGAGTTGATTCACGTCGAATGCGTGAAAATGCATTCGCGATGGGTATTTCGGCTGTTTCTGGACAAAGAAGGCGGCGTCACGCTGGACGATTGCACCGCCATCAGCAATCAACTGGGCGATATTCTGGATGTTCATGATCTGTCGGGCGGACCCTATACACTGGAGGTCTCGTCGCCGGGCCTCGACCGGCCCATATCGCGTGATCAGGATTTTGAAAAATTCCAGGGGGCCAAAGTAAAAATCAGGACCCATCTCAAGATCGACGGCATCAAGAATTTTCAGGGCACACTTGTGAATTATGTGGAAGAAAACGGCCAAAAAGTAGTCCGCATCGATGTGGCGGGCAAAATATTCAGCATTCCGAAAAATGAAATCGCCAAAGCAAACCTTGTTGATGAGACAGCGATGGTTGTAGAATGATCAATAACGCCGACAGGCTGAAATTAGGTGCAGCCCGAAAGATGAAAAGGGAGGAATTTGTAAATGTTGCAAGAACTTAAACGTCTGATCGAGCAGATGGGTAAGGACAGGGGTATCGACAAGCTCATCATTACAGAAGCCCTTGAGGCCGCCATGCTGACGGCGGCGCGTAAAAAGCTGGGACAGGATGTGGATATAGAAGCCCACTACAATGACGACGCCGGAGAAATTGAAGTCTTCCAGTTTAAAACGGTTGTTGATAAAGTGCTCGATCCCGAAACGCAAATTTCCAAAGAGGAAGCCAGAAGAACCCTCGATGAAGGCGCGGAACCGGGAGACTCTCTGGGGATGAAAATCGAAACCAGCTCTTTTGGCCGCATTGCCGTTCAAATGGCCAAGCAAATCATTATTCAACGCGTGAAAGACGCGGAACGTGACAATATCTATGACGAGTACAAAGACCGCAAGGGTGAATTGATCAATGGTTTCGTCCAGCGGTTTGAAGGTGGCAACATTATCGTCAATCTGGGACGGGCGGAAGGCGTCGTGCCGCCGATGGAACAGATTCACCGTGAAACCTACAAACGCGGCGAACGCATCCGGACTTATCTCTTTGAGGTGAAGAAAAATACAAAGGGTGCGCAAATTATTTTATCGCGAACACACCCCGCGTTTCTGAAGGCCCTTTTTGAAATGGAAGTGCCGGAAATTTCCGAAGGGCTCATTGACATTGTCAGCGTAGCCCGCGAGCCGGGCAAACGCGGCAAGATTGCCGTAAAGGCCAAGGATAAGGATATTGATCCGGTGGGCGCCTGCGTCGGAATGCGTGGCACACGCGTACAAAGCGTCGTGCAGGAACTGCGCGGTGAAAAAATCGATATCATTCCCTATACGGAAGATTCGGCCAAGTTTGTGTCGAGCGCTCTGTCTCCCGCCAAAGTCAACCGGGTGTTTGTCGATGAGGAAAACCGCGCGATGACGGTGATTGTTCCCGATGATCAGCTGTCGCTGGCTATCGGGAAAAACGGTCAGAACGTCCGTCTGGCGGTCAAACTGACCGGCTGGAAAATCGATGTCAAGAGTGAAACAATGGCCGCTGAAACGGACGACGACGGCCATAAAGCGCTCACCAAAATTTCCGGCATCGGACCGGCCATGGCGGAAAAACTCTTTGCGCAGGGCGTTAAAAGCATCGCAATGCTTGCGGCCATGGAACCGGAAGCGCTTTCCGCAATTCCCGGTGTCGGCGAAAAGACAAGCACGGAATGGATTGAAGAAGCCATCAGGCTTTTAGACGAGGAAACGAGTGATCATAAAAAAGCGTAATTTTTTTCAGGGACCCAATATTTAATTTGAGGGAGTTTCGGGAATGGCGAAAAAGCGAGTTCACGAGTTGGCCAAGGAACTTGGTCTGGAGAATAAGGATCTGATTGCTCATCTGGAAAGATTAGGCATCACAGTCAAATCCCATGCCAGTACTTTGGAAGATAACGAGATCGAGAGGGTCAAGGAAGACCTGCAGGCAAAGTCGCCGCGGCAAGTCGTGGAGGAACGAATTAAAACCACGGTTATCCGCCGCCGGACCGTCCGCACGCCGGTTGAAGAAGCCCCCGCCGAAGAAACGGTTGAAGAAACGAAGCCGGCGGCCGAAAAGGCTGCGCCGGACAGTGCTTCCGGCAAAGAGGCGGTCGCAGCGCCTGCAGCCCCCGAAGTTAAAAAGACTAAGGAAGAGCCGTCCCATGTGCAGCCCGCGGCCGTAGCCGGGGAAGTCAAGAAAGAGGAAACTCCCGTTAAAGAAGAAACGAAGCCTGAGCAGGCTGAAGCAGCGGTTCCGCCCGTTCATGAAGCGCCGCCCGCCGAACCGGCTGTGGAAACGAAGCCTGTACAACCGGCGCCTGTGATACTTCCCGTCAAAATCAAACAACCGCCGGTGATTCTCCCGGTAAGACCGCCGATGATGTCCCGGCATAAAATCACGAGGCCCGAAGAAAAAAAGGAAATTCCGGCCAAAGCTCCCATTCCGAAGCCGGGGGAAAGAATCGTTCCACCGCCGCCGGAGAAAATCATCAAACGGGAATTTGAAAAGCCCAAGAAGAAAGGCAAGGGGCCGGTTGAGGTTTTTATTGAAGAGGAAAAAGAAGTTCCGCGCCGCAAGGTCTTGGAAAAGAAGATTGAAAAGAAGTTAAAAAAAGTTGATGAAGACCGGGAAGTTATTTTCGGCAAATGGCGCGAAGAGAAAAAGTCTGCTCCCGTCAAAATGAAGAAAACCGAAATTACGGTGCCCAAAGCCATCAAACGGCGCATTCGGGTGGGTGAAACCATTACCACCGGTGAACTGGCCAAAAGAATGGGGGTCAAGGTCGGAGAGGTCATCAACAAACTGATGGGAATGGGCGTCATGGCCACCATCAACCAGTCCATCGATTTTGATATCATCACCCTGGTTGCTTCTGAATTCAGCTTTCAGGTGGAAAAAGCGGAAGTGGAATTTGAAGACACGATGCTGAAACCTGAAGTCGCCTCGGAAAATCTCCAGCCGCGGGCTCCGATCGTCACGATTATGGGGCATGTTGATCACGGCAAAACGTCGCTTCTCGATGCCATCCGGCAGACCAATGTCATTGACGGGGAGGCGGGCGGTATCACGCAGGCTATTGGCGCGTATCACGTGCATATCAACGGCCGCGACATCGTTTTTCTGGATACGCCCGGCCATGAAGCTTTTACCGCCATGCGCGCACGCGGCGCCCAGGTCACGGACATCGTGGTTCTGGTGGTGGCGGCGGACGACGGCGTCATGGATCAAACCATTGAGGCCATCAACCACTCCAGGGTGGCCGGTGTGCCGATCATTGTGGCCATCAATAAAATTGACAAGCCGGGCGCCGATCCCGAAAAAATCAAACAGGCACTCACCGAGCACGGGCTTTTGTCCGAGCAGTGGGGCGGCGACACGATTTTTTGCGAAGTATCCGCCAAGAAGAAAACCGGCATTGAAGAACTGCTGGAAATGATTCTTCTGCAGGCGGATGTGCTGGAACTCAAGGCCGATCCCGATTTGTCCGCGCGCGGTATTATCATCGAAGCGAAACTGGACCGTGGACGCGGGCCGGTGGCGACCGTCCTGATTCAGCAGGGGACCCTGCGGGAAGGGGATGCTTTTGTTTCCAAAACCGAATTCGGCCGTGTCCGGGCGATGAACAATGATCAGGGCCGCCGCGTCAAGGAGGCCGGACCTGCCATGCCGGTGGAAGTCATCGGATTTTCCAGCGTTCCCCAGACGGGGGCGGAATTTGTCTGTGTGGAGGATGAAAAGAAAGCGCGCAATATCGCCGAATACTGGATCAGGAAAGCCAGAGAAAAAGAGCTTTCCGCTTCCTCCAAAATTACACTGGAGCAATTGTACCAGAAGATCAAAGAGGGCGTGAAGGATTTGAACGTCATTATCAAAGCCGACGTGCAGGGGTCCATCGAAGCGCTTTCCGACGCGCTCCATAAGCTTTCCACTGAAGATGTTCAGATGAAAGTGATTCACAGCTCGACGGGAGCCATCAGCGAAACGGATGTCATGCTGGCTTCCGCATCCAACGCGATCATTATCGGATTTAACGTCAGACCGGATGCCCGGGTGAGTGAACTGGCTTCGCAGGAAGGCGTGGAAATCAAGCTCTACGATATCATTTACAATGTCATTGCCGATGTGCGTGCCGCCATGGAAGGCCTCCTCGAACCGGAATACAAAGAGGTGGTGCAGGGACGTGCCGAAGTCCGTGAGCTTTTCAAGGTGCCTAAAGTCGGCATTATTGCCGGTTGTCATGTGATCGACGGCAAAATCACGCGTTCAGCCGGTGTTAAACTGGTGCGCGACAGCGTGGTCGTATTCGACGGCAAAATCCTTTCGCTGAGACGCTTTAAAGACGACGCCAAGGAAGTGTTGACCGGTTTCGACTGCGGCATCGGCATCGAAGGCTATAACGATATTCGGGTAGGAGACGTCATCGAGGCGTATATCATCGAGACGCTGGAAAGAAAATTATAGCAGTTGGCTTGAGCAATGCTTTATGGTTATCGGCTACGGAATAATTCAATTACGGATTCCGGAATCCGGCTCTTTGAAGGAAAAAAGAAGCGTTTTGAATAAAATCATAAAACGCGTGCAAAATGAGTTTAACATTTCCATCGCCCAGGTGGGCGATCTGGATCATCATCAGTTCGCCGAAATCGGATTTGCGATGACCGGTAATGAGTCGCGCTACATCAACGGCAAAGCCGATCATCTGCTTCGGTTTATTGGTGATTTAGAAGTGGCGGAAGTGCTGAACTCGAAAATGGAAATTATGGTGGTTTCGGATTTTCTGGAAGCGACCGATTGGGAAGCAGGCAAGTACGATGAGTAGTTTTAAAAGAGCGGACAGAGTAGGCGAGTTGATTATGGCGGAAATGGCCGATATTCTGCTCAAAGTTGTGAAAGATCCCCGTCTGCACGCGGTGACGATTACGGCAGTCAAAATGACGGATGATTTGCGTAACGCCAGAATTTATTTTGTTGAGATGGGCAAAGATGAATGCAGCAAAGATGTTATGGCGGGCCTCAGCAAAGCCAAGGGATTTGTAAGGCGGGAACTGGGCCATCGTCTGCAGCTTCGCTTGGTACCGGATATTGTTTTTGTGCATGACAAGTCTTTCGGCTACGGCAACCGTATTGAAAAACTGCTGGCCGGAATCGCCAAACAGGATGAAGATAATGGTTAAAGAAATACTGGCGGCGATTTCGCAAGGGAAGAAATTTTTGATCACAGCGCATGTTCGGCTGGATGGAGACGCGTTGGGTTCTGAACTGGCGCTGTATTTGATGTTAAAGGATTTAGGCAAGGAGGCGGTGATTTACAATCAGGATCCCACGCCTGAGCACTACCGGTTTTTGCCCGCAGCTGAGGATATTGTTCACGACCTTGCGCATCTGGAAAGATACGATGTCGCTTTTATTCTGGATTGTTCCGAACTTGACCGTGTGGGCAAAATTGCCGAAAAAGTGGCCACGATTAAGACGTTGATTAATATTGATCACCATGTATCCAATGGCGGGTTTTGCAAATTGAGATTGCTGGATCCCAAGGCCAGCTCTACCGGCGAACTTCTCTATCGTTTGATGCGCAGGATGCACGTGAAGATGACAAAAGACATCTGTACGAATCTGTACGCGGCTATTTTGACGGATACGGGCGGTTTCCGCTATTCCAGCACGCATCAGGAAACGCTCAGGGCGGCAGGCGATCTGGTGGAAGGCGGTGCGGAACCCCAGTGGATTTCCGAAAATATTTATGAAAATGATCCGCCGGCCAAGATTCAGCTATTGTCCAGGGTTCTGGAAACGTTGACTCTGGATATGGAAAACAGAACGGCGTCGCTAACGGTCATGTGGAAGCACCTGCAGGACACCGGCGCCACGATGGAACAGACCGACGGGTTTGTGGATATTCCCCGGACCGTCAGAGGGATTGACATTGCGATGCTCTATACGCAAATGGGAGAAAAACAGTTTAAGCTGAGCCTGCGTTCCAAAGGCAAGGTCAATGTGGAGAAAATAGCCCGGAAATTCGGCGGCGGCGGTCATGTCAACGCGGCGGCTTGCCGGATCGACGGCGATATCGAGGCCATTAAGTTGCGGGTGCAAGAAGCGGTCAAAGAGTTGTAGGGCTTATGGACGGTATCGTGGTGATTGACAAACCGGCAGGCGTAACTTCCCATGATGTCGTGAGTGAAGTCAAAAAGATCCTGGGCGCTAAGAAAGCAGGTCATACCGGGACGCTGGATCCGCTGGCGACCGGTGTTTTGCCGGTTTGCCTCAATGAGGCGACAAAACTGGCGCCGTTTTTATCGGCCCAGAACAAAACATATCTGGCGACCATGCTGCTGGGAGTTCAGACGGACACGCAGGATACGGAAGGGAAGATCACTGAAAAATCGGACCGCATTGTTTCCGAAACAGAGATTCGAAATGTGCTCGGGCAATTGGTAGGCAGAATAAAACAGGTTCCACCGGCTTTTTCGGCCTTGAAACATAAGGGCAAGCCCTTGTACAAATATGCGAGAGCCGGAGAATTTCCGGAAATAGCGGCGCGGGAAGTGGAAATATTCAGTTTAAATATAAGAAATATTTCCTTTCCTTATGTAACGTTTGACATTGCCTGTTCCAAGGGCACGTATATCCGGACCATCTGCTCCGACGCCGGTCAAGCGTTAGGCTGCGGGGCATGTTTATCCGGTTTGCGCAGGCTCCGGAGCGGTTTTTTTACCGAAGATATGGCGATGGCTCTGGGAAATGCCGCGGCCGGGGAGAAAAAGAAGGAACTCTTGTCCGGGATGTTGTCGATGGCTCAGTCTTTGCCGGTATTTGCCGCTATTGAAATCAGTGAATCGCTGGCCGGCAAACTGCGGGCTGGATTTCAACCGGATGCGGAGATGATGCGGCAAAATGTTCTTCCTTTTCTTGCGGCGGGAGATATGATAAAGTTTATTGCTCCCGGTGGTTATTTGGTGGCGGTAGCGGAAATGCAGATACCGGCAAGTGAAATGGCCAATCAGGATGGAAGAACTCAGGTGGCCAGGATACACAGGATTTTTAACAGTACAAATTAACGAACAACTGAAATAAACAAGGAATTAATTTAGAGGGAGGAAAGCAGCGTGTTAACTTTGGAAAAGAGAAAAGCATTAATCGAGGACTACCGGCTTCACGAGAAAGATACCGGTTCGCCGGAAGTACAGATTGCTCTTTTGAGCGCCAGGATTGAATATCTGACCGAGCATTTTAAGGCGCACCAGAAAGATCATCACTCACGGCGGGGTCTGCTGAAGCTCGTCGGCCAGAGAAGAAGATTGCTCAATTACATCAAAACAGATGATGTGGAGCGTTACAGAAACATAATCAAACGTCTGGGTCTCAGAAAATAACAAGAGCCATTCAAGGGCGGAAGGCAAAAGGATAACCGATTGGACAAGTATTCGTAAATACCTGCGTCAATCGGCTTTTGCGTTTCGCCCTTGAATTTCCTGTTCCAGGCATCAACCTAAGAAGGTGGAGGAAAATCAATGAGTAATGTATTTAGTACGGATTTTGCGGGGCGTAATTTTTCAATTAAGGCTAATTACGTAGCCGCGCAGGCGGACGGTTCGGCGCTGGTTTATTACGGCGATACCGTCGTGCTGGTGACGGCGGTCTCTTTAAAGAGCGTCAGGGAAGGCGTGGATTTTCTGCCGCTGACAGTGGACTATCAGGAAAAGACCTTTGCGGCCGGTAAAATTCCCGGCGGTTTTTTCAAAAGAGAGGGGCGGAACAATGAACGGGAAGTTCTAACGTCGCGGATCATTGATCGTGCGATTCGCCCCCTGTTTCCCAAAGGATATTATTCGGAAACGCAAATCGTGGCCACGGTGCTGTCCGTGGATAAGGAAAACGACTCCGATGTCGCGGCGATGATCGGCGCGTCGGCCGCCCTGGAGATGTCCGATGCCCCGTTTAAGGGACCGATTGCCGGTGTGCGTGTCGGGCGGATCAATGGTGAATTTGCTGCCAATGCTTCGGCGGAAAAAATGAAGGAAAGCGAAATGAACCTTTTCCTGGTGGGACGTAAAGTCACGCCGGGGCGTGCAGGCCGTCCCTATGACGTCGAACTGGTGATGATGGAAGGCGAAGCCAACGAGGTTGCGGAAGACATTATTATCGATGCTATTAATTTCGGATTGGAAGCCGTCCGTCCGGTTATTGATTTGCAGGACAAGATGCGTGCGGAGATTGGCAAAGCCAAGCGGCCCGTGGCAGAAGCAGCGCCGGATGAAGAACTCATCGCCCGTGTGCGTACCGAAGCTCTGCCCGGTTTAAAAGAAGGTTACAGCATACCGCGCAAGTTGGAGCGTTACAGTAAACTGGGCGATGTCCGCGAAGCGGTAATCAAAAGTATCGGCGCCGGCGACGCGGCGCTTAGTAAAAAAGTTGCGGCGATCATCGAGCATCTGGAATCCCGGATTCTTCGCGATATGATTATCCAGGAAAAGAAGAGAATCGACGGCCGGTCTTCGACCGATATCCGCCCGATCAACTCGGAAGTCGGCATATTGCCCCGCACCCATGGGTCGGCTTTGTTTACCCGCGGTGAAACACAGGCGCTGGCCGTGCTTACCCTGGGCACCTCCGCTGATGAGCAGCGGATGGACTATATTGCCGGCGAAGAACGGAGATCGTTCCTGCTGCACTATAATTTCCCGCCCTTCAGTGTCGGTGAGGCCAAGTCGTTGCGCAGTCCCGGCAGAAGAGAAATCGGCCATGGCGCGCTGGCGCGTAAAGCACTGGTTCCCGTCCTCCCTTCTCCCGAGACCTTTCCCTATACCATCCGGATTGTTTCGGAAATTATGGCGTCCAACGGTTCGTCGTCCATGGCTTCGGTCTGCGGCGGTATTCTGTCTTTAATGGACGGCGGCGTGCCGGTGAAGGACATTGTCGCGGGCATTGCCATGGGGCTGCTCAAAGAAGGCGACGAGGTTGTCATTTTATCGGATATTCTCGGCGATGAAGACCATGCGGGCGATATGGATTTCAAAGTCTGCGGCACCGAAAAAGGCGTTACCGCCATGCAGATGGATATTAAGATCGACGGCCTGACGGAAGATATTCTGCGCAAGGCATTGGCGCAGGCCCGCGAAGGCCGCATCCACATCATCGGTAAAATCCGCGAGACCATGACTGCGCCACGATCAGATATTTCTCTCTATGCGCCGCGGATTACCACTGTTAAGGTTAAGGAAGATCAGGTGCGCACAGTGATCGGTTCCGGCGGTAAGAACATCCGTCAGATTATCAGTGAAACCGGTGTGACCATTGATGTGGAAGATGACGGCACCGTAACCATTGCTTCCGCCGACGCCGAAGCGGCGGCCCGGGCCGTGGCGATGGTGAAGTGGCTGACCGAAGAAGCGGAAGTCGGGAAGATTTACCGCGGTACCGTAAAGAAAATTGTTGATTTTGGCGCGTTTGTCGAAATTCTGCCCGGGACGGAAGGGCTGTTGCATATCTCGCAAATTGCCAAGGAAAGAATCGCCAAAGTGACGGATGTATTGCAGGAAGGCGATGAGGTCATGGTCAAGGTGCTGGAAGTCGATAAGTCGGGCAAGATTCGTCTCAGTCGTAAAGAGGCGCTGGACGCTGAAATAAAGTAGTAAGAAATCATCCAATGAATCATCTCATGCTGGCAGGGGAAAATAAATTCGCCTCTGCCAGCATCATGAAATGATGCCCCTGAGTTTCATGGAAAAAATACAAATTCATATTCAAAAGATCGCGGGAAGTGATGATATTCCTTTTCCCCGGTATATGACCGAACAGGCGGCGGGTATGGATATTTTTGCAGCTGTCTTGTCCGACGAAACAATTCAGCCGGGCGAGCGCAGAAAAATTCCGACCGGCATCGCCATTTCCCTGCCCGAAGGATATGAGGCTCAAATTCGACCACGCAGCGGTCTGGCCGTCCATAACGGCATCACCCTTTTAAATTCACCCGGCACCATCGATGCGGACTATCGCGGTGAGATCGCCCTGATTGTTATCAATCACGGCGAGTCGCCTTTTGTGGTGCAAAGAGGCATGCGTCTGGCGCAAATGGTGATTCAGAAAATCTGTCAGGCCCAATGGGTCGAATCAGACACGCTTGATGAAACGGTCCGGGGCGGCGGCGGTTTCGGTCATACCTGAAGAAGGCAGCGGGCCGAAGATTCTCTGCGGCCTGACAATGATTGCTTCTATTTTCCTTCCCGGATTTTCTTGCTTTTGCATTTGTCCTGAAACAGTGATATGTAAAAACAAATTTGCCCGGACAAAAAGAGTTCATGAAAAAATTCAAAGTTAAAAAAACATTTCAGGAAATCAACGAAAAGATCAAAAAAGGGCGAGCCGTTGTCGTGACCGCTGAGGAAATGATCGATATCGTGGAGCGGCATGGTGATGTGGAAGCGGCGCGGCGGATTGATGTCGTGACGACCGGAACATTCGGCGCCATGTGTTCTTCCGGCGCTTTTCTGAATTTCGGGCATACCTCTCCGCGTATCAGGGCCTCCAAGGTCTGGCTCAACGACGTGCCGGCCTATGGCGGTATTGCGGCCGTCGACTGCTATCTGGGTGCAACCGAAGTCGTTGAAGGCGACCCGCAAAACAGTGTGTATCCGGGTGAATTCAATTATGGCGGCGGCCATGTCATTGAAGATCTGGTATCCGGTAACGTCGTGAAACTGCGCGCCGAGGGATATGGCACCGATTGCTATCCATCGCGTAAATTTGAAAAAAATATTACCATCAGTGATTTACGGGACGCCGTTTTATTCAATCCGCGTAATGCCTATCAGAACTATAATTGCGCCGTCAACCTGTCGGATACGACGATTTACACCTATATGGGCATGCTGCGTCCGCGCATGGCCAATGCATCCTATGCAACGTCGGGGCAACTGAGTCCGTTGCTTAATGATCCTTATTACCGTACAATCGGTATCGGGACACGAATTTTTTTAGGCGGAGCTCAGGGGTTTGTCGTCTGGCCGGGCACACAGCATAATCCAAATGTGGCCAGAGGGCCTAATGGCGTGCCCAAGGAAGGCGCAGGCACTATCGCTGTTATTGGTAATTTGAAGGAAATGAGCCCCGAATGGCTGACCGGAGCCAGTTTTTTAGGCTATGGTATTTCGATGTTCGTCGGCATCGGTATTCCCATTCCCATTCTGGATGAAGACATGGCGCGCTTTACCGCGGTAAAGGACGCGGATATTTACGCGCAAGTCTATGATTACAGCATGGACTATCCCAAGGGCAATCCTAAGCCTGTTTTCGAAGTCAGTTATCAGGATCTCAAGAGCGGTTCCATTATCATTGATAATAAAAAAGTTATTACTGCCCCCCTGTCCAGTTATTACAAGGCCAATCAAATAGCCAATCTTCTCAAAGAATGGATTGAAAGCGGTAAATTTTTGCTTGGCGAACCGCAGCAGAATTTACCGAGTGTAAGTCATCTATAAGTTTCCCGATAGAGAAACATAATTCCTCAGATTTGTTCTAAATAGATAAAAACACTATATGTTGTGTTGCCAATATTTCATAAACACATGATGATGTGTATTATCAATAATTAATATTAATTAATTTTAAATAATTTTAATGATAATTAAGTTTTTTTCTTGACTTTTTCTTTTGATTATAGTTTTTTGAACCAAAAGAGAAGGTATTACTTTAACTCATTATGGAAAATACAAAGAAAAATAGAGTAAAGAAGTTTCGCGAATCTATTCCTCTGAGTGTATCACAGCTTGCCCGCAAGGCTGAACTGACGCCGCAGACAATTGCCAAAATGGAAAAAGGATTACCTACAAGAAAGAACTCGGAGTTAAAAGTGGCCAAGGCCTTGCAAAAAACCTATGAAGAAGTTTTCCCTCAATAAAGGGGAGTACAAAAGGCATTTTATGGTATTTCACCTGGAGGCATTGTTTGTAAATGAAAATCGGCAGATATTTAGTTGCCTTTTTGTTTTTAATGACTCTTTTGATAACCTTTGGCAACAGAGGGGTTGTCGATAATTATTTTATGGGTAAAAGACTGTCACAGATGAAAGCGGAAAATAACGATCTGGTAGCGCAAAACAAAGAACTGGCAGAAAAAATAATTTTATTACGAAGTGATCTAGCTTATATTGAATCTATCGCGCGCAACGAGCTAGGCATGGTGAAAAGCGGAGATGTTGTTTACCGGCTGACAAAATGAACGAAAGCATGTTTTCAAGCAAGCAATAACATGACGGTGCTTTAATGGATTTAAAAGAACTATTTACAGGAAAAAAACAGCTTGTCGGGCTGGATATCGGATCAAACTCTTTGAAGCTGGCTGAGATCATCACGACCTCCAGCGGTCAGGTACTCAACCGGTTCCGTCAAATCCCCGTCCCATCCGGAACGATCGTTGACGGCGTTGTGGAAAATCCCAGTGTTTTAGCGTCAACGATCAAAGAACTTTTCCATAATTCCGGTTGCAAAGGAAAAGGAATTGTAACCTCTCTTTCCGGCAGTTCCGTCATTGTTAAAAAAGTAACGCTTGCCCAGATGGAAGAGACGGAACTGCGTGAGTTGATCCATGATGAAGCCGGTAAATACCTTCCTTTTGATAATATGGATGATGTAAATTATGATTTCCAGATCCTGGGAGATAATGAACAGAACCCCAATCAAATGGACGTTATCATTGTTGCCGCCAAGAAGACGGATGTCAGCAGTTACCTGGATGCGATTACCGCGGCCGGTCTTACGGTCATGATCATGGATGTGGATTCTTTTGCGCTGGAAACCATGTATGAGTCCAACTACGAATTTGAAGAGAATGATATTATCGTCATCGTTAACATTGGCGCGCACTTGACCAATATTAATGTCATTAAAGGTGGAATATCCATCTTTACCAGAGATTTTACGATTGCCGGAAATGAGATCACCGAAAGGTTGCAGGAAAAATATCAGGTGTCGGCGGAAGAAGCCGAGGGCATGAAAACAGACGGTCTTCCCGGCAGCGAGCAGGAAAACATGGATCTGAAAAACGTTATTTTAGATTGTGCCGAACCGATATGTTCAGAGATCGAAAGATCCATTGATTACTTCCGTTCAACATTCGGGGGCGATTATATCAAGCATGTGTATCTATCGGGCGGATCATCAAGAATTGCGGGTTTAGACAACCATTTATCGCAGCGATTAAATATAGAGACGGAATTAATTAATCCACTTTCAAAAATCGGCTATAACAAAAAAAATATTGATGCGGGGAAGCTCGACAGCATCAAGACAATCGGCGCTGTGGCCATTGGGTTGGGTTTAAGGAAAATAGGTGATAAATGATAAAGATTAATCTTTTACCTTACCGTGAAAAAGAAAAGAAAGATAATCTTGCCAGACAGATTACGATTATTGCAGGGTCGTTTATCTTTTTTATTCTTTGTCTTGTTCTGTTCCAGATTCATATGGTGACACAAGTAAAGGATATAGAAAAAAAACTTGCGGATTCCAAAGAAACCTTGAAAGTTTTAGATGCAAAAATTGGAAACCTGGAAAAGTTTAAACGCCAGAAAGCCGACCTGGAGTTAAAACTCGGTGTGATCAGCACGCTGGAAGAAAATCGATTATTGCCGGTCAAAACGCTTGATGATTTATCCATGCTGGTTCCGCAAAGAAACGTTTGGCTGACAAGAATTGTACAAAACAATGACAGTCTGACGATCGAGGGAGTTGGCCGTGACAATATTGTTGCTGCTGATTTTATGAAAACCATTGAAAATTTTGCCCCCATCAAGTCGGTTGATTTGGTTTCGTCAAAAAACGTGGTGATTGCCGACACAACCTTGCAGCAGTTTATTTTTAACTGCAAACTGAAAAAGGGATTTTAATTATGCCCATAACCGTAAACGATATTAAAAAATTGTCCCCGCAGGCCAAGGCCCTGATCGTTGTTATAGTTATTTTTCTTATCGGTTATGTGTATTACGCTTATTTTCTATCCGATACGTTAAACAAAAAAGCAGAACTTGATAAAGATTATCAGGATGTTGAATCACAAATTACACAGAAAGAAAAATTAGCGAAGCAATTCGATAAATACAAAACCGATGTTGCAGCGCTGGAACAGAATTATAAAGTGGCTTTGTTAAAACTTCCCGACCAGCGGGAAATCCCCGGCCTTTTTCATTCCGTCGCTATGGCGGGCCGGGATACGGGTGTTGAGTTTTTATTGTTTGAGCCGAAAGCCTCTGTGCCTAAAACCATGGCTGATGCCGGACCTGATAAACTTTCTGCAAAACTAAAGCCTTCCGATAAGAGGCAGGAAGAGAAGGAAAAAGCAGACTCTCAAAAAACGGCTAACATACCGGCGAAGCCCGGTGATGGAAAGAAGGCGCCGCCGCCGGCTCCAGAACCTTTTTATGAGGAAATACCGGTAAAAGTGACCGTAACGGGCAATTTTCAGAATATTGTTCACTTTTTTGAAAAAGTGGCCAAATTGCCTCGTATTGTCAATATTTCCGATATTTCTATGGGTGAACGAAGAGCTGTTAAAGGACGGGGACATCTTATTACTACATCCTGTACCGTGAAAACGTACATGTTTGTGGATAAAAAAGAGAAAACAAGTGAAAAGAAAAATGAAAAAAATTAAAATTATCATTTTGTGCAATTTGTTGATTCTTTTTACAACAGCTTTTTGTGCTTTCGGCGCAGAAACAAATAAACCGGTTGTGAAAACATTGCCATCCGCTCCGCGAACCGGCCAGCCTCAAATACAAGCACCCGCCTTGCCGCCTGTGCCAACGCCGCCGGTGAATGTTTACAGTTATAATCCGTCGGGCAAGCCCGATCCGTTTAAACCTTTTATTGATGTACAAGTCGCGGCTGTGGCGAAAAAAGAAACTAAAGTGGAATCCATTTTCCCATTGCAGCGGGAGGAAGCGGAAAGTTTCAACCTGGTTGGAATCATCGGGGATCAGACGCGTCGTGTGGCAGTTGTGCAGGATTCGGCTAAAAAGTTTTATCCGCTTTTTATCGGAACGCGCATCGGTCTTCGTAACGGGAAGGTAACCAATATTCTGGCAGATCGAGTAACAGTGGATGAATTGAACGGGAAAAAAGTAAAAAGAATCATTTTGAAACTGCGTAAAAATATTTAATGAGGTAATATCATGAAACAATATTTATCCAAAATAATCCCTGTTTTCATAATCCTTTGGGTTTTTTTATGTGCTCCGGCCGGGGTAATTACGGATTTAAGCGCAGCTCAAGATAATAATCCCGGTGCTAAAAGTGAAACAACAAATGTAGGTTATCTGGAAAACATATTATTTGAAAAGTTGTCCGGCCGGGAAAGGATCAATCTTGTTGTATCCCAGCAGCCCTCCATTGCTCCCACGTCCATTCAGGGAGATAATAGCCTGCTCATCAGTCTGGAAAATCTGTATGCGCCTGACAACATGCGCGACACCCTGGCGTGGAAACAGTCTCTTAATGTAACTGATGTGCAGGTGCAGCAGCGGACGTCGGAAGGCAAACAATGGATTAATTTGAAAATTAATCTTAAAGAAATTGTTCCCTATTCCATAAGACAGGAAGGAAAGATTGTTGTTATTGACTTCAATATTTCCGGTGTGGAAGCAAAGTTAAGCGCGGCTAGTCAAAAGTCCGGAGACGCGCCGGCTGGCGCTGCTTCCAGTGAAGGGAATAGTGCAAAGCAACAGGCCGGTCGTGAGGCAACTAAAAGATATACGGATAGAATCGTGTCGCTTGATTTTCAGGATGCGGATATCAAGAGCGTTTTACGTTTAATGTCTGAATACGGCAATGTGAGTATCATTTCCGGAGATGATGTTAAGGGTAATGTTACTCTAACGATGAAAAATGTACCCTGGGAACAGGCGTTGGATTCAATTCTGGATATCAAAGGCCTTGGCAAGAAGCAAATGGGCAATGTCATCAGCGTTATGACTCTGGACAGAAAGAAAAAAGATGAAGCAGACAAACTCAAGGCGGAAGAGGATAAGGTAAAAGCGGATGACGCCCGCAAGGCAAGAGAACAACAAATTCTGGTCGAAAAAGGGAAACTGCGCCAGATCCTGATTGAAGCGAAAATCGTAGAAGTGACGGATGATTTTACCAGAAATCTTGGTATTCAATGGGGATTCGGCCAGCACGCATCTACCGGGAATTACGGATTGGGTTTTTCCGGCGGGATGAATCCGCTTTCGACAACCAATTCTCAATCGATCAGGTATCCGTCTGAAGTGGTCTCCAAGACCGCCACCACGCCATTAACAATGGCGGCTGTCAATTTTCCCGCCATAGTGGCCGGACCGACCTTCGGCCTTGTTTTTGGAGGGGCCAGCGGCTATATCGAAACTCAATTGCAGGCCCTGGAAACAACCGCTCAAGGTAAAATAATTTCAGCGCCCAGAGTCGTGACGATGGACAATGTGAAAGCCGTTATCAAACAGGGTGATGAAGTGCCCTATGTGACGCCGGCTTCAGGCACTTCAGCGGCAAGCGTTACTTTTAAGGAAGCTGTTTTGCGGTTGGAGGTAAAACCGAAAATTACCGATGAAGGCCGGATTTCCATGGAAATCAAAGCGACTAACGACACACCGGACTATGCTACAGGACAAACACTTCAGGGCAATCCGCCCATTCGCAAGAATGAAGTGGAATCCAAGGTTGTCGTGTCCGATGGAGATACGGTCGTTATCGGCGGCATATCCAAAAATACAGAAAGTACGTCGGTATCCGGACTTCCCTTGTTTTATAAGATTCCGGTTTTGGGATGGCTGTTTAAAACGGAAGGCGTCACAAGGCAAAAACGGCAATTGATGATATTTATCACGCCAAAGATATTATCGGAATCCGGATATGTTGAAGATGAGTGCAATACGTCGCTTGCCAATCAATCGGACCGTTGCCGTAAAGAATAGAAAATAACGCGACCGGACATCAATCCCTCTGCAGCCGGATGTGCAGAGGGATTTTTATCGGTGAGTGCGCAAAACGCAATTCAATGTTCTTGCCGGCTCAAGTGGACTGAATCATGAAATTGAAAACAATAATTATCCTGTCGGTTTTATTTTGCCAGTTATTTCTTATCTCCTGCACCAGCACGCCCTGGCATAGAGATCAGGCCGATGCTTATTTGAAAAAGGGGATAGCCTTAATTGAAGCGCGGCAATACCTGGGCGCTCTCAAGGAACTGCTGGAGGCTGATAAAAATGCCCCAGACGATCCGGTCATCAATTATCATTTGGGAATTGCGTATCTGGGACGTGGTTTAAAAGACAAGGCGATGGAAAGATTTCAGACGGCTGTGTCGTTGAAAAATGATTATTCGGAAGCGTACAATTATCTGGGCGCCATTTATATGGATATGGGTCAATGGGAGAGGGCTATTGATGCATTTGATAAAGCTTTAAATAATCACCTGTATGTAACTCCGGGACGTGCCTTGTATAACTCCGGTTTAGCTTACTATAACCTGCAGAATTACGATATGGCCCTGTCACGGTTTCAGCAGGCATCAAGGCAGGATGGGATGATTGTCTTACAGCCTCAGATCGAAAAATTTCTGGGGTTAATCTATATCAAGAAATCCAATTTAGCCCAGGCAAAAGAGCATTTGGAAAAATCTGTGACGCTGAACCCTTCACTTTATGACGCTCATTTTTTTCTGGCTGAAACTTACTTAAAAATTAAAGACCCCGCGAATGCGAAAAATTCTTTTCAACAGGTCATCAAGCTTGCCCCGCAATCACCATTTGGACAAGAAGCCCGAGAGTATCTGCGGTCTTTGAGGTGAAGGGTGATCGAAAGTATATAAACGAATGAACATACTTGCTGTTTTATCTTTTTGTTTCAATAAAACACATTCCCGCCATTTTTAAGCAGCCATGGAAAATCAAACCTTCGAAAAAAACCGTATTGCATTTCCCGATCAGTACAAATATTTGCTTCAAAACAAACGGTATGCTGACGCACTGGTCTTGTCTCTTGAACGACTGAGAGAATTTCCCATGGACGCTGACGCCTACGTTGCAGTCGGTGAAGCACAAATCGCGATGGCTCATCTCACGGAATCCCAGCGGATGCTTTGTGCTCTGGAGGACAAAATTGCCGCATTGACCGGCGTATTTGTCCGGATGGGAGAATTATACGCAAAAAATGGCTATGCAAAAGAGGCCCAACTTTGTTATCAGCAGTATCGGGCGTATAGTCCGTTTGCTGAGAAGGGCCGGGCATTAACCTCGCCAGGGACTGCTTCTGAGGACGTACAAAAAAAAGAAAGTAAAATCGATCAACAGGATAATGCTTCTTCCGATCAATTAATCAATACGCTATCGGGATGGCTGACCAATATTAATAGGACGAAGACTCATGCCGCATGCAATCGATAATTTTTCTCTCCTCAGGCTTCATGCCGTTCAGAAAAAATTCCCTGATTATCACGTCGATGGCATCCTGTTTTCCAATATCAGTAATATCCGCTATCTGTCGGGATTTACCGGCAGTGACGGCCTGTTGGTTTTAAGCTCCGATGACGCGAGGCTTCTTGTTGATGGACGTTACACCACGCAAGCCGCAGCTGAGGTCAGGGGGATTTCCGTCCTTCATTATCAAAATAAAATTCAGGGAATCGAACAGGCCTTGAAGGAGTTAGGCCTGAAAAATATCGGCTTTGAAGCCTCTTGCGTTACGGTGGAAATGTATAATGATTTAACACGCAGGCTGAAAAATATTAAATTGGTCGGACTGGGTGACGAATTAAGATTGCTTCGGGCTTATAAAGACCAGCATGAAATTGCCGTCATGAAAAAAGCGGCGGCTATCGCCTCGAAAGCGATAGACACACTTGCCCGCGAAATACGACCCGGCTGGACGGAACTGGAAACGGCTCTGCAACTGGAAATAACGGCGCGCCTTGCGGGGGCCGAGCAGGTTGCCTTTGAAACGATTATCGCCTCCGGAGAGAATGCGGCGCTCCCGCATGCCCAGCCTACAAATCGCAAGATCAGGAGTGGGGATTTTGTGGTTATTGATTTTGGCGTTAAATATCAGGGCTACTGTTCTGATGAAACTTGTACATTTGCAATTGGGGAATTGACAGGTGATAAAAAAAATGCTTATCGTGCGGTACTGCGGGCTCATGATGAAGCCATCTTGTCCCTCAGGGCAGGAATAGCCGCGGCGGATGTGGATGCGTTGGTTCGCGGTGTGTTGGGTAAAAAATACAGCCGCTATTTTGTACACGGAACAGGTCATGGTGTCGGTCTGGAGGTTCATGAAGCGCCTAGGCTGGCGCCGAATTCACAGGATGTTTTAAATGCCGGAATGGTGGTGACGGTTGAACCCGGCCTCTACTATCCCGGCCTGTGGGGCATTCGGATTGAGGACACGGTTGTCGTGAAAAAAAATAGTTGCGAAATAATTTCAAAGATGAAAAAAGATCTCATCGTTGTTGAATAAATTAGAGGTTAAACTGTTATGAAGGTATTTCCAGAAGACCTGCTTTACAGTCGTGAACATATTTGGGTACGGGTTGACGGAGATATGGCTACGCTGGGGATTACGGATTACGCCCAGGAAAGTCTCGGAGAAATCCTGTCTATAGAATTCCCTGAAGTGGATACCTATGTGGAACGCGACGAATCTTTCGGCTCTATTGAATCCACCAAGGCGGTGGTGGATCTGATTGCTTCGGTCAGCGGGACGATTGTCAGCGTTAACGAAGACATTAATGACGACATCGGCATCATCAACAGTGATCCTCATGATACCGGCTGGCTGGTTGTCATTGAGATGGATGATCTGGAGCAACTGGATGATCTTCTGGATGCTGCGGGCTACCATGATTTTATCATGCAGCAGGAAACTGACTGAACTCCCCTTATGACCTGGCGGTTGCTTAATTATCGGCCATACAGCGCTTTTGAAAATATGGCCATCGACGAGGCCATATTTCAGGAAACCATAAAAAATAGGAAGCCACCGACATTGCGTTTTTTCGGCTGGCGTCCGGCAGCTGTTTCTATCGGCTATTTTCAGGAATTAAAAAACGAAATCAATGTCAGTCAGTGCCAACTGACCGGCGTTGACATTGTCCGCAGGATAACCGGTGGTAAAGCCGTTTATCACCGTGATGAAATTACCTATTCGCTTACGGCCGAAAATTCAGAAAAAATATTTCCCGACAATATTTCCGGCACCTATGAAAAAATCAGTATTTGTCTGGCGCGCGGCCTGTCGGAACTGGGGATTAATGCTCGCCTGGCGGAAGGGGGCAAAAGCGTTTCAGGTACAAAGAAGAACACCTCCTCCTGCTGTTTTTCCATACCATCCGGCAACGAACTGCTAGTCGACGGCAGAAAAATCTGCGGGAGCGCGCAAATGCGAACGCACGGGGGGTTTTTGCAGCACGGATCGCTGTTGATGACGTTTGATCCGGTTGAAACCGCCGCCTTGATTCTGTCGTCCCGGGCTCCGGAACCGGCCGAAAAACTCAGATGTTCTGTCACGGCTGTCAATGAGGTGATTTCTTCACCCGTCAGCGCGGAGACACTCTGTTTAGTTTTGCAGAAGGGGTTTATCGACGAATTGGGCATTGATCTGTCCGAAGGGCCGTTAACACCCGCCGAGAAGGAGTTAAGCGCTTATCTGGTCGAAAAATACAAGAGCGACGCTTGGAATTGGCAGCGAAAAAAAGCAGCCTTTAAGTAAGGCTGGAGGTCGGCACGGGCTCATTTTTTTATTTTAGTTGCAATTTCGATTCAGATCGCATATATGCAAACCTCACCGCGCAGGGGATCATGGTGAAAAATTTAAATAAGCTGCCGCGGATGAAAAATTATATGCGGGTAACCGCAGGAAATCACAGGGCATATGATATTTTTTAAGGGCTCTGCCCAACGTGATTTCCGAGCAGGGAGCGTGATTTAAAACTTATTGAAAATTCAAGGGTAGTTGACGGTGCGCAGATGAGTCTGTTTGTGCCGTGCTGCCCTTTTTTTGCGTTTAAAAGTCAAAAAATGACACAAATATTACACGGCAACCATCAACAAGGAGGAATAAAATTGGAAGTAAAAGTCATTGATAACGATGTGGAGAAAGCGCTTAAGATTCTGAAAAACAAACTTTCGAAAAGCGGATTATTCAAGGAATTGAAAGTTCGCCGGGCCTATGAAAAGCCTTCCGTCAAAAAGAAGAGAAAAACCATTGAAGCACGCCGCAGACTGGCCAAGGTTCAGCGCCGTCGCAGCAATTAATTTTATCTGAAAAAAAAGATCAATAATCTTATTTCAGGGGCCGTTAAGAAATAATTGTTACATTTCCAGCCATTGTGTTACGGCCCCTTATGCTGGCTATGATATTAAAATGTTGCATTATTATTGAATGACGGCTTACCGTTTTTGCTTGATGCAAGGAAACGAGCGGTATGGAAAAGCAATATATTGTCGACGAATTATCCAAGGAAGAATCATGGCGGATTTTCCGCATCATGGCGGAATTTGTCGAATCCATTGAGATTCTTTCGAACGTCCATAATGCCGTGACGATTTTTGGCTCTGCCCGCGTCAAACCCGGCGATAAGTATTATCAAATGGCGGAAAAGCTGGGACAGCTTCTGGCCCAGAATGGATTTGCCGTCATTACCGGCGGCGGCCCCGGCATCATGGAAGCGGGCAATAAAGGCGCTGCGGAAGCGGGTGGCCAATCCGTGGGAATGAATATCAAGCTGCCTTTTGAACAGAAGCCCAACCCTTACGCCAATATTCAACTGGATTATAAATATTTTTTCATTCGCAAAGTCATGTTTGTCAAATATGCGGTTGCTTATGTGATCATGCCGGGTGGCTATGGGACGATGGACGAGTTTTTTGAAGCGCTGACGTTGATCCAGACCAAAAGAATGAAAAGTTTTCCCATCATTCTGATGGGCAGAGACTATTGGCAGGGTCTGCTGGACTGGCTGCAAAACAGCATGCAGCAAAATGGAATGATCCTGCCTTTTGATATCGAGATGATTCAAGTTATTGACGAACCTGAAGAAGTTGTGAAACATATCAAGAAATACGTCATCGTTTAAACTCAACATGTTTCTCCTCCACGAGAGTCATATATGACCCTGGAAAAAACAATCATGGACTTAAAGAAGGGAAAAGTTGCGCCCTGTTATCTTTTGTATGGTGAAGAAGAGTATCTGATCAATGAAACGCTTCATCAAATACTGGACATCATCGTGCCCCAGTCCGATCGTGATTTCGGCCTTTTTTTTCTCGACGGCGAAAATGCCGATTTTGACATTCTGAAGGATCATCTCCTGGCACCCTCGCTTTTAGGCGGCAGAAAAGTGGTGGTGGTCAAAAACACGACGATTTTTCAATCGCGGGAAAACCTGGGCGATCTGATCCAGAAAATACGTGACAACCTTAATGAGCACCCCGATAAAGCCGCCAAATATTTTTTGACCTTTCTGAAGATATCCGGCTTTGCCTGGGAAGATATGCAGGGCTCCGGATGGCAGAAGATTACCGATGAACAATGGCGCAAAGCCGTCGAGGAAGATTCAGGCGACGACAGAAACAAGTGGCTGCCGCGCATCATCGAAATTTGTACCGGCCGGGGATGGGCATCCGGCAGTGTTGCCGATCCGTCCGAGCAATTTGAAGAACTGCTGGCACAGGGGCTTCCAACGGGCAATTGTTTGATAATGACCGCCGAGGCGGTTGATAAAAGAAAAAAAATATTCAAAGTAATCGACAAAGCCGGTATTGCCTTGCACTTTGGTGAGATTAAGGGGGAAGCGGCAACCAGAGAAACGCTCAAGCTCGAAGCGCAGAAATTGCTGGACCGGTGCGGCAGGAAACTGACTCCCGCCGCCTGGATCGCCCTGGGGAAAAAAACGGGATTTCAGCTTCGTCCTTCATTGAACGAACTGCAGAAGCTCATTTCATTTGTTGGCGAGCGTGCCGTTATTGAGGAAAAGGACGTCGAGGCCGTTGTCGGCAAGACCAAAGAAGATTCCATTTTCGATTTGACGACGGCGCTGGCCGAAAAAAATGCGACAGCGGCGCTTTTGGCCCTCAAAGGCTTGCTGGATCAGGGCACGCATCATTTGATGATTCTGACGATGATCAGCCGTGAAATCCGTATGCTTTTGCAGGCGTCTGTGCTCGTTCGCTCGGGAAAACTGCCCAGAATCACACCAAGCATGGAGTACGGCTCCTTTCAGAAGAATGTTTATCCCGCTGTATTGGGGCTGGCGCCGGATGCATCCCGCAAGGAAGATCTGCTGGTCAATAAGCATCCCTTTGTCATTTACAACGCGCTCAAGCACTGCAGCCGGTTTTCCTATCCGGTTCTTTTGAATTACCTGGATGATTTGCTGAAGATGGACCGCGCGATGAAGTCTTCAGCCACGGATCCTCAGTTGCTGCTGGAGCGCTTCCTGATCAAGGCCTGCGTTAAGACGTAGTTCAATAACAACTATAACGTTTTAACATCATAACCGGCATAAAGGGTCCAAACGAAATGAATAGAAATGTATCCTCTTGCCACCCGCATGGATGGTTCTTTCTTAACGGCTCTAAAGCTTCCTGATTTTAGTCTGAGCCTGCCTTTGTGCGCGGGAAAGTTTGCGGGCGGGCCCTTTTTTGCGGGCAGAGCGGCTGTCTTCTTCCCCGTCTTCATCTTTCCGGCCGAAGAATTCGTTATCGGCCGGAGCTGCCAACAACTTATCAACAATCGTCTCAAATTCCAGGGATGACAGCGCGGCTTTGCCTCTGCGTGTTGCGTAAGAGGCCACTTCGCGATCGGAAGAAACCACCAAAATTTCCTCATCGGTAGAAGCGGCGATTCTTTTCAAGACGTCATCGGCTTTAATGCCCCGGCCTGAGTAGATGATGTGAATGCCTGATGAATAATCGCGTTCTTCCTGGGCGGGACCACTCAGCCAGCCGTCAAAAACCACGGTAATGCGGTGGTCTTTTCTGTC
Source organism: Deltaproteobacteria bacterium HGW-Deltaproteobacteria-6 (assembly GCA_002840435.1). Lineage (NCBI taxonomy): Bacteria > Deltaproteobacteria > Deltaproteobacteria bacterium HGW-Deltaproteobacteria-6. Next base: position 546,698 of record PHAT01000005.1, read on the forward strand.
CCGGTACCGGGCAAGCCAGGTGACCAGAGCATTGCGTCCCGCCTCAAGGCTTTGCCGCTCAAAGCGCCGCAAGGTGATCGACTGCCGGATCAGGTTATAACCGTCAATTAAAATATGCATGTCTGATTCTGGCACATTGACGCCTCGGGTTCAATAAAAAAGAGATCCGGTATTTTGCTTGACTTGACGGTTGCCAGTCTGTTACCATCCACGATGGCTTCAAGGCTGGAGCCGCCTGCTTGACAATAAATGAATTCGGAGGTTTGTATGGAAATTAAAAAAGTATGCGTGTTGGGCGCGGGCTTGATGGGCAACGGCATCGCGCAGGTGTGCGCCGCGGCAGGCTTTGATGTCACGCTGCGGGATATTGAACAACGATTCATCGACAACGGCATGAACACGATCAAAAAGAACCTGAGCCGCGACGCCGAAAAAGGGAAGATCACCAAAGAACAGATGGACGCCATTCTGGGACGGATCAAGCCGACGCTCGATGTAAAAGAAGCCGCGGCTGATGCGGATGTCGTCGTGGAAGTGGTCATCGAACTGATGGATCTGAAGAAGAAAGTCTATGCGGAACTGGAAGCGGTTGTTCCTTCGCACTGCCTGTTCTTCACCAACACTTCGGGCTTAAGCATCACGGAAATGGCGGCGATTACGAAAAGGCCGGATCGTTTTATCGGCACCCATTTTTTCAATCCCGTTCCGGTGATGCGCCTTTTGGAAGTCATTCGCGGCCAGCAGACTTCCGACGAGACGGTGGAGATTGCCAAAGCCTGGGGCAAGAAAATCGGCAAGGAAGTGGTGATGGTCAATGAAGCGCCGGCGTTTGTTGTCAACCGCATTTTGTGTTCCATGATCAACGAAGCTTTTTTTGTGCTGGACGAAGGTCTGGCCACGGCTGCGGATATTGATAAAGCAATGCAGCTGGGCTGCAATCACCCCATCGGACCTTTGGCCCTGGGCGACCTGATCGGACTCGATACGCAACTGAGGATCTGCGAGGGCATGCACCGGGAGTTGGGCGATAAATACCGTCCGTCACCTCTTTTGAGAAAACTTGTTCGCGCCGGCAATCTGGGGCGTAAATCAGGACGCGGCGTCTACGACTATAGCAAGAAATAATTGATTGTCAGGACATTTTACGGCGGCCTTCATAACCCATAAGGCCGCCGTTTTTTATTGATGATGGCGGCAGGGTCTCAGGTTTTGTTGGCCGCGGCTTTCAGGGCAGCGATGGTTTGCGCGTAATCGGTTGTGCCGAAAACCGCCGCTCCCGCCACCAGCACATCCGCTCCCGCCTGGGCGATGGCGGAAATATTGGAAAGATTGACGCCTCCGTCCACTTCCAGCATCGGCTTTTGCGGCAGTTTCGCGATCATCTCACCGGCCCTCCTGATTTTGGACAGGGAGCTCTTGATGAATTGCTGCCCGCCGAATCCGGGGTTGACCGACATAATCAGGAGCAAGTCGATATCCGGAAGGATCTCTTCGATCTGACTGAGCGGTGTAGCCGGATTCAGAGAAACACCTGCCTTTTTTCCCGCCTTTTTGATGAGTTCAATGGTTCGATGAAGATGACGGGCTGCTTCCACGTGCACCGTAATATAATCGGCGCCTGCGGCGGCGAAGGATTCGATATAGCTGTCCGGATCATTGATCATCAGGTGCACGTCAAAAGGCAGCCTGGTGGCTTTGCGCAAGGCGGAGATTATGGCAGGCCCCATCGTAATATTGGGGACAAAGTGTCCGTCCATAACGTCCACGTGAATCCAGTCCGCACCGGCTTTTTCCACTACGCCTATTTCCTCGCTAAGCCTTCCGCCGTCAGCCGAAAGAATTGAAGGGGCAATCAATTTCATGACGATTCTCCTTTATTGAGGTAATCAATTATACTAATGATTTGCCACTGTCAATCTAAAGAAGATCGAAAGATGTTCTTTTCTGAGGCGGTAGGCCGAAGGCTGAAGACTGAAGGAAAAGCGTAATATAATTTTTCAATTATCCAAACAGAGCAATAGAACTAAAAGACAGTTTGCAGGAAATAATATGGTATCTCTTCCTTCAGCCTTCAGCCTTCAGTATATATGCCTTTGTGCTTGACACAGGCGTTGAAAAAATCGAATATGCGCCCATGAGATTTCTTTACAACATAGTTTTGCTGATTGCCGCTGTTCCCGTTCTTTTATTTTTTTTATTAAAAATGCTGATCACCGGCAAATACCGCAACAGTCTCATTCAAAAACTGGGCGGCCGACAGGAAAATATTCTGTCCCGGATTAATCAAGAAGGCAAGCGGATCTGGATTCACGCTGTGTCGGTAGGTGAAGTGACCGCTGCTGCGCCGATTGTCGCCTTATTAAAAGTGAAGCGGCCCGGGGTGCGGATAATTTTTTCCACGTCCACGGAAACCGGACAGGGGATGGCTAAAAAAATGGTGAAAGAAGCGGATGCGTTTATTTATTTCCCGCTGGACATCTCTTTTGCCGTCAATAAAATGCTGAATCTTGTGCGTCCTGATGTCTTTGTCATGGTTGAGACGGAGCTCTGGCCTAATTTCCTGGCTGCCTGCAGCAAGCGGGGTGTTTCATCGCTCATGGTGAACGGCCGGATTTCGCCCCGCTCCTTTTCCAAATACCGCAGGACCGGCTTTTTCTGGCGGCGAATCCTGGAAAATGTGGCCGCAGCCGGGATGATTTCCGATATCGATGCGTCAAGAATTGCCGGCATTGGAATGGATGCCGGAAAGATCAAGGTTCTGGGCAATGCCAAGTATGACGCACTCGCGGCGATGGCATCGCCTGATCTGCATGATGATGTTGTCCGCCGCTTCAATGTGCAAAAAGATGAAAAGTTTCTGGTGGCAGGCAGTACGCACCCGGGCGAAGAAGACGTTATTATTCAAGTCTATCGGGAACTGCTTGCGTATTATCCGGAATTGGGATTAATTCTTGTGCCGCGGCATATTGAGCGGGTAGGCGAGGTGATCAATCTTCTGCGTCAGGCGGATTTAAAGGATATGATTACCGTGACCCGGATGAACAACGGGCATTTTCGCCGGAATGAAAAAGTGATTGTTGTCGACGTGATCGGCGAGCTCTTTAAGACTTATTCTCTGGCGACGGTTGTATATTGCGGCGGCTCTCTGGTTCCAAAAGGCGGCCAGAATATTCTGGAGGCGGCAGCCTGGGGTAAAGTGATTTTTTACGGCCCGTCGATGGAAGACTTCAGTCAGGAAGCAGCGCTTTTGGAAGAAGCGGGCGCGGGGATTCGCATCCATAACGCCCGGGAATTATCGGAGGGCATTTTACGGATGCTGGCTGATCCGCAGGACTCAGAGCGTCGCGGTTGCCGCGGTCAGGCGGTTGTCCTTGCCAATAGGGGGGCGGCCGAACGTTATGCGGAGATGGTGATGAGGTATATAGGCTGACCCGCCTTTAAGGGGGTGTGAGACAGAAGGCCGAAGGAAACAAGGCTGAAGTTGTCTTGACGGGCGGCGAAAGTAGGCATAAAAAGGGTATCGGCTGTGACAGCCAGGGAGGATATTCATGCAGAAAAAATACGAAGCACTGAGCGAGCAGGTCAACCTGACCAGAACTTTAATGGCGAGATCAATTACCTACAAGTACCTGAACAGGACAAACCTGATCTGCTATTCTGAACTTTCCAGACTCATCGGCTGCGAAGCCTTCGTCAAGCATGAAAACCACAACCCGACCGGATCATTCAAAATTCGCGGAGCGATTAACTTCTTTCATCACATGTCCAAGGAAGAACTGGAGACGGGGATTCTTGTGGCGACCAGAGGCAACCACGGTCTGGCAATGGCCTGGGCGGGACAATGGTTCCACGTGCCCTGTACGGTTGTCGTACCGGAAAACAACAATCCGGAAATCAACAGAATCATCGAAAGCTACGGCGCGGAAGTCATTGTCCACGGAGAGGATTTCTACGATGCCCAGTCCTACTGCGAAGAGCTGGTGGACAGCGCGGGTTATTACTATGTAAGGCAGGGCAACGAACCGGAAATATTAAACGGCCTGGCCACCATGGGGCTGGAGATTCTGGAGGACCTGCCCGAGGTCGATACCATTATTTGTCCCATCGGCGGCGGCGCCGGTTGCGCATCCCTTCTGAAAACAGCCCGCGCCATCAAACCCGGAATCGAGATCATCGGCGTTGAGCCCGCAAACGTGCCGTCTTTCTATAATTCCTGGAAAAAGGGAGAAATCGTGACGCTTGATGACGCCCGTACGGTTGCCGACGGCCTGGCCGCAAGAAGCGTCTTCCACCTGCCTTATGTCATTCTCAAAGACACCATCAACGATGTTGTACTCCTGACGGAAGACGAAATACTGGAAGGCATCAGAATGGCGCTGGCCACCACCCATAATCTGGCCGAGGCCGCAGGAGCCGTTTCCCTGATGGCCGCTTATAAAATAAAAGACAGGCTTGCGGGCAGGAAAGTGGTGATGATTATGTCCGGCGGCAACCTGAAAATGGACAATCTGAAAACGGCCATCGGGTGTTGATTTGTGATAAGACGCCTGATAAGCAAAGCTGCCGCATGGCTTTTGGAAAATATGGAAGCCTCCATTTGGAGTGTTGCCTTCCCGGGAATAAGAAGCAAAAGGAGTAATTTAAGTTATGTCACAACCGACACCCCCAGCACCAAATGATTTTATCCGCGAGATCATCGACGACGGCCTACGGGCGAACAAACACGAAGGACGCGTTGCCACGCGTTTCCCGCCCGAACCCAACGGCTACATCCATATCGGACACGCCAAGTCGGTTTGCCTCAACTTCGGCATTGCGAGACAGTATCGGGGAACCTGCAATCTGAGACTGGACGATACGGACCCGCTGGGCGAGTCCATGGAATATGTGGAATCGATTATCCGCGATGTCCGCTGGCTGGGATTTGACTGGGAAGACCGTCTGTTTTATGCCTCCGATTATTTCGAGAAGCTCTATCAGTTTGCCGTGGAGCTGATCAAAACCGGCAACGCCTATGTCTGCAGCCTGAACGCCGAGGAAGTGCGTGAAAACAGAGGAACGTTCACCGAGCCGGGAAAGGAAAGTCCGTATCGCAACCGATCGGTTGCAGAAAACCTGGACCTGTTTTCCCGGATGAGGGCAGGCGAGTTCGCCGACGGCGCTCATACGCTCCGCGCCAAGATTGACATGGCTTCCCCCAACATTGTCATGCGCGACCCCGTTTTGTACCGTGTTAAACGGGAGCCTCATTACCGGACGGGTGATCGATGGGTCATTTATCCGATGTATGATTTTGCCCATTGCCTTTCCGACGCCATGGAAGGGATCACGCATTCCATCTGCACCCTGGAGTTCGAAAATAATCGCCCCCTGTATGACTGGATCGTGGAGAGGCTGATTACCGGCCACCGGCCGCGGCAGATCGAATTTGCCAGGCTCAATTTGAGTTACACGGTTTTGAGCAAACGGCGGCTCATTGAACTGGTGAAAAAAAATTATGTTCAGGGCTGGGACGATCCACGCATGCCCACCGTGACAGGAATGCGCCGCCGGGGTTATACGCCCGAGGCGATCCGAAACTTCTGTGCCCAGATCGGCGTGGCTAAAAACGATAACCTGATCGATGTTTCCCTGCTGGAATATTGTGTCCGCGAGGATTTGAATGAAAAGGCACCCCGAGCCATGTGTGTTTTGCGGCCGCTTAAGGTTGTAATCGACAATTACCCGGAAGACCAAGTCGAACAGTTTGAATGTCAAAACCATCCCCAGCGGCCCGAGCTGGGGGCAAGACAGGTTCCCTTCTCCAGGGAGCTTTATATTGAGCGGGACGATTTTATGGAGGATCCACCCAAAAAATATCATCGTCTCGGGACAGGGCGGGAAGTCCGCCTTCGTAATGCCTACGTCATCAAATATGAAAGCATGGTCAAGGATGAGCAAACCGGCGAAGTGGTGGAGCTGCACTGCACTTATGATCCCCAGACCGGCAATGCGCCGCCTCCGGACGGACGCAAGATTCAGGGCGTGATTCACTGGGTTTCCGCCCGGCATGCGGTGCCGGCCGAAGTGCGGTTGTACGATCGGTTGTTCAGCATTGAGGACCCGGGAAGCGAAGAAGAATTTTTAAACTATCTGAATCCGGCTTCTCTTACAGTCCTTGCGACCTGCTATGCCGAGCAAAGTCTGAAGAATGCGGAACCGGGGAGCCAATATCAGTTCGAAAGACTGGGATATTTTTGTGCTGATCTGGATACGCAAACGGATCAACCTGTCTTCAATCGCATCGTGCCGCTGCGGGATTCGTGGACAAAGATTGCTTCGGGAGAAAAGAAATAAGCCGGCGGTGGACAGGGATTCCGGATTTTTAAAACACGGACCTGTAAGGTTAATGCGGTAAATGGATCAAGACAATTCAGTTAGACGTCCTGGAAAATCACAATAATGGAGAGGAAGAATGAATATGCAAAAGATATCCTGCCTGGTGGCCTTTCTGTTATTGCTTTGTATTCCTGCCATTGCTCATGCCGAGATCAAGACGATTACGGTCACCCAGTCTTACAAAATGAGCGATAATGAGACACGCAATGAGGTTCGCCGTATCTGCGTTATCGAGGCCGGCAAAAGCGTTTTGGGGCAGGCAGCGGCCTATGCAGGCACGCTGAGTGCGGCAAAGCATCACCGGCTGTCCCCCAGAGAGATAAAAGTTTACACGGCGGCGGCGTTAAAAGTAAAGATTACAAATCAGGAGTGGCGCGATCAGACAGTCACAACGACTGCCGCAACTGATGTTGACACTCATTATGTGGAAAAATTGATAGCAAGGATTAAAAGCGACGCCTCTTTACAGAAGCAAGTTAATGAGCAGCAGCAGAAAAAAGAGGAATTGGAGCAAACGCTGGCCGTATTGCAGAAAAAACTTAAACCGGCATCTTTTACCGATGCGGAGGATTTAAGGAAAGAGAGGAATGCCGCGATCAGCGAAATCGACGCCATCGAAGCAAAGAGAATGGAAATCATCGAAGGGATCATTAAAAAGTCCCTTGATGCGAAAAAAAGAATAACCGTAAAAATGAAGAAAAAGGATGTTGAATCGTTATTCGGAAAATCCGATGCTCAAACGTACGAAAATTTTCAGCCGGATAACGGGAAAACTTACTATGTCTGGTATTACGGATATACAAGAATCTACTTTGATGGTCCCCAGGTGGTTAAGATAGACTAGCTATACCGGAAGGTGATCAATCCTCCCCTTGCCGGCCGGATTTAAGATGATGATGGATGAACGTTATAAAAATGTACTTGTGGTTTCCTGAAGGTATCCGTCAGAAAAATAAATCATTTTTGGAAGTGCTTGAAATTTGGCTGGGGAACAAGGATTCGAACCTTGATTAACGGAGTCAGAGTCCGTCGTCCTACCATTGAACGATTCCCCAGTAAGAAATGCTGAGAGCCTTGCCCGTCCGGTTTTTAGCTGCAAACCTGCTCGCGGGTGCGCTGTATATAATGCGATTGATTTTTTATGTCAACTAATTTTCTTCACTTTTTCCCGTAAAAGGTAAGCCTCGCCCGGCGACCGGAAAAAACCCGGATTGTTATCGGAAATCCCCGTCGATCCAGGCGGCTAACCTGAAAATGCCGGGATACCCGCCTGTCACGGCCCGGCCGGGACAGGGTCGTTCGGATGTCACATTCGATTTTTTCAGGGTAATAATCTGTTGCATTTCAGACGGATGGCAGGTATGTCATGCAGCAGGAAAATCGGATGGATTATTTTTTGAAAAGGAATTTTTTATGACAACAAACTTATCCCCCACAATAGTCATCAGTGGTTCAGGACTTTGGACATCGCCCAATATTATAACAAATGAAGAACTGGTTGAAAGCTATAACGCCTATGTGGAAAAGTTTAATGCCGATCACAAAGCGGAGATTGCCGCAGGCAAGATAGAGGAGAAGCACCCGTCCAGCGTAAGATTCATTGAGAAAACATCCGGGATTAAAGAACGGCATGTCTATACCAGGGATGGTATTTTAGATATCAATCGCATGCGTCCCAGGTTCCCCGAAAGAAAAGACGAAGAATTAAGCAATCAGGCGGAGATCGGCGTTATGGCGGCGCGTCAGGCCATGGCGGCTGCCGGCAAGACGGCCGCGGATGTTGATGCTGTCATTGTTGCCGCCGCCTATACGCAAAGGCCCTATCCGGCCATTGCCATTGAAATACAAAACGAACTGGGCATTGACGGGTTTGCATTTGATATGCTGGGGGCCTGTTCGGCGGCGACATTCGGCCTTCACAGGGCTTATGACAGCCTGGTCTCCGGTTCGGCAAAGTGTGTTTTAGCGATCAATCCGGAACTGGTTACCCCCCAGGTCAATTTCTGTGATCGTGACAGCCATTTCATTTTTGGCGACGTCGCTACTGCCGTCATCATGGAGCGATCCGAAACATGCACATCTCCGAACAGCTACGAGATTCTCAGCACAAAAGCACTGACCCGCTTTTCCAATAATATCCGCTCCAATATCGGACATATGTCGTATGCCACGGATGTGGATCCTTTCGGCTGGGACAAACTGTTTCATCAATCCGGGCGCAAGGTGTTTGAAGAAGTAAGCCCGGTTGCCGCCAGGCATATTAATGACCATCTGGCCGGTCTTAATTTTAAGCCCCGAGATGTCAAACGATTCTGGCTTCACCAGGCCAATATCAACATGAACAACATGGTGATTAAAGAAATCCTCGGTAAAGATGTCGAGGAAGCAAAGATCCCGACAATCCTTGACCGCTACGGAAACGCAGCGTCCGCGGGGTCAATCATCGCTTTTCATCTTTATCATGATGATCTGAAAAAGGGTGATATCGGGATGATTTGTTCCTTTGGCGCCGGATATTCCGTCGGCAGTCTGGTGCTGCGTAAACGCTGAGAGAAAACCTGACCTGAAAATCGGAAGCCGGATAAAAATAATCATCCTCTAGGGTAGTTTAATTTTTCTTTTTTCCGTCTGCGGACAGGGTCGATAGAAAATGGCGATGTTGCCGATGAGACCGACCAGTTCGCTTTTGGTTGCCTGGGCAATTTCCGCGGATATTTCCTTTTTGGCTTCCTTGAATTCGCCGAATTTTACTTTAATAAGTTCATGATCCTTCAGAGCGAGATCGACCGAACCGAGCAATTGTTCGGTTACGCCTTTGGCGCCGATCATGACCAGCGGCTTTAAGTGATGCGCCTGGGAGCGCAGATATTTGCGTTGTGATCCTTTGAGAGGTTCCATTTTTTCTTCCTTCTTGCTTAAATTCATTTCCGTATAGCACAGATGATTATTTTTAAAAAACCTTATATTTGCACCCGGAGCGGGCTTTAATTCCCTCCTTTTTAAAGGAGGGTTAGGGAGGATTTATTTTAAATCTCCCTAAATCTCCCTTTTGAACAAAGGGGGAGAAATCTGTGCTTCATGGATAATGACTTTCCCTTGAACAAGCCACTCGATAAATTCAGTAGAAATGTATGGCGAATAGTGTCATTATTCACGGACATTTAACAGAAGGGAGACTTTTGTGTATGAAAAAAAAGATTTCTTCACCGAAAGCATCACCCCATTCAAAATTCGATCCGGACTTCGGCACAGCGACTGGCGCTATCAAAGCCATCAAGACAGGTTTCATATCATCTCGTGAGCTGACCCGGCATGTTTTCAGGCGGATTAAGAAGCACAATGAAAAAATCAACGCTTTTGTTACGTTAAATGAAGAACAGGCATTGAAGCGGGCGCGCAAAGCCGATGACGCTCTGGCTGCCGGAAAGGTCTGGGGGCCGCTGCATGGTCTGCCGATTCTCATCAAGGATCAGTTCATGACGGCCGGCTTGCGGACGACCTGCGGATTTCCGGAGCTTGCCGATTACGTCCCGACAGAAAACGCCGTAGCGGTGGAGCGGTTGCTTGCCGCCGGTGCGATTATTGTCGGCAAAACAAACACGCCCATTGGCGCGAGCGATATTCAAACCTACAACAAGGTTGCGGGGACAACGAATAACCCTTGGGATGTTACCAGAACATCAGGCGGTTCAACCGGAGGGGGAGCTGCGGCGCTGGCTGCGGGAATGGGATTTCTCGAACTGGGAGCCGATCTTGCCGGATCGATCCGTACGCCGAGTAACTTCTGCGGGGTCTGCGGCCACAAATCTTCTCTCAATCTCGTGCCTTTCCAAGGCGGGATTCCGCCGCTGCCTTCTTTGATTCCGCCGTCCATCAATCTGGCCGGCTTGAATGATCTGGCCGTCGTCGGGCCGCTCGCCCGTTCGGCGCGTGATTTGAAGCTGGAACTGGAAATCATTGCCGGGCCTGCGCCCGAGGATGCAAACGCCCTGCGCTTCACTTTGCCGAAGCCGCGAAAAACGAAACTCAAAGATTACCGGGTCGGCTATGTCACGGATGATCCCTTTTGTCCGGTGATGCCTGAAATTGCAACCATCATGTCCGACACGGTTCAATCCCTGCGCAGGGAAGGCGTGAAAGTCAAAGAGGGCTGGCCTGCAGGCATCGGACCCAAAGAGATGTTCGATAATTATTTCAAATTGATGGCGGCCTTTGTTTCTCAGTCGCCGGCCTTTACGGATGCCGTGATCAGCATGCTCAGGATGCTGTATGACACACCTTACGGGGACTATTACAGAGATTTTGTGGATGGTCTCACGATTTCTCACAAGGACTGGAACACGCTGGGCGTGAAGCGCCTGATGGCGCGCCTGGCGTGGCAGGAATACTTTAAAGAGTTTGACGCTTTCCTCATGCCCGCGAACTGTGTGGCGGCTTTTGCTCACAATCATGACCGCAATATGTGGGGACGCGTCATCGAAGAGACGGACGGTTCGCGCTATTACGGCGAAACTTTTAAATGGATATCCATTGCCACACTGACCGGATGCCCCGTAACACTCATTCCCGTCGGGAGAACAGCATCCAATCTGCCGGTCGGCATTCAGATCATGGGGCCGTATCTGGAAGACGGCACCTCTCTGGATCTGGCCATGAAGATGGAGGGCGTTCTGGGTGGTTTTACGCCGCCGCCGGAATTTGAGTGAAGCGGGATGCGTGAATCGCATCTCATATCTCGTGAAACGCAGGAAGAGTGAACATGATCGAAGTTTTTTCGACATACAGCCCCGGCGATATTGCGGTAATCAAATCCGTGCTTGACGGCGAAGGCCTTCCATATTTCTTTTCCGGCGAAAATATCAGCCTGATGATTGCCGCCGGTGCGTATGCCCGGCTGCTTGTGCCGGACGATCAGGCCGGACGCGTCCGGGATATTCTTCAGGAAATGGGATTTCTAAAAAAATAAAATTGAACAACAGTCTGCTGTCAGCGCATCCTTCATGAAGGCTTTATGCCTTTTACTGATGAATTAATGCATCCTGCGAGAGCCCTGTTGCATGGTGCAATGGCAACAGAAGAGTCAGTCGAGCCTGAGGACGCCTTTTTTTAATTTGCGGTGAATGGTCGATGGATTGATGCCCAGTTTTTTTGCAGCCTTAACGATGCTGCCCGTCATTTGATACGCCTGCCTGATCCATTTCTCCTCGAACTGTTCCAGCGCCCTGGGCAGGGAAGACGGCAGCGCGATCATGGCCGGTTGGGGCGCCTGCATGTCCCGGACGTTGTTGTCTTGACGGGGTTTGATGTTCAGGATCAGTTCCAGGTCCTCCTCGTTTAACTCCTGTGAGGAATGAATGATAGCCATCCGCTCGATAACATTTTTCAACTCGCGCACGTTGCCCGGCCATTCATACTGAGCGAGCCGGTTCATCAGTTTGGCCGGAAGCTTGATGTCCGTATTATATTTGGCGTTGAAGATCTGAATGAAATGCCTGATCAGAGGCAGAATGTCCTCCGGCCGGTCACTGAGCGGCGGGATGAAGATCGGGACCACCGCGATCCGGTAAAAGAGATCCTGGCGGAAATGCTTACTGTTCATCAGCTGGTCCATGGTGAGATTGGTGGCGCAAAGGATGCGGACGTCCACTGCCTGCGTCTTCACGCCGCCGATCTTCTTGAATTTGCCCTCCTGAAGAAACCGCAATAATTTGGTTTGCATTTTCAAGGGCAATTCGCCGATCTCATCCAGAAAGAGCGTCCCTTCATGAGCCTCTTCTAAAAGGCCTTGCTTGCCGCTTCTCTTTGCTCCGGTAAATGATCCTTCCTCATAGCCGAATAATTCCGCTTCCAGAAGTTCATCGGGGATGGAGGCGCAGTTGATGGCGATGAACGGTTTGTCACTGCGCGTGCTGGCATGGTGAATAAAATCGGCTACGACTTCTTTACCGACGCCCGTTTCTCCCCAGATTAAAACGGGGGAAGCAGTGGCGGCCGCTTTCCATCCCAGGCGGATGACCTGCTGCATAACGGAACTGGAGTAAATAATTTCCACCTGGCCTTTATCCCCAACCATCTTTAAGTTTCTTCCCTCATACTGGGATATGATGGTTTCGGAGATCTTGAGTTTTTTTTCCAGGGTGACGAGTTTGGTCATGTCCCGGCCGGTCCCGACGGTTAAAACGAGTTCACCCCGTTCGTCAAATACCGGTATATAAGTCCAGGTGGCCGTCTGTCCCGTCTCGTAGGTCAGGTTCATGTCGATTTTTTTCTTGATTTCCAGAGACTTGAGTGCCGCGGATTCTCTCAGCATCCCGCTCGCCACGAGGTCCTTGAGATTCACCCCGACGATTGATCGGCCCATCAGATCAATCAGTCTGCTGAAGGTGTCGTTGTACTTGAGGATGTTGGCGTCACGATCGACGATTAAAATGGCCTCGTCAATGCAATCCAGCAGAACGTCGATATCTTTCATCAGATATTTTTCAATCAGGTCCACTTTGACTCCTTTGGCCGTTTTTTTATAAGCGGTTCTCTTGCATGATGCAACATGTTTTAATGTAAAAAAAGGTGATTTATTAATAGTGTAATTATTTCTAATGCTTACAATGTGGCATTAAACCTGCTATGGTTCAGCGAAAGAAAATTCGATTAGTCTTGAAAGGAGAGAAAAGATGCCCAATCAAAAACCCTGGTTAAAGTTTTATAAGAATGTGCCGGAAACAATCGACTATCCTCGTGTGACGATGTACGAAGCGCTGATGCAGACGGTCGAAAAAAATCCGGACCGCATCGCGTATGATTTTTTCGATTACACTTCAACCTATCGCCAGTTTGCGAAGGACATCGACATTTGCGCCAATGCGCTGGCTTCGCTTGGCCTGAAAAAGGACGACCGCATCACGATTTCCATGCCGACATCTCCTCAGGGCGTCATTTGCTTTTACGCGGCCAACAAGCTCGGGGTGGTGGCCAGCATGATCCATCCGCTCTCCACGCCCGCCGAAATCGCCTATTACCTGAACGTCAGCAATAGCCGGGTTGCCTTTACGCTGGACCTGTTTCATGACAGTTTTAAAAATCTTCCGGAAAAGACCCCGCTGGAATTGCTTATCCTGACGGAAATCTTCGACCAGCTTACTCAAGGGCAGCCCATGGCGGAAAAGCCCGCTCCGACCGCGGGGCCGGCTGTGAAGTGGTGGAAGGATCTGATGACCGCCCCGCACCCGCAGGCGCCGACAACGGACATGCATACCGATGAAATGGCCGTCATCCTGTATAGCGGCGGGACCACGGGCTTTCCTAAAGGGATCATGCTCTCCAACTATAATTTTATCAGTGAGGGGTTGATGGTCGCCAACTGGGGCGGCGGCGAACTGATGGCGGAGGATTCATCCATTCTGGCCATCCTGCCTATTTTCCACGGCTTCGGCCTGGGCGTTTGCTGCAACGCCGCTTTCATGGGCGGCAGCAAGAGCATTCTCGTTCCCCAGTTTACGCCGGAGATTGTAGCCGATCTCATCCGGAAAAAACGACCCAATATCATCGTTGGCGTTCCGACGCTTTATGATGCCCTTGCCAAAAATGAAGTTTTCCAGAGCACGGAACTGAGCTGCCTGAAAAATACATCCTCCGGCGCCGATTCTCTGCCGCGGACCGTCAAGGAAAGGTTTGAAGAGGTCGTCCGGAAGCAGGGGGGCAATGTTCAACTGGTTGAGGGATACGGCCTGACGGAGGCGGTCACCGCAATCATGTCGACGCCGCTTGACGGATACCGGGAAGGCAGTGTGGGCATCCCGTTCCCCGATATGCTGGCGAAGGTGGTCCGAATCGGCACCACCGACGAGGTTCCCATCGGCGAAGAAGGCGAGCTCTGCTTGAACGGACCGGCTGTGATGCTGGGCTATCTGGAGCAGCCGGAAGAAACCGCCAGAGTTCTCCAAACGCACGCGGACGGCAAGCTCTGGCTCCACACAGGGGATATTTTCACCCAGGACCAGGACGGCTATTTCTACTACAAACTGCGCCTCAAGCGCATGATCAAATCGTCGGGAATGAATGTCTATCCCGTTCAGGTGGAAGCCTGTCTGGACAAACACCCGGATGTGGCGGCCGTCTGTGTCATCGGTGTTCCGGATGAGGCTCAGGTGGAGAAGGTCAAGGCCTTCGTCGTCCTGAAGGACGCAGCCAAGGCGTCTCCCGAAATGGAGAAGGCGCTGATCAACTATTCCCGCGAGCATCTGATCAAGTGGTCCTGCCCGCGCGAAGTGGAGTTCACGGACAAGCTGCCTTTGACAAAAGTCGGCAAGATTGCCTATACCGAACTGGAGAAGCAGGAAATCGAAAAACTCCGCAAAGCGGGAAAATATACAGGAGGAAAATAATGAACCATCTGGAAGAATACCGCCAGGCCGTCTCGGAACCCGCAGGCTACGCCCGGCAACTGAAAAAGGCATCCGGCAAAAAAATCATCGGATACACCTGCTCCTATACACCAGAGGAAGTCATCATGGCCGGGGGCGCTCATCCCCTGAGGCTGTTCGGCACGAAACAAAACATCAGCCTGGCCGACTCCCACCTGCAATCCTACTGCTGCTCCGTGGTCCGCGGAATTCTGGAGGAAGGCCTGTCCGGGCGTGTTGATTATCTTTCCGGCATGGTTTTCCCGCATACCTGCGACTCCATGCAGCGATTGTCCGACATCTGGCGGATGAATATCCCTTTTGGCTTCCATCTGGATATCACCCTGCCCGTCAAGCTCGATACGGCAAGCGCCAGGGACTATATGGCTGACGTCTTGAAAAAATTCGCAGATGACCTGGGCCGGAAACTGGAGGTTGAGATTTCTGACGAGGCTCTGCAAAAGGCCATCACAACGACCAACACCATCCGTCAGTCCATCCGGTCGATCTATGATATGCGCAGCCTCTATCCCCAACTCCTGCCGGGAGAGGATCTGTATAACATTGTCCGCGCGTCCATGATTATGGACCGGGACCGGCTGGCCATACTGCTTGCCGAAACAGCCGCGGAATTGAAAGAACGCGCAGCGGGGGCGAAACCTGCCGCCGTGAAGCGGATCCTGCTGGCTGGCGGCATGTGCAATCAACCCGATGTGTATGCGATGATCGAAGAATCGGGCGGCGGTATTGTCTGGGACGATTTCTGCACAGGCGCCCGTTATTTTACCGGTTTGACCGACACAGGGCGCGATCCGCTTTCAGGCATTGGTGAACGCCTTCTGAACCGGGTGGTCTGTCCGGCAAAGCATGCCGACCTTGATGGACGGGCCCGGCATATCATCGGTCTGGTCAAAGAAAAGAATGTTCGGGGCGTGATTTTCCTCTTATTCAAGTTCTGCGATCCCCATGCTTTCGACTACCCTTACCTCAAAGAGCGCCTCGACGAAGCCGGCATTCCGCTCATGATCGCGGAAGTCGACGACTCCCTGCCCGCCGGCGGGCAGTTGAAGACGCGCTTTGAAGCCTTTTTAGAAATGCTGTGAAAGGAGATTACATGACAGACCATACGCAAAACAACGAAAGCAAAACGATCAACTACGAAAAGCAGATGCGGGATATCATGACCACTTATTATATCGACGCCAAAACGGCCGGCCAGAACAACAAAAAGGTGGCCTGGATCACCAGCGGCGGCCCCGTCGAGCCTCTGATTGCCATGGATATCATTCCCGTTTATCCGGAAAACTACGGAGCGATGATCGGCGCCAGCAAGATGGGCGTCGATTTATGCAAAAAGGCGGAGGAGATGGGCTATTCGAGTGATCTTTGCTCCTACGCCCGCGGCGATATTTCCTGCGCAACGATCAATGGCGGCCCCATCGGCGGCCTGCCGAAACCGGACATGCTGGTGTGCTGCAACAACATCTGTGGCACCGTTCTCAAATGGTATGAAGTGCAGGCGAGGTATTTCAAGGTTCCTCTGTTCATTTTTGATACGCCGATCGTGCACACGGAATTTTCCGGAGAAATGAGAACCTATGTGCAGCGGCAGATGGATGAGTATATTCTATTTCTGGAAAACGTGATTGGACGCAAAATGGATCGGGACCGCATGAAGGAAGTCGGGAAACTTTCCTTCGAGGGGCAAAAGCTCTGGCAGGAGGTTTTGGATACGACCATGAACAGGCCTTCCCCCATGACCGCCTTCGACGCCTTTTTCTATCTTGCTCTGATCGTCACACTCCGGGGCACAACGCAGGCTGTTGATTTCTACCGGGGCCTCCGGGATGAAATGCGCAGACGTGCAAGCGAAGGACAAGGGGCCATTCCCCGGGAAAAGTACCGCCTGCTGTGGGATAACCTGCCGATCTGGTACCGGCTGAAATGGCTGTCCAGGGAATTTGCCAAGCATGACGCCTGCCTGGTGGCCGACACTTACACCTCAGCCTGGTGCGGCTCTCTGAAGTACGTCAACGAAAATGATTTTCTCGGGTCCGCGGCGGAATCCTATACACGTATTTATTTGAATATCGGCGTGGACCAGATGGCCGAGATCGTCCTTTCGATGATTGACAAATACGGGGCTGATGGGATCGTCATGCACTCCAACCGCAGCTGCAAACCCTATTCCTTCGGGCAGTATGACATCCAGAAGATTGTTGAGCGCGAACGGGGCATCCCCTCGCTGATGCTCGAAGCCGACATGTGCGACGAACGTAATTTTTCCGAAGCCCAGATTCAAACGCGGATCGACGCCTTTATGGAAATGATCCAGTCAAAAAAGGGGACGGCCTGAGATGCACACTGCCGGCATCGGTACCGGTTCCGACGGCTGTGCGGAGATGAGATTTGACGGCTGACCCTTGCCATTAGGGTAAGGGTCAGCCGTACTCCATGGCACACGGGATCCTCCCGGCAACACCAAAATAAACATTGCGAGGTATATGCCAATGAAAGCTCGAAAGATTTTCTTAGCTGTTATCTGCACACTTATGCTTACCGCAACGGCTGTCATGGCAAGCAGCCCATCGCTCCAGGGGGAAGAACTCTACAAGTACCTTTCAAAAAAAATCATCGGCGAAGGGGATACCGCGTTCGTAGACGGGCTTTCTTCCCGTGCGTCCCAGCTCGACTGGTCTGCGGCGCAAAAGAAGGAGCTGACAGGCAACCTCCGTATCCTGAAAGTTAAGACCGCAAAGGCCGGAACGGGAATACTCTACTTCTTACGCGGCAGTGAAGGCGATATGTACGTCGTATCACTGCCGGTCAAAGGTGGACATCCCGCGGCCGAGTATGAGAAAATGTCGGAAAGCAGGATGATGTTCGCGCTTGAAACCGTTACCGGAGAACACGAAGGCAAGACCTACGCCTTTGCCCGGATCAGCGGCGAACCGAAGGCTATTCTCTTCGACCGGATATTCAAGATATCCATCGTGCTCATGCTCTTCCTGGTCATGGTGGGCATGGGACTGACCCTGAAGCTCAGCGACTTCTCACTTGTCTTCCGCAAGCCGCTGGCCATTGTCATCGGAATAGTTCTCCAGTATGGCCTGATGCCCCTGGTCGCGTTAGGCCTGAGCCATCTGTTCGGATTCTACCAGGCTTATCCCTTCATATTCATGGGGCTTATTCTGGCGACGGTGAGCCCCGCGGGCGTTACCTCGAACCTGCTGACGCATTTCGCGAAGGGCGACCTGGCGCTTTCCATCTCCCTTACCTCGATTTCGACGATCATGGCCATGTTCTGCACGCCGCTCCTCCTCTCCCTCTACGGGACCACCAGCTCGGGAGCATCGCTCCCGGCCCTGCTCATCGCGCAGACCATTATTGTGCTGGTCATCGTTCCGCTGGCGGTAGGCATGACGGTGCGGGCCAAATTCGAGAAGGCCTCGCTCAAAGCGGCGCCGATCTTCTCAATCCTGGGAATTTTTACGGTCCTGTTCATCATGGTGACGGGCGTGGTGGGAAACCTCAACGCGTTGACCGATACAAACCGCTACAGCCTCTCCTTCTACTTCGCTCCCCTTATTTTAGCGCTCACCGGCATGGTGGCGGCCATAGTCGTCGCTAAGATTTTCCGTGTGTCCGCAAAGCAGATCCGGTCCCTCGCTTTTGAGACTGGCGTCCGCAACTCCGCCCTTTCCATGACGCTCGCGATCCTCATCCAGGACCAGATCGGCGACTTCTACAGCTCGCTCTTCATCGTCAACGGGGTCTATGGTCTGGAGATGTACATCGCGGGGATACTTTTCGTGCTGCTGTTCAGAAAGTTTTCTAAGAATACGGAGGAGGCTTGAGATGTATACGATCGGCATTGATATTGGGTCCGTGACGGCAAAGGGCGCGCTGATGGCAGGCGAGGCGCTCGTGGCTGCCACGGCCTGTTTTACCGGCTACAATTCCGGAGCAGCCGCTCAGACAATTTATGAGCGGCTGCTTACGGATCATGACGTGAGTCCTGCGGATGTCCGGGGCGTTGTGGCTACAGGCTACGGCCGCAACAGCGTGCCGTTTGCCGACCGGACGTTCACGGAGATTATGTGCCATGCCGCAGGAGCCCGTCATCTTAATCCGGCCATCGGGGCTATCATCGACATTGGCGGTCAGGACAGCAAGGCCATCATTCTTGGCAAAGACGGCAATGTGGCCAATTTCATCATGAACGATAAATGTGCGGCCGGAACGGGCCGTTTTCTGGAAGTTATGGCTCGGGCGCTGGAGGTCGATCTGGATAACTTCGGCGCCCTGTCTCTTGAAGCGGACAGTCCCGCAAAAATAAGCAGTCTCTGCGCGGTGTTTGCCGAATCGGAAGTGGTTTCCCTCATTGCCAGGGGGGATAAAAGGGAAAACATCATCGCGGGTATTCATGAGGCCATCAGTTCGCGGATTTCCGCCATGGCCGGCCGGTTAGGCATGCATGCGGACACGTGCGTCATGATGACCGGCGGCGTCGCCAAAAATATCGGCGTCGTCTCGGCTCTGGAAAAAGCCCTGGGATACCCGATCAGCGTTTCGCCTCATGCGCAAATGACAGGAGCCATCGGCGCCGCCTGCATTGCCGCAAGAAAAGACGGTTAAAAAACCGCAAGATGGAGTGGATTCAATACAGGGGGCAGGACTCTATGATGAAAAAAATGGTGATGCTCTGTATTACAATTTTATTTGTCGTGTGCGCCATGACCGGGTACGGGTTTTACCGGGCCGTAAAAACGCCAGCCAATAACGCTGAAGCATTTTTAAAAGCGAAAATTGATCCATCTAAAAAAATTGCGGTCTTGATGGGGGACAGCCTTACCCACGGAGCCGTCAGCTATAATTATGTCGAAGAACTGTCCAAAGATCATGACGTCAGTCATTTTATTTTTATCAATGAAGGGATTAATAGTCAATTCGCTTATCATCAGCTGAATAAAGTTGATCAGGTTGCTGGAGCAAAGCCGCATGAAATTTTGATACTCATTGGCACGAATGATTGCCGAGCGACTTTGTCCGCTGCCGAATATGAACGTTTCAACGCATTATGGAAGCTGCCTGTTCAACCGACCCAAGAATGGTATGCGCATAATTTGAAAACCCTGGTCGATAAGCTAAAAGAAAAAACGCGGGCGAGAATTACGTTAATCTCCATTCCACCCCTGGGTGAAAAGGTGGATAGTATTCCTTTTCAAAAGTCTATTGAATATTCGCACGACATAAAGAGGATCGCCGAAGAAAAGAACGTTGGTTATATCGCGCTCAACGAGGCGCTTACGGAAGCGATCATAAAAAATGGCCGTAAAGATATTAAGGGATATGAATTAGACCTGCGAAGTATGTATGGCGCCATATTCTCGCATTACCTGCTGCTGCAAAGTTGGGATGACATATCCGACCAGCGGGGATTACTGTTCTTAACCGATCATCTGCACCTCAACCGCCGGGGCGGTAACATTCTGATCACAAAGATCAAAGAAAGATTACTCTCGAAGTAAAAAAAAATGGATTCTTTGCGTGGTTGTCAGGGCAAAGGCTCAAATTAAAAGGGAACGGTCTTGCCACCCACAGTGGTGGTCTTTGACCGTTCCCTGCTTTGTGCCTTTGTCCCTTTGCAACTCTGTGCCTTACTTAATCTCCGCATGGTAACTTTGCAGCGATTTCGCCCGGCCGTGGCCCTGACGGAAAGCGGCAATGCCCTTGACCGCGGCCACTGCGGCCGCAACGGTCGTAATATACGGGATCTTGTATTTGATGGCCGCCTTGCGGATGTAAGAATCATCATATTTACTCAGGCGTCCGGCCGGCGTGTTGATCACCAGCTGAATCTCGCCGTTTTTGATGGCATCCACAATATTGGGCCGCCCTTCATGCATCTTCAAAATCCGTTCCGAGGCAATGCCGTGTTCGGCAAAGAATTTATCGGTTCCTGCCGAGGCCAGGATTTTAAAACCGATTTTGGCAAAAGCGCGGGCGACTTCCAGGATGCCGTCTTTATCTTTTTCTTCAACCGTGATGAGCACGGTGCCTTCCGAGGGAAGGCTCTGCCCGGTTGCTTCCTGAGCCTTGTAGTAGGCCAGACCGAATGAATCGGCCAACCCCAGCACTTCGCCGGTGGAGCGCATTTCCGGCCCCAGGATCGGGTCGACTTCCTGGTACATATTGAAGGGGAAAACAGCTTCTTTAACGCCGAAATGGCTGAAGACTTTGTTTTTCAGATTCATGTCTTTTAGTTTTTTGCCCAGCATAATCTGCGTGGCAATATTGGCCATGGAGATATTGCAGACCTTGGAAACCAGCGGCACCGTGCGTGAGGCGCGGGGATTGGCTTCCAGAATGTAAACAACGTTGTTGGCAATGGCATACTGAATATTCATCAGTCCAACCACGCCGAATTCAACGGCAATTTTTTTCGTGTAGTCAATAATCGTATCGATGTGCCGCGCTGAAATGCTGATCGGCGGAATGACACACGCGGAATCGCCGGAATGGACGCCGGCCAGTTCGATGTGTTCCATCACCGCCGGAACAAAGGCGTCGGTGCCGTCGGAAATGGCGTCGGCTTCGGCTTCAATGGCGTTTTCCAGAAACTTATCGATCAGAATCGGCCGCTCCGGCGTGACGCCGACTGCGGCTTTGACGTAGCGCTTCAGCATTTCTTCATCATGAACCACTTCCATGCCGCGGCCGCCCAGCACGTAAGAGGGGCGCACCATCAGCGGATAGCCGATGCCGGCCGCAATTTTGACGGCCTGATCCAGATTGCTGGCCATGCCGGATTTGGGCATCGGAATGCCCAGCTTGTCCATCATTTTACCGAAGCGGTCGCGGTCTTCAGCCAGATCAATGGTTTCCGGCGAGGTGCCGATGATTTTGACGCCGGCTTTCGCCAGATCCGCCGCAATGTTGAGCGGCGTCTGACCGCCGAATTGCACGATCACGCCTTCGGGTTTTTCTTTTTCGTAGATGCTTAAAACGTCTTCCACGGTCAGCGGTTCGAAATAAAGTTTATCGGATGTGTCATAGTCCGTGGAAACGGTTTCCGGGTTGCAGTTGACCATGATGGATTCGATGCCTTCATCGCGCAGGGCAAACGCCGCGTGCACGCAGCAATAATCAAATTCAATGCCCTGGCCGATGCGGTTGGGGCCGCCGCCCAGCACCATGATTTTGCGGTTGGGGCTGACGCCGACTTTGTCTTGTGCGTTATAGGTGGAATAGTAATAGGCCGCGTTTTCCACGCCGCTTACCGGTACCGCGTCCCAGGCTTCAGCAAGCCCTGCCCCAAGCCGCTGTTTGCGGATATCTTCTTCTTTCCTGCCCAGAATCTGCGCAAGGTATCGGTCGGAGAAGCCGTCTTTTTTAGCCTGGATCAGGAGCGCGTCGGGCAGCTCTTTTCCTTGATAAGTCAGAATTTTTTCTTCCAGCTCGACCAGTTCTTTCATCTGCCCGATAAACCATTTCTTAATAAATGTTTTCTGGTGCAGGGCGTCGATCGTCGCGCCTTTGCGCAGGGCTTCATACATGATGAATTGTCTTTCACTGGACGGTTCGCTGAGGAGTTCCATCAGTTCATCTTGCGACTTGGTGTTGAAGTCTTTGACGAAGCCCAGGCCGTAACGTTTTTTCTCCAGAGAACGGATGGCTTTCTGAAAGGCTTCCTTGTAATTCTTGCCGATGCTCATGACTTCGCCGACGGCGCGCATCTGCGTGCCCAGCTTGTCTATGGCGCCGGGGAACTTTTCAAAATCCCAGCGGGAAAATTTGACGACCACGTAATCGCCGGACGGCGTGTATTTTTCCAGCGATCCGTCGCGCCAGTAAGGGATTTCATCCATCGTGATGCCGGAGGCCAGCGTCGATGAAATCAAGGCAATCGGGAAACCGGTGGCCTTGGACGCCAGCGCCGATGAGCGCGACGTGCGCGGATTGATTTCGATGACGACAATGCGGTCTGTTTTGGGGTCATGCGCAAACTGGACATTGGTTCCGCCGATGACCTGAATGGCTTCCACGATGTCGTAAGAATATTTTTGCAGGCGCTTCTGGATGTTTTCGGAAATGGTCAGCATCGGCGCAGTGCAGTAGGAGTCGCCGGTATGGACGCCCATTGCATCGACATTTTCAATAAAGCAGACGGTGATCATATTATTTTTAGCGTCGCGTACGACTTCCAGTTCCAGCTCTTCCCAACCGATCACGGATTCTTCAATCAGGATCTGTCCGATGAGACTTGCCGAAATACCCCGGCTGGCGATGACGCGCAGCTCTTCCAGATTATAAACAATGCCGCCGCCCGTACCGCCCATGGTATAGGCGGGGCGGACAACCACCGGATAACCCAGTTTTGCCGCGATTTTTTCCGCCTCTTCCACGGTGACAGCCGGTTCGCTTCTGGGCATTTCAATGCCCAGTTTGTTCATGGCTTCTTTAAAAGCAATCCGGTCTTCACCCCGTTCGATGGCGTCCACCTGAACACCGATCACTTTTACATGATGTTTTTGTAAAACACCCAGCTTGTAAAGTTCGGACGTCAGGTTCAGGCCGGTCTGGCCGCCCAGATTGGGCAAAATGGCGTCCGGCTTTTCGTTTTCAATGATTTCGGTAATCGTTTGAGCATTGAGCGGTTCGATATAGGTGACGTCAGCCATTCCGGGGTCGGTCATAATGGTGGCCGGATTGGAATTGACCAGGACGATTTCATAGCCGAGCTTGCGCAGCGCTTTGCACGCCTGCGTCCCCGAATAATCAAATTCACAGGCCTGGCCGATGACAATAGGCCCGGAGCCGATAATGAGCACTTTCTTAATGTCTTCACGTTTTCCCATATTTAACCTCACATCTTCATATTGGATTTATTCTTTACACATTATTGTATTTCAGAAAGAACGATTTTGTTGCGGGAGTATACGAAGAATGACCTGACGTGTCAAAGGAATTGTGATCAAAAAGAAAGATGGGCAAAAAAAATTGTTTCAACGAAAACATTAATGATTTCAATGGTCATTTTCTTACAGCAAACGGAATGAGGAAGTTTGTGCAGGGGAATGCCGCAAACCACGCATTATTTTGACGACCGCTCTGACAGATCAGTTTGATGAATCGGCCTGGCGTTTTTTACCGGGATATTCCGCATCCACACAGATGGCAATTCCGCCGCGCACGGCAAACTGCGCCGACACTTTGCACCAGACGGGTTTGAGGACGGCCACCAGGTCATCAAGAATGATATTGGTGACATGTTCGTGAAAAACACCTTCGTTGCGGAAAGACCACAAATACAGTTTCAATGATTTGGATTCGACGATTTTTTTCCCGGGAATGTACTGGATGGTGATTTTGGCAAAATCCGGCTGGCCGGTCATCGGACAAACGCAGGTGAATTCGTCGGTGGACAGCGTAACGGTATAGTCGCGCCTGGCATGATTGGGAAAGGTCTCCAGTTTGCGGACGGGTTTTACCGTTTTGCCTGATCCCAAAAGCGAAAGTCCCGCCAGATCATTTGTTGTTGCGCTTTTTGCCATGAAGTTCTCCTGTGTTGTAAAACTGTATTTGCTTACAGAAAGTTGCCGTTAATTTCAAGTTTATTCGACGGCTGAAATAAATTAACATGCGTCATGGATTATGTGATAAATTTACTGAAAACATTAAGGAGAAATTGACCATGGCCGAAAATAAAGCAACCCTTCCTGAAAATACCTGGAAGTGCAGCAACTGCGGAAACACAGTTGTGGAAATGAAACCTCCGGAAGTCTGCCCCGCCTGCAAGCAGCAATGCGAATTTCTCAATGTGACCTGTTATCAGCCGGACTGCGGCTTCACCGGAATGGATAACCGTCTCAAACCGTCAAAATAAAATTGCAAATTGAGTTGTTGATGCGTTCGTCGCGGATCATCGGGGCGGCATTTTGCGGCTTTACGGGACGCCCCGCTCCAAGACGGTGTCACAATTGCAGCCCCGGTCATTCCAGATCCCGATGCGCCGGGATGAGGCATCTTAATGCTTTGAATTTATTAAAAAACCGGATTTCCCGCTCAGCTTCGATCGGAAGTCCATTCCGCGGTCAGCCGTCTGCCGGAGTCGAATGAAACTGCCCGTCTGACCCGCGCCGTCGTCAGCATGTCTTTTAATTTTCAGCAAGGTTCGTCTTCCGCCGGAAAATTTCCAACCTCAAAGAGGCCGGTATTTATCAACAATAAGCCCTACATGTTGTAGGACTTTATCCGACATTTAATTCGGACTGACGCCGATACCACAAACCATCATCCTGTAGTACTGAATCATTGCTTTTCAAGGGGTACGTGTATTGCATCCGCCATATGTAATACGCCCCAATGTTTCGGCGGTGAATCAGATAACGCGTGTCTGACCAACAGGAACAAAGCCAGACTGCGGGGCGTACCCCTCCTGAAAAGAATTTGAATTTCATGAGTAAAAAGACGGATCACCGAAAGTGGCTAATAAGAAAGGACTCATGCCTTTTAGGCGGATAAAAAGGGCATAAAAAAATAATTTTAAGGAGAATAACATGGCTGAGACTAACGAAACAGATTTTTATGACAAGGTATTTCCTGTGCCTGATAGAGTGAGGGAGAAATCTTACATCAAGAGCCGGGCAGAGTATGACAAACTTTACAAAGAGTCCATTACGGACCCCAATGCCTTCTGGGCAAAAATGGCGAACGAAAGACTGACCTGGTTTAAACCCTTTGACAAAAAGAAAGTATCGGACTGGTCATTTGACGCGAAAGACGTTCATTCCAAATGGTTCGAAGGCGGCAAGCTCAATGTCAGCTACAACTGCCTGGACCGTCACCTGGCCACCAAGAAAAACAAGGCTGCGATCATTTTCGAAGGCAACGATCCCAATGACTGGAAAGTTTACACCTATTACGACATGTATCGCGAAGTCAACAAATTTGCCAACGTTCTGAAAGGCCTGGGCGTCAAAAAGGGCGACCGCGTCACCATCTTCCTTCCCATGATCGCGGAACTGTCCATTGTCATGCTGGCCTGCGCCCGCATCGGCGCCGTTCATGCCATCGTTTTCGGCGGATTCTCGGCCGAAGCTTTGAGAGACCGCATTAACAACTCCGGCTCGCAGGTTGTCATTACCTGCGACGGCACCTACCGCGGCGCCAAGGCAGTTCCCCAGAAAGACACAGCCGACAAAGCCGTTGATCAGTGCCCCGGTGTGAAAACGGTGGTTGTTGTGAAACGCACCGGAACGAACGTTGCCATGAAGGAAGGCCGCGATGTCTGGTATGAAGCTCTGATGGCCAAAGCGGAGCGTTACTGCAAACCGGAAGAAATGGACGCGGAAGATCCGCTGTTCATCCTTTATACATCCGGTTCGACCGGACAGCCCAAGGGCGTTGTGCATACACAGGCCGGTTATCTGCTCTATGCCTCCATGACTCAGCAACTCGCTTTTGACGTTCGTGATGAAGACACCTACTGGTGTACTGCCGACATCGGTTGGGTCACCGGTCACAGCTACATTGTCTACGGTCCGCTGTGCAATGGCCACTCCAGCATTCTTTTTGAAGGCGTTCCCAACTATCCGGACTTCGGCCGGTTCTGGGCTGTCGTTGAAAAATACAATGTCAATAACTTCTATACCGCGCCCACCGCTATTCGCTCCATCGCCAAAGAAGGCGACAAGTGGGTCGATATGCATGATATTTCTTCTCTGCGCGTTCTGGGTTCGGTCGGTGAACCGCTCAACCCCGAAGCCTGGTGGTGGTACTACAACAAGATCGGCGGCGGCCGCTGCACGATTTCCGATACCTGGTGGCAGACGGAAACAGGCGGACATATGATCCTGCCTCTGCCCGGCGCAATCGATATTAAACCCGCCAAAGCCATGGTTCCGTTCTTCGGCATCATTCCGGTTCTGTTTGATGAAGAAGGAAAAGAAGTCAAAGGCCCCGGAAAAGGCGCTCTCTGTATTAAAAATTCATGGCCCGGCATGGCCCGCGGTTTGTGGGATGATAAAGAAGGCCGGTTCGTTGAGAATTACTTCGTGCAGTTTCCCGGCACCTATTTCTCCGGCGACGGCGCGGAACGCGATGCCGACGGCGATTACAAAATCACCGGCCGTGTCGATGACGTTATCAATGTTTCCGGTCACAGAATGGGCACCGCGGAAGTCGAAGCGGCACTGACTTCTCATCCGGATGTCGCCGAAGCGGCGGTTGTCGGATTCCCCCATGAGATCAAAGGTCAGGGCATCTTCGCTTATGTCACGCTGAATAATGATGTGGCCAAAACGGATGACCTCAAAAAGGCCCTGATTGCCCATGTCCGCAAGGTTGTCGGTCCGATCGCCTCCCCCGACCATATTCAATGGGCGGATGGTCTTCCCAAAACGAGATCCGGCAAGATTATGCGCCGCGTCCTGAGAAACGTTGCCGCCAAAACGTTCGGTGACTTCGGTGACACGTCGACGCTGGCTGATCCGTCCGTGGTTGACGATCTGGTCGAAAACAGGAAGAAATTAGGCTAAACCCCTGGATGTAGAAACAGATGCACCCGGTTTCTACATTTTGAAGTCCCTCCTCAGAAATGCCGTTCTCCGCGAAACCGGGGAACGGCATTTCCTTTTGGCTGAGCGTTTTGACTCATCCCCTTTCCGGGGATGCAAAACTAAAGGGCTATTCGATGAACAGAAGCTTCATCGATGCGAAAGCAGATGATGTTCAATTTTTGCCGTGTTGTGACCATCTCCCTTTCCGGCGGTTTGTTTAAGGCAAGTCCTGCCCGCCGCTGTTATCTTTTTAACAGACATGATGGTCCGATCATTTGACCACAGGCCCGGGAATCGGAATAACCGTTTTTCCGTAAACCGCGTTCGTCGCGGTGGCGGCTATCAGATAAATTGCGATGCAGCCGGTAAAGATGAGGAGGTAGCCTACAATAGGCTTGCAGACGGCGGCGTTTACCATACCCAGATCAATGAGAGCGATCAGAAACAATGCCACATCAACGATGACGACCAGACTAAACAAAGCGGCATTCGATTTTGCATAGGCCGGGGTCATGGCAACAAGGAATCCTGTGCCTGCCATCCATGTCCAGCCTTCGATGGTGGCCTCCGGTTTGAGACCATTGATGATCATCAGGAATTTCGCTATCGTGCTCAAGGCCGCGGCAAACATGAAAAACCCGGAAAAATACAAAAATACATTGCCTCCCGTTACATTATGATCTTTCAATTCGATGATTGCCGCAATCACCTGAACGATGCCTCCGCCAACCAGCCAGGCGGCCAGCAACGGCAGCCCGTTCACTCCTATCAGTCCGAGAAAAACGGCTCCAAAACCAAAAACCGCAACGGCGTATGCGCCTAAAGCCGCAGGACCCGGGGTGGCAAAACTATGCTGATGTTCCATTCTGTTTCTCCTTTTTGAAATGTCTTATTAAAGTCATGGCCGAATCATTTGATCTCCGTCTGACTTGACGGTGAGAATGATTTAAAAATGTCGTATTCGAAAATAGAAAATATGATGCGCAGTTACTTATTTTTAAAACCATCAACTTTTCTTTTTTCTACAAATGCTTTCATTCCTTCCATTTGATCTTCCGTTGCGAAGCAGTCACCAAATAATTTTTCTTCAATGATGATGGCTTTGTCCATGTCGACCTGTAAGCCTTCATTGATTGCTTTTTTGCAGGCGCGAACGGCTATCGGAGCATTTCGCGTAATTTTTAAAGCCATTTTCTTCGCCGCCGGCATCAGGTCTTCCGCAGGAAATACCGCATTAACCAACCCGATTTTGTAAGCTTCATCGGCTTTAATGTTTGCGGCCGTATAAATCAGTTCTTTTGCTTTTCCGATTCCGACGATGCGCGCCAATCTTTGTGTCCCACCGAATCCGGGCGGAATTCCCAGTCCGACTTCCGGTTGTCCGAAGATCGCATTTTCAGAGCATAATCGGATATCGCAGCTCATGGACAGTTCACAACCGCCGCCCAGGGCAAACCCATTGATCGCGGCAATTACGGGAATGGGAAATGTCTCTAATTTTCTAAACACATCATTGCCTGCTTTTCCAAAAGCTTCACCCTGGGCTTTTGTCAGGGTTGACATCTCCGCGATATCCGCGCCTGCCACAAAAGATTTTTCTCCGGCGCCCGTAATAATTAAAGCTCTGACTGCGCTTAAATCAATGGCGTCCAAAGTCTCATCCAATTCCTTAATGACTTGAGCATTAAGCGCGTTTAAAGCTTTCGGCCGATTGACCGTTATGACTCCCACACGTTCATTCAGTTCATATTGAATTAATTCCATCATCTCATCTCCTTCGCCAAACAGGTTTTTTCTGCCGTCATATTTAAATATAGTAGGGAACGGTCCGTTTCTCTGTCGCCATAACCTAACCGACGGATGTCCAGGAAGTTGCACGTGGTGGCACGAGGTTATGCGTTCCTGGAAGACCGTTCCCTACAACCATCTTTTAAACGGCCGCGACGGCCGCGGCCATGTCCCGGCCGCCGCTGCGCCAAGAGGCCGGATCCGGGCCCGCATCGCGCCGCTTCATGAATTCCATCCATTGTTCTTCTGCGGGTGCGAAATTCATCATTGTTTCCTTCCGTTTATTTTTTACGGATTTCCAATTTATATTCAAACTGCCAAACCATCCGGGCATGCTTCCTTTGCGCCGATCGAGGACTTTCATTGGCTCTGGGGAAGCATGACCCGGGATGGCGGATGCCGGATTTCGTTGCTTCATCCATCTTTTGGAAGCAGGATAAAAGATTTTCCCGTTTCAGTAAATTCGGTGAACACCGTATTTCCGATACCGGATATCCGTATTTCCTGCTGACACTGTGTTCCGGAGAGGGAGCAGCGTTTTCCCTGGATGACGTGTACCGTTTCATTTCGGCGAATTATCCTCTTCAATCAGTTTCGTGAGATTGCTTAAGGCTGTCTTGCTGTCTGCCGCGGTTTCTCCGAGCAGATGGGCAATTTCATGCGTGACGCGCATCTGTCTGTTGACGACCTCCTTGGTCCTGGCCAGCATGGCCTCCCGAATGGCATTGGATTTTTCCCGTTCCTTTTCCCGCTCCGTGATATCCCGAAGAATGGCCACCATCAATGGCTGCCCTTCGACCCGACCGATGGTCTGCTCAACGATAATGTCGTCGCGCATCCATCGCGCCTTGCCGACAACGTGTCGGCCCGTGTCGCGAACATACTTGAAGTCATCCAGTTCGGAAGTGAGACAGGACAGATGCTGCCCATGAACGTCCGCCAGCCTGTGTTTAAAGAGCTTTTCCGCCGATGGAGATAAATCATGGATCGCCAGGTTGTCGTCGATGATGATGATGGCATTGGGCGCCGCATCCATGACGAACTGATGCAATGATTCCGAACGATGCCGCATATAGGGAATGCACATCGTCGGGTCGGCCATGCCGCGCAGCGTGGCGATGGCCTTTTCACGGCAGGTGGAATAGCCGCAGGCGCCGCAATTCAATTGATCAACGGAATTATATTTATTGACCTGACGCATGACGGCCTGAATTTTCTCTTCCTCATACTCAGGTATCCGGATGCCCCGGTCTTTGAAAGTGCGCTCCATGGGCGGCCACATTCCTCTCGGAACGGAAACCGGCTGCCGGCGGCGACTGAAGCCGTCCCGGCTGGCTGGATCGGATTCTTCTTCCGGATTTGTTAAGGCCAGGCTATTTACACAACCGCCTCTGCACGCCATCAGTTCCACCAGTTTTTTCTTCACGCTGCCCGCCCGGATATCGCGCAGAACATCCTGACAGTCATCAAGGCCTGCGACCACAGCCATATCCTCATCCAGGGTTATCGGATTTAAAGCAGTCACACCGATCAGACCGCCTTTAAGGGGGAAAAGGCGCGCGCGATCGGCGGGCTGCGCCTCCGGAATATCCCCTGCGGGTCCGTCATCGATGCCCGCCGCCGTAAACCATTCATGGAGGCCCCGGAAGGTCATGGCGGCATGAATGACGCCGGCAACCGGTTTGTGATAGATTTCCATTTTCTTGGCCAGACACGGACCGATAAAGACAATATAGGCGTCTGATCCGTATTTCTTTGCCAGAAGGCGCCCGTGGGCAATCATGGGAGAAACCAGCGGCGCTAAATGGGGCAGCAGATCGGGGTGGTATTTTTCAATCAAATTGATGACGGCGGGGCAGGCGGAGGTAATGACAGGCCACCGCTCCGGATGCTGATCGACATATTCCTGATGAGCCATTCCGACGATGCCGGCGCCGATGCCTGTGTCTTCGGCCGCCTGAAATCCGAGATTCAGGAGGGCCTTCTCCATTTCAGCAAAGTTTTTCATGTGAAAATACGCGGGGGCCGAATGCGCGACCGAGGCGATAAGTTTCCGGCCTTCCTGCCTGGCCTTCAGAACATCTTCCATGGCACTGTGGATGCCTTTTGCCTTTTGCGGACACACGCGAATACACATCCCGCAAATGATGCAGAGTTTCGGGACAACCTGCGCCTGCCCGTTTTTAAACCGGATGGCCTTGACGTTGCAATTGCGCACGCAACGGTAACAATCACGGCAATCGGCGGCATTGGTTTCGATATAGGGTATGCTCATGGTATTGCCTCATCATCAAAAGCGTTGTGTTTCAGTCCCGGAAGGTGATCTTCAATTCCCAAAGTCCGGCGATGTTCTTTTTCTCCAGATCAAACCCGCCCTTGTTAAAGACGTGCAGCATCGGATGATTTTCGGCCAGAACCTCCGCCGTAACGCCTAAAAGGCCCTGGCGCTTGGCAAGGTAAGTCAGATAGGCTAAAAGTTCCGACCCTATTCCCTGATTGTTATACATATCCTTGACGGCAAAGGCGACTTCCGCCGTATGGGTGGAGCCGTTAATATAGTATCTGCCGACACCGACGATTTCCTCGTTTTCCCCTTTTGGAACGACTGCCAGTATGGCCATTTCGGTCGTGTAATCAATGATCACGAGTGACTGCAGCACTTCATGCGGGACGTCTTTTCTGGTAGACATGAAGCGGCGGTAAAGGCTTTGCTCCGACAGAGAATATATAAAATCCTTCAACCGGGGCTCATCGCTGATTTTGATGGGCCTGAAAAAGATGTTCAGGCCGGTCTTCGTTGTCTTATGAGATTCCAGATGCTCCGGGTATTCCCCCCGCGTGCCGGGAATGAACTGCTGATCGTGATAGACAATGTTTCGTTTCTTTGCTTCTTCAATCAGCATCGGCCTGAATTTGGGATGGGCAATGGCAATGAGCTCCATGGCGCGCTCGCGGACATTCTTGCCGTGAAGATAAGCAATGCCGTATTCCGTTACGACGTAATGCACATCTCCGCGGGTTAGCGTAACGCCGGCGCCTTCGCGCAACGATGGAACGATCCGGGAAGCGACGCCGCAGGCGGCCGTGGATTGCATGGCCAGAATGGCCCTGCCGCCTTTGGAGAAAACAGCCCCGCGCATGAAGTCCGCCTGTCCCCCCACGCTGCTGTGAAAAATGCTGCCAATGGATTCCGCCGTGGCCTGTCCCGTCAGATCGATTTCCAGGGCGCTGTTAATGGCCACCATGTGGTCCTGCTGGGCAATGACCATCGGGTTGTTGGTGTAGTCAATCGTCCTGAAATCAAAGGCCGGGTTGTCATGAAGATATTCGTAGGTGGCCTGATGCCCCATGCAAAATGTTGTCACGGTTTTTCCCGGGTTCACATTTTTTCTGGTATTGTCAATGACGCCTTTCTTCATGAGATCGACGATGCCGTCACTGATCAGTTCGGTGTGAACGCCCAGATGCTTTTTGCCGCAGAGGTTCTGCAGGACGGCATTGGGAATTCGTCCGTAGCCGACCTGAATGGTGTCGCCGTCTTCAATCAGGCGTGAAACATAGTTGCCGATTCTGATGGCGATATCCGTTTCGGCTTCCGGGCTGTATTCCAGAAGCGTTTCGTCGCGGGGAACGATGTAGTCGATATCGCTGATATGCAGAAATGCGTCGCCATGAACCCGGGGCATGAAGCGATTCACCTGAGCGACAACAACCGATGCACTCTTCACAGCCGCCTTGATCACATCGACGCTGATCCCCAGACTCATGTGGCCTAGATTATCCGGAAGGGACGTCTGAATCAGGGCAATATCAATTCTGGCCATGCCTTTGTCGAAAAGCTTCGGCGCATGGGAAAGAAAGATCGGCGTATAGTCGGCAACGCCCTGGTTGATGGCATCCCGCGTGCTGTCGCCGATAAAGAAAGAATTGTGCCGGAAATGCTGCTTGAATCTTTCCGCTGCGTAAGGGGCGACGCCCAGAGACCGGATGTGGAGAACTTCGGCATCACAGAAAGCTTTGGGATTGGATTTTACATAATGAATCAGAGACTGCACCAGATGTTGTGGTTCCGCGCAGGCCGATCCGATGAAAATCGTATCCCCCCGGTGAATGCGGCCGAAGATCACATTCTCCGTGGCAAACTTTTCAGGATATTTTTCTCTCCAGTTTTCCAGATCCATGCTCTTTCCCTCACGTTTTGCGTTGAACGGCATCTTTGTGACGACTGTTTAAAAAAGGCGGGGCCGATCAATATGCTCCCGCCTCTTCTATTGAACACACCTGCCCGCATGCTATGCAGATGCCGCGTATTACCCTTGGCGGAATAGATGCTTAAGATCATCAGGCGGGCTTCGGATACCGGCTTTTTAGGTCTTCCTGAATCTCAAAGCCGCTGCGGTCCGGCCTGGAGGTTCAAGCCGGACCCTGTGAATCACGCCGCATGATTTTTTCGAGCGGTGAAGGATGAAAACGGCGGCCCGGTTTCCCTAATGGATTACCCGCCGATCTTTTTCTCCTGATTCGCCCAATACTGCGCCCGTATTTCGCGCTTCAATATTTTGCCCGTGCCGGTTTT
Organism: Deltaproteobacteria bacterium HGW-Deltaproteobacteria-6; assembly: GCA_002840435.1. NCBI lineage: Bacteria > Deltaproteobacteria > Deltaproteobacteria bacterium HGW-Deltaproteobacteria-6. The sequence goes on from PHAT01000005.1 coordinate 580,402, forward strand.
GGGCAGTTCGCTTACAAAATCCACGGAACGCGGCAGCTTGAACTTGGACAGCAGCGTGGCGCAATGGTCGATGATCTCTTTTTCAGTGGCCTTCATGTTCGGCTTCAGCACGACCAGCGCCTTGACCGCTTCACCCCACTTGGGGTCCGGGACACCGACCACGGCGCATTCCATGACGGCGGGGAACTTGAAAATGCCCATTTCAACTTCCGCAGAAGCAACATTCTCACCGCCACTGATGATCATGTCCTTGCCGCGATCGACGATTTGCACGAAGCCCTCCTGGTCGATGTTGGCAATATCGCCGGTATGCAGCCAGCCATCGATGATGATTTTGGACGTTTCCTCCGGATCGTTCCAGTAACCCTTCATCACGTTGTTGCCGCGAACAATGATCTCTCCCGCCGCCTCGCCATTAGGTTCCACGTCCCTGCCATCCTCATCAACAACCCGCAATTCGACGCCGAAGACAGGTTTGCCGGTCTTCGCGCGATAGACGAGCTGCTCCTCAAAGGGCAGTGTCTTCATATGGTCCTTCAGCGTCGACAGCGTCAGCATGGGACAGGTTTCCGTCATTCCGTAGGCCTGATAACATTTGACGCCGAATTTTTCCTGAGCTTCCCGCAGGATAGTGATCGGAACCGGCGCGCCGCCGATGATCATGCGCTCCCACGAGGAGGTGTCATATTTGTCCGCCCCGGGATGGTTCAGCAGCATGGTGACCATGGCCGGAACCATTGCTCCGATCGTCACTTTTTCCTTCTGGATAGCCGCAAGCACTCGTTCCGGGCGGAAATCCCGGACAATCACATGGGTCGCGCCGGAGCCGGTGATGCCATGGGGCGAGCCCCAGCCATTCACGTGAAACAACGGCACACTGTGCAGCTGCGTGTCGGCATCGGTAACACCCAGCATATGGATATAATTGATGGCGTTTGAGTAGATATTACGGTGAGTCATCATCACGCCCTTGGGTCTGGATGTTGTGCCGCTCGTATAAAACAGTTCGGCGACATCGTTTTCATCTATCTCGGGCCGGGGGGGCCTCTCCGTTGAAGCCTCATTCAGCAGTGTATCATAGTCAGGCCAATCGATGCCTTCAGGGCGATGGCCGTCGGTAAACAGCATGAAATGCGTGACCGTTTCCAGTTTGTCGGCAACCGGGGCCACCAGATTTGCATACTCCCAATCAACGCATACCACTTTGGCGCCGGCATGGTTCAGAATGTATGCGATCTCCTCCGCGCTCAAACGGATGTTGATGCAAAGGAGGATGGCGCCGATCTGGGTAATGCCGTAATAGGACTCAAGGATACGGTGTCCGTTGGGGCCGATATAGGCGACACGGTCGCCCTGCTTGACGCCTTCACCGATCAGGGCATTGGAAAGCCGGTTGACCCTTTCGTTGAACTGGTTGTAGGTAAATCGTTTCTCTCCGTCAATGATACAGGTCTTGGGACCATACAACTTGACGCCGCGATCTAGAAAATGAGTGACTAACATAGGTACTTGCATAATTGTTGCCTCCGTATATTTTTAAAGTCATAAAGTATTGTTTTATTCGGACACGCATAACTGATTTTCCGGCCATGATTTCGGTTGCGCAGCATGACGGGCTGATGATGCGTCTCTCTTCTTCATTACATTTGTTTAAGTCCTATCGGCCTTTAACCCATATCCTCATTTTTTCGGCCTGGCCGATCAGCTCTTCTCTGAAATCCGGATGAGCTATACTGATGAGGGCCTCGGCCCTTTCCCATGTTGATTTGCCTTTGAGCTGAACAATGCCGTATTCCGTAGCTACATACTGGACGATAGAACGAGGCACGGTGACAATGGACCCCGGTTCGACAAAAGGAACAATGCGCGAATGCAGTTTCCCTTTTTTATCCTTGAATGTTGAGCTCAGGGAAATGATGCCCTTGCCGCCTTTCGATTGAAAGGCGCCGAAAATAAAGTCGAGCTGGCCGCCTGTGCCTGATTTGTGGTTGATCCCGGATGATTCCGAACAGACCTGACCGTAAAGATCCACTTCAATGGCGTTGTTAATGGCAATCACTTTGCTGTTGAATGAGATAATTCTCGGGTCGTTGGTAATATCCACCGGGTAGGAAGAGCAGGTGGGATTATGATCCAGGAAATCATAGAGCTTTTTAGTGCCCATCGCAAAAGTGTAAACCATTTTGCATTTGTCCACTGATTTCTTTTTGCCGGATATCTTGCCGGCATTATACAGATCGACGAAGGAATCGCACAGCATCTCCGTATGGATGCCGAGATCTTTCAAATCACTTTCGGCAATCATCTGCCCGATCAGATTCGGCAGACCGCCTATCCCCAGTTGCAGGCAGGAGCCGTCTTCGATTTCCTTCATGATAATTTCGGCAATGCGCCGATCCACGTCTTTGGGAGCCGCCGGTTTAATCTCCGTCAGAGGCGGGTTCTTCCCCTCCACGATATAATCCACTTTGGAAATGTGGATGGACTCTTTGTTGCCTCCGTAACAGTAGGGAACGTTCTTGTTCACTTCGACAATAATGATCTTTGTTTTATCCAATGCCGCGCCCGTCAGCGAATTGCACAGGCCGTAATTGAAATAGCCGTTTTTGTCCATCTCGGCTACCGTGATAAACGCGACTTCAAAGTCGATATATTTCCTGATCGTCCGCGGCCCCTGGTGGTAACTGAAAGGAATGTAATTGCACAGATCAGCGTCATGAAGACGGCGGCTGGCCGTGGAGAAATGCCAGTCATTCATGATCACATGCTCGCGCTTGGGATCAGCTTCCACGACCTTGGGCACCCGTGCTGTGCAAAGAGACCTTAAATCAATGTTTTTGAGCAGATGAATTCTTTTGGACAGTGCTTCATCCAGAGATTCGGGAATCAGAATAAATTCACTGTAAAAAATTCTATCACCGGACTTGACGTAACTTGCCGCTTCCTCAGCTGAAACCAGTTTGTTTTTATAATCCGCATATACATCCATATTCCATCACCCTCTAAAAAAATTTGATGTCAAACTTTGAAAAATCATTCATCCCAAAAACTGTGGAGGTCCCGGTAATGTTCATTTCGTATAGTCATACACGCCGCGGTTGCACTTTCTGCCTAAATTTCCGGCCCGGACCAGTTTCCGCAATAAAGGCGCCGGCCGGTATTTATCGCCCAATTCTTTGTGCAGGCCTTCCATGACGCGAAGCAGCGTGTCATTGCCGATCAGGTCGGACAGGGCCAGAGGCCCGATAGGATGATTGCAGCCAAGCTGCATGCCGAGGTCGATGTCTTCCGCGGTGGCGACGCCTTCATCCAGTGCGTAGAAGGCTTCGTTGATCATGGTGCAGAGGATCCGGTTGACGGCAAACGCCGGTGCTTCCTTGACGATAATGCATTCCTTGCCCAGCTTTTTCCCCCAGGCCAGCGCGGCTGCGAGTGTTTCGTCCGATGTCTGGTAAGCCCGGATGACTTCCAGCAAGCGCATAACGGGCACGGGATTAAAGAAATGGGTGCCGATGACTTTTTCCGGACGGTTGGTAATCGCAGCCATTTCCGTGATGCTGAGGCCGGATGTATTGGTGAAATAGAGACAGTCAGCGGAGACTATTTCATCGAGTTCCCTGTAGAGCTTCTTCTTGACGTCCATGACTTCAATAATGACCTCAACAATAACATCCGCGTCTCTGGCTGCTTCCTTAAGATCAAGGACCGGTTTGATTCTGGCCAGGATGGCGTCCGCCTCCACCTTCGTTTTTTTTCCTTTTTCCACGTCCCGGTTAATATTTTTGGTAATGGCTTTCATTCCGCTGTCGATGAAGCGCTGTTCGATATCGCGCATGGTCACATCCATGCCAGCCTGAGCGCAAACCTGTGCAATGCCGTTGCCCATCAATCCCGCGCCTAAGACACATACTTTTTTTATTTCTTTCATGACGGTTTCCTTATGAAATTTTTATGGTTATTGAAAATTGCCTGTCGCTTTGCGCTGTCTGTCCGCTGCCCGATGGTTCTGAGTGCTGTCGGGCTTATCGTTTGATTGCAACGTATCAACAAATGCCCGCAGCGTAAATTCGGTGGAGACCTCATTTTACATCTTCAATCTCCGTATTAGCGTTATTCACGGCCCCTTATGCCGACATGGCAGCTAAGGACCAGGACAGCAGATAGTCCATTTTCGGGGACCCGGTAAACAGAAAAAGGCCGGGCCCTGCCGGCCTTTTTCCAAACTTGCCTGACGACAGATTCGCAATATTATTTCTGCAGTAATTTGCCGATCGTCATGATTTCCGCCTCTTTGGTGCCCTCATAGAGTTCGAGAATCTTGGCATCGCGGTACCACTTCTGGACATCATACTCTTCCATGTAGCCATAGCCGCCGTGGATTTCCACGCCTGCATTGGCGCAGTAGACCGCTGTCTGACCGCCCAGATATTTGCCCATGGCCGCCAGGGTATAATCGGGTGTTCCATTGTCCACCAGCCAGGCGGACTTATAGATGAAGCCGCGCAGGGCTTCAATCTTGATGGCCATTTCCGTCAGCTTCTGCATGGTGATCTGATAGCTTCCCAGAGGAGCGCCGAAAACCATTCTTTCCTTGGCATATTTTACAGAGGCGGCGAGGCACGCTTCCGATAGTCCCAGCGCCTGCGCGGCAATCATGATCCGGGTCACATCAAAGAAATGCATGAGCTGGTAAAAACCTTTGCCGGGCGTGCCGACCAGATTTGCAAGAGGTACGCGAACGTCTTCCAGCGCGATTTCCGCCGTATCACTGGCGCGCAGCCCCAGCTTGCCGTGAAGTTTGGTCCGGGTGACGCCCTTGGTGTCGCAGGGAACAAGAATCTGGCTGAAGCTGGAATGCTTTTTGGCATCCGGTTCCGTAATCGCCTGAACGATCATATGGGTGCTGCAGGTCCCGTTGGTGATGAACATTTTGGTTCCGTTGATGACCCAGTCCTTGCCGTCTCTGACGGCTCTTGTTTTATAACCCGCCACGTCGGTGCCCGCATTCGGTTCCGTATAGGCTCCGGCAAAAACATACTCGCCGGTGCAGATGGGCGGCAGGTATTGCTGTTTCTGTTCTTCCGTTCCGTAGTGATAAACGTTCTGGGCTCCAAAGCAGGCGCCGTAAAGATTTAATCCGATGCCGATACAGGCTTTGGATAATTCTTCGGTGATAATGGTATGCCCCAGGAAACCAACGCCCGGCCCGCCGTACTCTTCCGGAATCCAGGCGCCCAAAAGGCCGTTTTCAGCCGCCTTCATTCTCACCTCAGGCGTATACGCTTCTTTTTCATCCGCCTCATGGGCAATGGGCACCATTTCAGCCTGGCCAAATTTGTAAGCCATATCCTTTAGCATTTGCAGCTCGTCACTTAATCGATAATCCATTGTATTCTCCTTTACGTAAATTTTAATTTGTCTTATTTTACCTTCAGCGATCCGCTATCAGACTGAAGACCGTTTTCTGCTTACAGAAGCTCCAAAGCCGTCGCCATGGACACCCCGCCGCCGCCGCAAAGTGTTGCCAGGCCCAGGGGCTTGCCATTCTTAATCATGGCATGGAGCAGGGTGACCATGATGCGGCATCCCGTTGAACCGATGGGATGACCCAGTCCGATGCCGGAGCCGTTGATGTTGGTGATATCCCGGTTCAGCCCCAGTCCTCTTTCGCAGGACAGATACTGCGCGGCAAAAGCTTCATTGACTTCAATCTGACCGAAATCACTGATTTTAAGGCCTGATTTCTTCAGCAGCTGATGGACGGCCGGGATGGGGCTGGTGCCCATGATGGAAGGATGGCATCCGCCGTAACCTACGGCCTTAATCCGCGCCAGCGGCTTCAAACCCAATTCCTTTGCCTTTTCGGCGGACATGATGATCATGGCGCTCGCGCCGTCATTGAGTCCCGAAGCGTTGCCGGCAGTGACTTTTCCGACTTCCGGGATAAAGGCCGGTTTGAGGGCCGCAAGCTTTTCCATGGTCAGGCCGGGCATGAAATGTTCGTCCTTATCGAAAATCACCGGCGGTTTGCCTTTTTTGCCGGCCAGGGTGATGGGTGCGATTTCGGCGGTAAAGTCGCCGTTTTTTGTTGCGCGTTCCGCGTTGTTGTGGCTCCTGAGGGCGACTTCATCCATTTCTTCGCGGGTGATGCCCAGCATTTGGGCGACGAATTCCGCCGTCAGGCCCATGATATAGGGTTTGCCTTTATACAGATCAATGGGCATGCCGGATTTGACGGGGCCTTTCTCCGGTCCGGGAAGGAGGCGCGATCCGCAGAAAAGTTTGCGCTGCAGCGCGTCTTCGAGAACCTGATCCTGCAAACGATAGCCCCAGCGGGCTCCCGACAGGGCATAGGGAACGCCGGACATGTGTTCGACGCCGCCGCCCAGAATGACATCCGCTATTCCCGCCTGGATCATGGCCATACCGGAAACCACGGCTTCCATACCGGAAATGCAAACCCGGTTGACGGTGACCCCGTTAACCGTGTCCGGAATCTCCGCCATCAGCGACGCTACTCTGCCGATATTCAGGGTGTCATGGTGCTCGCAGCAGCAGCCGAACCGGACATCATCAATAATCACCGGATCGATACCGGCGCGCCGCACGGCTTCTTTCATGGCGACGCTGGCAATCACGGGGCCGTTGGAATCCTTCAGTGTGCCGCCGAAACGCCCGATGGCTGTGCGGCAGGCAGAAACAATTACTACATCCTTCATCGTATTCATTTTTATTCTCCTTTATCTTTTTCCGGTTTACCATCCGGGCTCATGTTTCCCTCCTTCGCCGTTCGAGGAGGGGGGGATGCCCACAGCATTCAGGGGGAAACATGAACCACGGAATGGCGGTTATCTTTATTGCATCATTTCGTTTTTACTTTCGGATGCAGAATAGGGAATTCTCCTTTTTCTGTAAATTCGGTGAACCACTTATTTCCACTGGAAGGATGAACGCATTTTTGATGACGCTCACCTTACGCGGTTTTGGCCGGCGGCCGGCTCAGTTATCCGTTATTTTGTCCGCCTTGCGCTCAATGAAAATAATATCGATAATGCCATCCGTGTTGATGGAATTTTTCGAAAGACAATAATCCACACCGCTGTCCTTGGCTTTTTGCAGGTATTCCGGTTGGTCATGACTTGTGATCCAGATGACACGCAAAGCAAGATGATGCGCTTTGAATTTCTTGGTCAGTTCAAAACAAGCGGTTCCCATGGACTGGACATCAATGAAGACGATATTCGGAGAAAATTGTCTGAATTGCTCCATGAGATCGGCGCAATTCGCGCTCAGGTTGATCACCGAAGATGAAATTTTCGTCTTCAGGATATCAGCCAGCATCTGCCCGTAAGTCAGATTATTATCGATGATCATGATTTTCGGCATCAGATTCTCCCTTTTTCTTCAGGCGCTATTGTCTGCCTGGCTGACAGACTAGGGAAAAGGCACACGAAAGTAAATCAGGTGATGGCCTTATTTATGTCCGGACAAGACCCTATTCCGAAAATGATTAATGCGGAGAATTCCGGTTTGGTGCTTTACGAACGCGTGATCTCATGGTAGGTTGATAACCATTACATGTACCGAAAAAGAAACTTATGGATGCGGAAAAAAAGAAAATTGTTATTGCCGAAGACCACACGATTCTCAGGGAAGGCCTGAAAGCAATGCTTTCTTCGATTGCCGGGCTGGAAGTGATCGGAGAAGCCGAAGACGGACGCGAAGCCGTTCGAAGCGCCTCGGAATTGAAGCCCGATCTCATGCTGATGGACCTCTCCATGCCCCGGATGAACGGCATTGAAGCCATCAAGGAAATCAAGAAGCAGCATCCGGAAATTAAAATCCTGATTCTCACGGTGTATAAAACAGAGGAATATGTTCTGGCCAGTCTTCAGGCCGGGGCGGATGGCTACATTTTAAAGGAAGCAAGCCGCGCCGAATTTTTACTGGCCATCAAGAATGTGCTGATGGGCAAACACTACCTGAGCCCCGAAATCTCGGGAAAAGTGATTGAGGGTTATCTGAAGGGCAAACAGGAAAACGTCCCTGTTACGGTCTGGGATACGCTCACCTCCCGGGAACGGGAGATTCTGAAGCTGGTGGGAGAGGGATACAAGAACCGGGAAATCGCCGACGATTTGTGCATCAGCATGAAAACGGTGGAAAAACATCGGGAAAATCTGATGAAAAAGCTCGATCTGCATACGGCATCGGCCCTGACGGCCTACGCCATCGAGAAAGGGCTGGTTGCTCAATAAGGCGACTCAATATTTACCAGGATGCAATAATGGCGGTGCCCTTATTCAACCGCGAGTCTATCACCAGGGAGCCCCCGGTAAGTTCCGCCCTTTCCCGCATGCTGATCAGCCCCATGCCCTCCAGAACGGAGATGTCGTCGTCCATGGCGACCTTTTTCATGTCAAAACCCCTGCCATTATCCTCGATCGTCAACTGAATCCTGCCCTTGACTTTTTTCAGTGAAACAAGCACGCCGCTTGCGCGGCTGTGTTTTGCAGCATTGTTGAGCGCTTCCTGAAGGATCCGGTAAATAATAATTTTCAGGGGCTCCGGAATATCTTCCTCGGCAAGCTGAATATCCTGCTCCACTTTCATGCTGGTGTAAACCACCTGCAGTTCCCTGCAAAACCAGGAGATAGTCGCCAGAATGCCCAGATCGTCCAGAATGGACGGCCGCAGATCCATCATGATTCTGCGTACCTCGTCAATGGTCTGCTTTAAAAGATTTATGCCCGCATCCAGAAAACCGGTCGCTTTCGCTATATCCTGTTTTTCATTGAGCTGCAGAATGGTATTCTCCATGCTGAATTTGATCGCCGTCAGGTACTGTCCGATGCTGTCATGAAGTTCCCGGGAGATGTGTTTTTTCTGCCGCTCCTGCATCGTCATCAGCTGCGCGGACAGCACCCGCAGCTGTTTTTCCGATTTCCGGAGTTTCTGTTCCGCCACCTTGCGCTCCGTGATATCTTCCATATGGCTGATGACGGAATCCGGCGGCATATAGATAAAAGTAAACGCGATAATCTTCTGTTTTTTATTCGTGAACATCTGATACGGCGTTTCGAGCTTGATCAAACCATGATCATTGAAACAGGTATTCAAATTCAACTGGAGGTCGGGTCTGTTTTCATAGATAATGCTTGCCGGCTTATCCAGAAAGTTTCCAATCAGTCCATCCGTGAAATCTTCCATGGTGATGTTATAATCAGCGACGATAAAATCATTGCCCTTTTTCTGCCACGTGATGGTCGGAATGTTGGTAAGCCGGTATTGAATCTTGAGACGCTCTTTTTCCGTTTGAATCATCTCATCCATGCGCCGGAGCCTGATTTCATTTTGTTCCAGTTCGGCTACTCTCTGGCGTAAAACGGCTACTTCATTTGCCCCTGCCGGATTTTCTTTCTCCCTCACCTGACGTTCTCCCTGTCTTAAAATATTTCACATTTTCTCATGCGGCAATCCTGCGGGTCTTTTTTAAAAAAAGCAGGCAAACCATCCGGGGGGGGCCTGTTATCTGACGGAAAGGCAAAATACGCGATAAACAATAAGCGGCGCCCGGATGGCAAAAAGACGAAAGAAGAATAGCAGGAAAGAAAGCAACAGTAAACGTTTTAGTAATGATTTGGGGGGAGCCGGAAACGTCAACACTTCAGCTTCCTTCATTCCGCCTTATCCCGAAACGATCAAAATGATGTGGTTCCCCAGCGCAGGACATGGGTGCGCCGGACCACTTCATCGTAGAGCTTTTCCAGCGGTTCGGCGGCCTTGGCCCCCTCAATTGCGGCGAGTGCCGCAGCAACCGCCTCGATGGTGGACATGCCGTCGGCGCGATGCTGATCGCGCAGCCGGCCCCGGGAGGGCGCGGGAGAGGGTAGAACCAGCCGGGGCAGGGACCACAGCGTCGGGGTGCGGTGATAAAGCCTCCGGGCCTGACGCCAGGTTGCGTCCAGAACCACAATGCGCCCGGGCGGCGTTACATCCTGCTTTGTATCCGGTCCGTCGGGCCACAAGAGCCATGTTCCGGGAGCCTGAAGCAACTCATCATCAAGAGGCGAAAGCCCGACGCGGGTGCCGCCGCCCCAGGCGATAATTCGGGCATTCGGCAAGGCCAGGTCGATTAACCGGCCGGTGTTGCTGGGACGTCCGGCTTCTCCGATGTGCCGCAGAATCAGAAATTCCGTTCGCGTCGGCACAGAAGGAATGACCGGGCAGATGCAGATTTCCCGGCGCAGCAGGCAGCGCAGGCAATGAGTGTCGGCATTACGGGGCTTGAAGGCACGCATGATTCAGCTGAAAACATCCTTTCTACTGTCCGTCAATAAGCTTTTCAGCCCTCTCCATATAAAACAAAAACAGACCAGTAAAAGGGATTAGGATATTTTGACTTGATCTCCTTGCGGGCAAACTTCAGCGCCTCCGCATTGCTTTTGCCGGATTTGATCTGGCCGTAAAATGACTTCATGTATTCCACGGCGGCCTCGGAGGCCACTTCCCAGAGGCTGACAACAACGCTTCGCGCTCCGGCATGCTGAAAGGCCCGCGCAAAATTGGCCACTCCCTCGCCCTCCGTCATCTTGCCCCTGCCCGTCGAGCAGGCCGATAAAACAACCAGCTCGGCATTCAATTTCAACCCCAGCACGTCGCTCAGGGTTAAAAACCCGTCATCGCCTTCTTTATTTTCCACCTGTCCCAGAATGATGAAAGGTTCCTGGATACCCTGAATTTTTCCCGGCAGATCGGCGTGGGTGGCGAAATGCAGATAGCGATAATCGCCAAGCGAGGCCTTGCGGAAATTTGTTTCGTTCGCGGCTATGCCCAGCAAAATAGCGGGAGGTACGGGCTGGACGCCAAAGAGCAAAGCAATGGCCCGGATCTCATCCTCTGTTTCGGGAAGCGCCGGATAGACCACTTCTTCGGTTGCCGTCGCGGCGTCCGTTTTGCCCAGCAACGTTAAGCCGCGATAGGCGTATTGTTTTAAACCGGGGCCTGGCGCAGGCAGGGGCTTTCCCTGCTTGTAGGCTATATAGCGCGGGTCCGCCCGGTCATAAACAGGATTGCCGATGGCAAAGAGCGTTTTTCCCGTCGCCTGCGCTTTCAGCATTCTGGTCAGGGCCAGAGAAGTTGCCGATTGGGCGTAGGTGATGTTCCACTGATCACCGGCGTAGAGGTTTCCGCGTTCGTCCCTGCCTTCCCTGACCACCAGCGCCTCAAACGGCAGAAGCCCGAGCAGCCGGTCGGGGACGATGATCAACCGCTGCGCTTTATTGTTTTCACCCGCGAAAACGGGGGCCAGCAGCAGATGATAAAGTTCTCCGGCCGATTTTGCGGAAAACCCGGCAAACCTGCCGGAAGTCAAAGGCTCGATGAATTTCTGCACCTTTTCGTCCAGTTGATCTCCAGAAAGGTTGATCCGGTAAATTTTAACAACGCCGCCCTTCCGGACATCAAAGACAAAAACGGCATCATGGCTGACGCCGAATTCGATGATGGCCTCCGAATCATTCAGGGGCAGTGATCCTGCGGCAACAGGCCGCGGATAATGAAGGGCGGCATACAGCGGATAATCCTTTCTTATTTCCAGAATGAGGGAATCGAGTTGCGACGTCACGTTCCTTTCTTCAGACAGGAGGTTTTTAAAGGCCGCCTCGCCTTTTGCATAAGCGCTTTCCTTGTTCTTCCCGATGGCGGCAAGCGCTTGAACAATCTCTGCTTCTTTTGATTTGATGGATGCCGGGATTTGCGGATCTTCGGATTTCCTTACGGCTCCCGCCATGGTTTCCAGAAACATCCGGGCCTTGGCCAGTTCGGCAAAATAAAAGGCGCTCGCGGCGGCATCCGTGCCATAGGGCGCAAAAGCATCATCCTGCGTTTCTCCCCGGATGGCCATGGCCGCAAGAACTGCCATCAACTCCCGGTAAGGTGTCAGCCTGCTGATATAACCGCCGCCTGCGAAAAACTCGCCGCGCTCTCCAACGGCGCGTCTGATTTCTTCAATAATGGTGACTGCCTGCAGCAGTTCCTTTGATGATTCCCTGAGCGCGCCTTTGCCCTTCAAAGCCAGGCCGTACTGGGTGTGGTACTCCAGAGCGCGGTTCCGGCTGTCCCGCCAGTTGGGGGGCAGTTCCCGAAGCAGGGCCAGCGCGTCATCATATTGATTTGTGGCAAGATAAACCTCTATCAAACCGGCATGAATCAGGCGGGTTTTTGTAATACGCCTGCTGAGATTTTTCCGCTCGATAAATACGTCCTGTGCTTCACGGTATCGCTTCTGGCGGAGATAAACAGCGCCGATATTGTTGAGGCGCGCGGCAATGTTATGCGGATTGTCCAGTTTCCTTTCTATCTGCAAGGCTTCCTGGAGATTGGCCAGCGCCTGGTCATAGAGGCCCTGCCGGAAATATTCCATTCCGATGTTGTTCAGGCCCAGTGCAATTCTTTGCGGTCTTCTCAATTCTTTTTCGAGTTTCACCGACTGTTGATAATAGTTCAGCGCGGCAGCGGACTTGCCCAGACTCGCATAAACATTGCCGATGTTATTGAGGTTGGTGGAAATCAGGGCCGGATTATCCAGCGCCCTGCTGATTTTCAGCGATTCTTCATAGTTGGCCAGGGCCTTGTCGTATTGATCCAGCTCCTTATACATCGCGCCCATGTTGGTATAGGTTATCGCCAGGTCAGGACGAATATTATTTCTCTTCTGAATGGCGAGCGCCTCCTGATAATAGGCAATGGCCTTGTCACGCATATTCAGATCGCAATAGTTATCGCCGATATTGGTTAAGGTGGTCGCCATTTCCTGCTGATTATTAATCTGCCTCGTGAGCCGGAGCGCTTCCTGATAATAGGCCAGCGGCTTGTCGTATTGGCCGAGGGCTGAGTAGGCACGGCCGATCAGGTTGAGGCTGACGGCGATGCCCTGCAAATCATTCAATTCTCTGTTGATACGGAGCGACTCGGTGAGCACGGACAAAGCCCGGTCATATCGGTTAAGGGCGTTTTGTGATTTGCCCATATTGAAAAGAACGATGGCGACACTTTTTTTATCATTCAGTTCCCGGAATATTCTCAAAGACTCCTCAAAGAGGCCCAATGCTTTTTCGTATTGATTAAAAGTACGGTGGTAAACCGCACCGGTATTGAACAGATTGGCCGCAATCAGATCCTTGTTATTGGCTTTTCTTGCCGCGGCCAGCGCGTCTTCATAGTACTTGAATGCTTTTTTGTCGTCATCCATCGCCTCGTAAACCGCGCCGATGCCGTTGAGGTCGGCGGCTACGCATTCCCAGTCGCCCGCGCAAAGAGCAAGCGAGCGCTGATAATAAGCAAGAGCGTCTTTGTTGTTGCCTGCCGCGGAAGCCTTTTCCCCCATCTCCCACAAGGTTTCCGCTTCGTTTTTTCCCGCCAGCGCGGTATTGACGATCATTAAAGTAAAAATGAATATCAGCAAAATAATGAAGCTTTTGGTCTTGAACATGTTATCTCCTTAAATCTTTTCTTTGCTACATTCTTCCGTCAAAGCTGTCGCTATTTTGATTTGAAATCAAGTGATTTCTTCGAGGTGACTGAACCGGCGGAAGTGCGGAGTCTATCTTGTGCTGTTATGGATCGACGAATGTTATAAAGCACCCCGGGGCGGCGGGGTCAATGGCGCGCCCGGTCTGCTGCAAGCGGTTTTCACCTGCCTCAACCGCTGATTGCTTCGCTTACCATAAAAAATCACCAATAATGCTCTGATGGATAACCTACTTTTTCTTTCTTTTTTTTGCCTTGGGGGGCGCCTGCGCCGGGGCTGTTGCCGGCGCCGGGGTAGCATTCAAACTTTGGGCTTTAGGGGCAAGTCGAATATCGGGAATCACCAGATCAAATTCCTGCCAGGACGGAATCCAGGCGCGCTTATAGTAGATAAACGGATGAAGATTGATCTTGATCGTTTTTGTATTGGCGGGAGCACCGGCGAACACCAGCTCCATCGCAACGGATGTTTGCGGCTGCAGGGCAATACCTTTACCCCGGCTGTCGATATCATACATCTGTTTTTTATGGGCGCCTTGTATAACATAGGCATGTGTGGTTGTATAAAATTTATCGGATTCATCATAAATCTTTGATCTGTTCCATCGGCCGAAGCGTTCATCATAAAAAGCGACAGACCGGACATCGGCATCCGTGTTAATCACTTCCAGCCGGACGTGAATGCCGTCTTTGGCAACCTGGACACTGCGCAGATCAAACAGACATCCCAGCGCGCTAACGGTGGCCAGCGGTTGATAGCTGCGATGGGGCGTTGCCGCTGTTATTTTTTCCTGAGGCGCTTCCGCTGCCGGCCTGGGCTTGGCTTCCGGCACGGCATCCTCGCTTTTGTAAATGGGTTCCCTAGTTTGTTTTTCATAAACGGCCTGCTTTTTCAGGGGCTGTTTTACTTCCTGCTCCTCCAGAACGGTCCGGACACGGAAAGCCATGTTGACGCGCACAGAGTCCCCTTCATTAATAAAAGAGATTAGCCGAACGGCAATAATGCGCGCTTCCGTTATGGCCTGGGTGGAAGATTCCGCAGTTACCTGAAAATTGGTGACTTCAGTTGTGGAGCTGGAGTGCTGCGTCTTGGCATCGTTTTTAACTTCGGCCAGTTTATCCAGAATGGCTTCGGCGGAAGCTTCGGCAGGGCTTTGCGAACCTTTGGTGGTGGCCAGGGCTGTTTTGATAATAATGGATTCATGGGTCCGCTTTTTCTCCTGCAGAACCGCCTGCGCGTCATGAAACTGCCTTTCCACCAAATCTTTTCTTTCCCGAATGGCCGCCACATCGAGGCTCATTTTGTAGTAAGTTTCTTCTTTGCGTTTCAGCAGTAATTTTTGAGTTTCCTTTTCTCCTTTAGCCGTTTTGATTTTATTCTGGAGATTCGTGATTCTGTCCTGAAAAGATTTAACCTGTTCATTTAAGCCGTCTCCGGCGGCAAGATTGCTTTGAGCCGTATCCCGGATGGCGTTTTCAAACCGGGTCAGTTCATAATTTTTAGGATTAAACTGGTTTTGCGTCAGAAATACTTCCAAATCCTTATGGGAGCTTATAACGGCCACCTTATATTTTGCCGAAGCGGCTACCGGGCTTATTTTTCCGGACTTGTTATCCTGGAAAGGGTAAAGCTCATAGCGCTTCAGGCGCAGATACGTTGTCCCGCTTTCACCTTTTTCCAGTTCGATGCGCAGAGGCTCTTCTTTGTTCCATTTAGCCGTGCCTTCCTCCGTGGCGCGGATAAAATCAAAAGCCGCGATGCTATGAATGACTTTTGTGAAGGACTGGATATAAGTTCCCATATACTGGGCGATCAGCGGCGCTGAAGCTTTGTCGGCGGTGCCTTCCAGCTTATGGGCGCTGTCTTTGAATCCGCGGGTGTAGATAACGGCCACCAGGATTTCACCCTGCTTTTCCGACTGGAGCCATCGTTTCAGAGAATCCTTCTGGGTTTTAATATCCTGTTCAAAGCGATCAATCTGGGCATCCAGATTTTCATTGGTAGCGCGGACGGTCTTGATGTCTTTGGCGGCTTCGTCAAGTTCGGTGGAAGAAGCCTGAAATTGCGTTGTCACCTCATCTCTCTTTTTCTTGGCGCGGATAAATTCTCTGTTTGCGGCAAGGATGGAACTCTTGTAATCCGCATCCTCTCTTTCTTTTTCTTCCTCAACAGCCTGGAGGTTCGCTCTCACTTCCTGCCTGGTTGAGAAGCCTTCGCGATTGTCCACTTCGGAACGGATTATTTCGCGGACCGTATCCGGGGAATCGGTAGAAAGGGAAATCCATCGCAGCACGGGAGGGGCCGCATACGCCAAAGCCGTCATAAAGATTAAAGTCAGCGATAAGCCTATTTTAGATTTAAACATAAAGTCACCTCTTTGAGACCATTCGGCGATTGGAAACCGGTTTGATAAGAATTCCCTTTTTGTAAGGATGAAGTATAGGAAACGCTATCCGGTATGTCAATGAAATAATGACTGAAAAGCAGAACAGTGTCTTCCGGGTACACGGCAGACAGGAACCACAGACAGGGTTGTGGAGGATGACTCAGGCGTTCGGGCCGGATAATATTTATTTGCTTTCCAATGATCTTTTATGTAAAAGGGATATCATCCTCAAAACATATTTATTACAAAAAGCCATATTTTAAGTGTGACGTATATTAATTGTTAGCGGGAAATTGATAATGATCAAATACGTGAATTCCAAGCCAACCCTTGCTGCCTATAAGAAGCTGTATGAGAGCACAGGATGGACAACCGCTGATGTGGTGCCGGATGAAGTTTTACAGGCGGCCATTGATAATTCCTGGTATTGGATATCCGCCTATGATGATCAAACGCTGATTGGTGTTGGCCGTCTGGTATCCGATGGGGTTTATTATGCGCATATCCATGACATAATCGTCGACCCCAAATACCGGAATCAGGACATCAGCGCCTCAATCGTTGAGATGCTGAAAGAAAAGTGTCTGAAAAATTCATTCCGCAGAGTGTGGTTGTTTCCGGGAACGGGTCAAGTGGGTTTCTATTTGAGGAATGATTCGGAAAATCGCCCCTCTACTCAACAGTGGGTGAAGTTGATCAACGAATTCCAGTCGTGATCATGGCAAAAATATGTAGTCTTCCCATTGTCCGCTATCATCTTTTCGAGTAAACCAGTTCAAATAATGGTGGATTCCCTTCTTTGCGGCGGTGTTACAATGTCATTGCGAGCAAAGGGAAGCCCTCGCTGTCTGTTAGACTGCCACGTAAAAGTGGACAACTTTATTTATCTGAATTTTTCATGCGCTGCGAAATACGCTCGCGCCCCCTGCAAAGGGGGTCACGAACCTCGCTTCACGAAAGATTCAGCAGCATGGAAACCATGTTTTCATCCTTAGCGTCCAGGGCAAAGTCGCAGCGGCGGAAGATATTGATCATGGCGTAATTTTGCAGAATCGTTTCCGCCCGGATGGCCTTGTATCCTTCCTTTCTGGCCAGCTCAATGCACTGCCGGGACAGGGTAGCGCCCAGATACCGATGCTGCCAGGGATCGGAAACGATAATGGCATATTCCGCTTCGCCCGCGCAGCGTTTGTTTTTGATCAGACGGGCGATGCCGAGAAACTTATACTGATCACCGACCTTCATTTCCGCGACAACGGCGACTTCTTCTTCCGGATTGAGATTGCAGAAACGCTGCGCCCGTTCCGGCGTGGCGGAAAACGGCGCCAGAAACCGCAGCCACAGGGATTTTTCGGAACAGCCATTGACAAAATCCGTCCACAGGCCGACATCTTTGTGATTGAGCAGTCTGAGGCGCACGGGATTGTTATCCACCGACAGCGTGTCGCAGGTCAGGTGGCGGGCGATGGAATCGGCAATGGCGCTCTGCCTCCTGACACCGTAATGATACATCTGCCCCAGCACCTCCGCCGCCATTTCGGCCGTGGAATATACCGGGAAGCCGGCCTGTTCCATTTTCATCACATCGTTGATCATGAATTCCTTGCAGGCCACCACGCACATCACCGGCTTTTCCTTATAGTCGATGCTCTTCATGACGTCGACAAACGAACCCAGGATCTCACCCTGAATCACAACGATAAAACTCGCCACGTCGCCCGATTCCACGCCGATTTCAATGAGATCCTTCACCTGCCCGGGCGTCATGGAAAACGAACAATCAATCGGATTGCCAATGCTGGCATAATCGGGCAAAACATTCTTTAAACGCTTTTCAAAATAAGGTTCCAGGGTGGCCAGACGCATATCGGAAAGGTACAGCATATCGGTTGCCGCGACACCCAGCGAACCGGTATACGTGATGACTAAAACCCCGTTGCCTCTCGGAACAGGCTGTTTGGAAAAAGCCCGCGTCAGCGCGAAAAGATGTTCATTGTCCCGGGCCCGGATGACGCCGCTCTGCCGGAAGGCCGCGTTGTTCACTTCATCATTGCCCGCCAGCGATGCGGTATGCGAGGACACGGCTTTTTTACCGGCTTCCGTCCGTCCCGATTTCAACACGATGACCGGTTTGCGCATCGCCGCCCTTGTTGCCACATCGACAAAACGCTTGCCGCTGCGGATGTCTTCCATGTACATGACGATGACGGAGATATGATCATCATTGCTCAGATACTCCAGAATATCCGTTTCATTGATGTCCATCTTGTTGCCGATTGTCGCCACAATGCCGAAATCAAGCACGTTGCTCAATCCGGTGAGAATTCCCGCGGCGTAAACACCGGCCTGGGCCACCATCCCGACATTCCCTTTTTTCAGATCGGAAAGCAGCCCGATGGACTGCACCATGTTGTGATGGGTGTTAATGACGCCGGAACAATTGGGGCCGAGCACGCGGCAGCCATGCTCGTGAATGATTTTCAGAATTCTTTCCTGAGCCTGCTTGCCTTCCTCGCCGCTTTCGGCGAACCCCGCCGCCTCCACGACGATAAACCGGACGCCCTTTTCAGCGCAATCGGCAATAGCCGACTCAACCGCTTTGGCCGGAACAATGACAATGGCCAGATCCACGGGACCCGGCACATCACGGATCGACTTGTAGGCCCTGATGCCCAGCACGGAATCCTTATACGGATTGATCGGGTAGAGTTTGCCCGGAAAATCGTGGCTCAGCAGATTCCAGAAAACGTTGTAACCCAGTTTTATTTTGACATCGGAGGCGCCGATCACCGCGATGCTCTGAGGATAAAAGAAATCGTGCAGGCTTTCCCTGCCTGCTGCCGCGACGTTTTCATGCGGCGCGGGCTCGGTGACAAACATCCGTGCGTCGACGGTAACATAGCCATCCGGGTAGAGAAATAACGGGTTGATATCCAGTTCGCTGATTTCCGGATTCTCCTCAACCAGCCGGGAGATTTTCAAAAGCAGTTGTTTGAGCGAGTCCAGATCAACGGTCTGACCGCGGTACCCCTTCAGAATATCCGAACCACGGATATCATCAATCATCTGGGCTGCGTCTTTTTCGGTGATCGGCAGAATGCGGAACGATACGTCGCGCAAAACTTCGACAAAAACGCCTCCCAAACCGAACATAATCAGGGGGCCGAAGCTGGGATCGCGCGCTACGCCGATGATGGCTTCGATGCCCGCTTTGGCCATCCGTTGCACCGCAACGCCTTCGATATGCTGATATTTGAAAGTTTCCAGAATGTCACGGTAGGCGCAGCGGACGGCTTCGGCGCTCATCAAATTGAGTTTAACGCCGCCGGCGTCCGTTTTGTGAACAACATCCGGTGAAACGATTTTCATCACCACGGGAAACCCGATTTTATCGCAGATGGCCAGCGCTTCGTCCTCGGAGCGGGCCACCAGGTACCCCGTCGTGGGGATGCCGATGCCTTCGAGGATTTCCTTGCTTTCATGTTCCATCAGGTAGCTGCGGTTGTCCCGAACGGCCTGATGGATAATCTCAGCTAACCCGTCCTGCAAAAGTTTGCCCTTTGTTGATTCCGGCGCCATCCGGGTGACAAATGTTCCCGATGACGCCCGCGGTGATCCTGAGCATGTCCTTTCCATCATGTTCTCCCCCTCATGTGTTTTCCCCTCGTTTTTTTTGTTCCGCAACCAAACAATGCGGAACACGAACACGATAGCGGATTAGCACAGGCGTTGGAAAGATTATATCGGCTGAGGGCTGATTTACATGTCAGAATGATGCCGGGGCATATGACGGATTCTGTCCGACAGGCTGTCAGACGAATATTCGGATTCTTCCCGCGCCTTCGGCGGATTCGGAATAACATGCATTTTGTCACTTCGATCCCGGCATAAGCGGGGTCCTGCTCCGGGAGAAGTCTAAAATCGGGTCTGCAAAAAGGCATCTCCCCGGCATGCGCCGGGCTGTCGCCTGCGGTCGATATGGCAATGTGGGGCAGCGCAAGACTAATTGATGAATTTGTTGTGAACGGCGTAAAGGGTGAGTTCGGCGTTCTTTTTCATGCCCATTTTGGACATGACCCGTGTGCGGTAGGTGCTGATGGTCTTCACACTCAGGCACAATTCATCGGCAATGTCGGAGACGGACTTGCCGGAAGCCAGCATCAGCATGACCTGATGCTCACGGTTGGAAAGCCTTTCGTGGGGCAGCTTTTGCGTGTCGATATCCAGTTCGTCGGCCAGCTTTTCAGCCAGCGACGCGGTAACGTATTTTCCGCCCTGCGCAACCTTGCGGATGGCGCCGATCAGTTCCTGCGGCGCGCTGGCTTTGGTGAGATAGCCTGATGCGCCCGCGCGCAGAGCGCGCACGGCATATTGCTCTTCAGGGTGCATGCTTAAGATCAATACAGCCAGCTTCGGGCGCTGGGCTTTGATGTCTTCCAGAATTTCCAGACCGCTTCGTCCCGGCATGGAGATATCGAGCAGGACCACGTCATATTCATATTTCAGAACCTTATCGAGCGTCTCGGCGCCGTTTTGCGCTTCGTCCTTGACCAGAATATCCCGGACGTCCGCCAGAATCTGGATCACGCCCTGGCGCACCACGGCGTGATCATCGGCAACCAGTATGCGTATCATGTCGGTCTTCCTCCTTTATCAAGCGGAATGAGCACCCGGACCGTTGTTCCGGACGGTTTGGCGTTGCGGATATGAACCGTGCCGCCCCAGAGATGGGCGCGTTCCCTCATGCCGATCATGCCGAAGGAGCGGGGATCATCCACCTGCCACTGGGTGATGCCGACCCCGTTGTCCGTCACGTCCAGGGACAGTTCCTTTTCGCTTGACGAGAGATTGACTTTGCAGAGTGTGGCCCTTGCATGTCTCGCGATATTGGTCAGGGTTTCCTGAAAGATACGGAAGACGGCCGTGGCCAGTTTCTTGTCGATGACACTGTTCGCGCTCTTGATATTCGCCTGGCAGCGGATGCCGGAGCGCTTCTGAAAGTCCGCGGCCTGCCATTCGATGGCCGCCGGCAGCCCCAGGTCATCCAGCAGGCTGGGGCGCAGTTCCGTCGTGATGTTGTGGACACTCTCAATAGTGGAATCGACCAGGCCCGACATGCTTTGCGTTTTTTCCCGGATCGCTTTACTGTTGGCGGGCAGACGGGTTTTAAGCCAGGACAGATCCATCTGCAGCGCGGTGAGCGACTGCCCCAGTTCATCGTGAATTTTGCGCGCGACGCGCGTGCTTTCCTCTTCGCGTACCGATTGGAGATGGACATACAGATTGCGCAATTCCTCGCGCGAGCGCTGCAGTTCCTCCTGCGCTTTTTTTTCCGCCGTGATATCTTCATAAGTGACCACAATCCGCTTCTCGCGGAGTTTTTCTCCGATGCGCGAGGCCTTCATCCGGCAGAGTATTTCCCGCCCGTCCTTGCGCAGGCAGGCAAACTCCGTCTCATACGTGCGTTGATGCTCAAGCGTGGCATAAAAAATAGCGCCGATCTTATCCGCCTCCTTTTCGTTGCGATAGATCATCCGGATACTCTTGCCGATCAGCTCCTCGCGGTGCCAGCCGAAGATGACCTTGACCGCGTGGTTGGCAAAATTGATGCGCCGCTCGTGCAGACCTAGAACCGCCTGGGGGATCGCGTCCAGGATGGAGGACTCCAGCGCTTCCAGTTCTTCCAGTCTGCGGCTCGCCTCTTTGCGTTCGGTGACGTCCATCAAACTGCCCAGAATGGCCCGCTTGCCCTTGAACGTGATCGACATGACGTTTTCCATAATCCATTTGATCCGGCCGTCTTTGGTGACAATACGGAATTCATAGGGTGAAAAGCGCTGTTCCCTGAGCATCATGACGGCATTTTTGGTTGTATTGCGCCGGTCTTCCGGCAGGATGAGGGAGGCGGGTTTCATCTTGAGAACCTCTTCCTCGGTATAGCCTGTATAATCCCGGAAGTGGGCATTGATGAATTGAAACTTTTTGTTCTGGATAATGTAGTAGCCGACCTGCGTACTATGCGCCAGAATTTTGTAAAGGTTTTCCCCGAACGTCCCAGGCGGCGCGGAGGCATTTATTCCGGTCAATTCCGTCCGAAGATTATCGGCAGGTTCCATCAAGTCTTTTTGGGTTGTTTTGCGTGGACGCACCTGTTGCCCCTAAAATATCACC
Organism: Deltaproteobacteria bacterium HGW-Deltaproteobacteria-6; assembly: GCA_002840435.1. Classification (NCBI taxonomy): domain Bacteria; class Deltaproteobacteria; species Deltaproteobacteria bacterium HGW-Deltaproteobacteria-6. The sequence continues at coordinate 602,490 of PHAT01000005.1, forward strand.
CGGATAGAATGATGCTGTTTGTTGTGTCGCTTAACTGGGAAAACTGTAGCATAGATTAAGCTTAACTTCAGCAAAATTGGTAGAGGTTTCCGGAAATGCTTTTATGTTTTTAACGGGCGGCTTACAGGTGATCAAAAGACTGGCCATAGTCGTCTGCCGTTCTCCGGGATATACCTGCGCGGAATATCGAGCCGGTAAAATTAATGTCTACTTTCCTTTAACCCATATTTTCATTTTGTCAGCCTGTCTGATTAGTTCATCCTGGAAGTCAGGGTGGGCGATGCCAATCAGCGCGTCTGCTCTTTCCCAGGTGGATTTGCCGCAAAGCTTGGCGATGCCGTATTCCGTTGCCACATACTGAACGATGGAACAGGGCACCGTGACAATCGACCCCGGCCCGAGGGTTGGGACGATTTGCGAATGCAGCTTCCCTTTTTTGTCCCTGTATGTTGAATTCAGATACATGATGCCCTTGCCGCCGTGGGACCGGAAAGCGCCTGCAATAAAATCCAGCTGGCCGCCTGTGCCCGGTTGTCGGCTGTTTTCCATGGATTCCGAGCAAACCTGTCCGTGAAGATCCACTTCGACGGCATTGTTAATCGCTACGACTTTGTCGTTTCGGGCAATTATTTTCGGATCATTGATATAATCGGCGGGATACGAAGCGCAGGCCGGATTGTGATCGAGGAAATCATAGAGTTTTTTTGTGCCCATGGCAAAGCTGTAGGCCATCTTGAAGGGGTCAACCGATTTTCTTTTGCCGGTGATCTTGCCGGCCTGATATAAATCAACGCAGGAATCGGTAAGCACATCCGTATGAATGCCCAGGTTCTTCAAACTGCTTTCGGCAATCATCCGGCCGATGAGAGCGGGCAGAGCGCCCTCTCCCAGCTGGAGACAGGCTCCGTCTTCAATTTCTTTCATGATATGCCCGGCAATCCGCCGCTCGGTTTCTTCAGGCGCCGCAGGTTCAAATTCGGCCAGAGGGGCGTTTTGGCCTTCCACAATATAATCAATTTTGGAAATATGAACCGACTCACGATTTCCGCCGTAGCAATACGGAACTGATTTATTCACTTCCAGAATGATGGTTTTTGATTTATCCAGAACAGCATCAGTCATTGCATTGGCAATCCCGTAGTTGAAATAACCGTTTTTGTCCATTTCGGCTACCGTGATGAAAGAGACGGCAAAATCATGGTATTGTCTGATGGTTCGGGGGCCCTGATGATAACAGGCGGGGATGTCATTACACAGATTACGATCATGGAGGCCGCGGGATACGCTTCCGGAATGCCAATCCTTCATAATGACATGCTCGCGCCTGGGGTCCGCTTCCACAATTTTGGGCGCACGCGAAAAACAGACGCCCTGGAGATCAATGTCTCTCAAGAGATGAATTTGCCTGGATAACGCTGCATCCAGAGCGTCGGGAAATAAAACTGACCCGCTGTAAAAAATTTTGTCGCCGTACTTGATAAAACTTGCGGCTTCATCAGCCGAAATCAACTTTTCCGTGTATTGCGTGTCTATATCCTTCATATCCGGTCTCCATTTAAAGCTCGGGCTCTTCCGCTGCGGCAATTGAATACATTCTTTAAATGATTAGCGGTATCGGACGCAGTCCGATTTAGATGTGAGAAATTTTCAGACAGCATGTAGGACTTTCACCTACACGCTGACGGATTCTGAAACGGGGAGTGCTGAAGCGGGTTAAACGGAAAAAAATTACGCAAAAAAACAACGGTGAGCGTGAAGCGCCGCATAAAAAAACCCGCCAGGGCCTGCCCCGACGGGTTTTCATTCTTTAAAAGATGGACGGATTTCTATTTATACAGATCCTGAAGCTGATCTCCGAATTTCTTCATGACGAGCGGCCGTTTGAGTTTAAACGTCTGGGTCAGCATACCGCTTTCCACGGTGAAATCTTCCGCGACGAAAAGGAACTTCTGCGGCACTTCGTAGCCGCCGTAAGTCTTGCGGAGGTGGGCCGTGATATCCTTGGACAGGTAATCGGTTACCGCTTTGTCCTTGAGGGATTCTTCCAGAGTGTCTTTCAGGAGCGGCTGGAGATTCGGATCGGCCTTCAGCACGGCAAAGTCGGGCACAACCAGAGCCACGTTGTAGTCTTTGCCGTCGCCGTAAAGCATCACGTTGAGAATGTAGCGGATCAGTTTAATTTCATTTTCAATGCCTTCCGGATGGACATACTTGCCGTTGGCCAGTTTGTATTCGTCCTTGAAGCGGCCGGTAATATGCAGGTAGCCTTCTTCATCAAGCCAGCCGCGGTCGCCGGTGCGGATGCCGGGAAAGCCGTTCCATTTATCCGGCATCATAATTTCCGCCGTCTGCTTCGGCTTATTGTGGTAGCCCATCATGATGTGAGCGCCGTAAGCGCAGATTTCGCCGTCCATGCTGTCTGCTCCCACACGGGATTTGTCAATCACCACGTGCATGTTTTTAACCACCTTGCCGACGGTTCCCAGTTTGTTGCCGTATTTAGGGGTATTGGAGGTAATGACCGGCCCTGCTTCCGTCATGCCGTAGCCGTCGAATGTCGGCTGGCCGATATCTTTGAAGAACAGGGCGATTTCCGGTTTGACCATCGCGCTGCCGGTCACGAAAAATTTCAGATCTCCGCCGAAAATTTTGCGGCACTGGGAGAAAACCAGCGCGTCGTAATCTTTGAATTCTTTTGTTTTCTCGGGAAGATCTCTGTTTTTGATTGCTTCGGCGACGGCCGCGTCAAAAAACAGCTTCTTGGTAGGATCAGCGGCAACGCCCTGTAAAATAGAATCATAAACCTTGTTGACAATTTTGGGAACCACGCAGAGCCCTGTGGGTTTGACTTCCTGAAAGTTCTGAATCAGTTTTTCCACCGATTCGGCAAATGCAATGCCGCCGCCGGCAGCGACGTAAAGGTGCAGGTCGCACGCCAGGCCATAGACATGCGCCCAGGGGAGAACGGCCACAACATGCATGTGTTCATTGATGCCGTATGAGTCTAAACCGAGGCGCGCGTTTAACGTAAGACTGCCGTGAGAGAGTTCAACGCCTTTCGGATCGCCGGTTGTGCCGGAGGTATAAACGATGTTGGCCATATCCGACCAGAGAGGTTTGATGGACGGCGCGGGGTTTTTCTTGCCCATTTCCTCCAGGGCGTTCATGGAATTCTCGCCTTCACCGTAAACGACAAAGATTTCTTTCAAGGTGGGAATATCTTTTTTGAAATCCTTGACCTTTTCATAAATGTTTTTGTCGCGGGCAAACAGAAACTTAATCTCGGCGTCGGTGACGACATACTGCATGACTTTCGGAAGTTCCGCAAGATACATGGGAACAAAGACGCCGCCCAGGCCATGAACAGCCTGCTCGCAAATAAACCATTCCGTGCAGTTGTTGAGGATAACGCCTACCTTTTCGCCCTTGGCAAGTCCAAGCTTTTTCAAGGCGCCCCGGAGGTTATCAACTCTGTCAGCTACGTACTTGAAGGTTACCCATTCATATTGTCCGGACGCCGGATTTTTCGTTCCGAAAAGTCTGTTGCTCGCATACTTGGCCACGGCTTCCTCAAACAAATCAACTAGATTGTTCGGATTGTCGTACACAGCGCTCACATCTACATCATTAGCCATAAATTCACCTCGTCTGATAAGAATATATCTTCCCTGCTGAAATTTCAGGGGAAAACTCGCTAATTTGTTCGGATGCGCGGCAGTATATGGAAAACACTCAGGCAAGTCAAATCAATATTGAAAAAGTAATGTATTTTTCTGATTATTAACGGTTGCCGGTCTGCTTCCGGTGGCCGCCGTGCCCTGCCGGATAATAATGACTTGCTAAGGGACTCAATTATTGATAAAGGCAAAAAAAAGTATGAAATATATCGATAAAGAGAACTTTGATTCTTAATCAGCTTTGTTTTCCTGACTGCAATCAAATCGTCGGGCACGTGGCAAAATCTGATTACTTGTTCAGGGTAATTAAGATTTTGTGCCGCATCGTTATGAACAGCACAGCGTATAATCAATCAAAGATCTCAACTAAATAAACGTTAAGAAAGGAAACATTATGAGAGAAGTAGTTATTGTCAGTGGTGCCAGGACAGCAATCGGAGATTACATGGGGACGCTTTCAGGTTTCACTCCTGTTCAGCTGGGCGTGACGGTCTTAAATGCGGCCATCGCCAAGGCCGGTATCGATAAAAAGCTGGTCGAAGAAGTGGTTGCCGGTCAGTGCAATCAGGCCGGTGCGCCGGGAAACAGCGCCCGTCACATTGCTCTGGGTGCGGAGCTGCCGGTGGAATCCTTCGCTTTTACAGTTCATCAGCAGTGCCCCTCTTCCATGCGCGCCTCCGAATTGCTGTCGCAGGAAATTATGCTGGGCAAAATTGACATCGGAGCAGTGGTCGGCATTGAAAGCATGAGCAACGCGCCTTATCTGCTCTTCGGCGCCCGTAAAGGCTACCGGCTGAACGATGGTGAAAAGATTCAGGACAGCTTGATGATCGGCGGTCTGGTTGATGCAATGCTGGGTTATCACATGGGGATCACGGCGGATAACATTGCCGACCAATACAAAATTTCCCGCCAGGAGCAGGATGAATGGGCATTGATGAGCAATCAACGCGCCTGCGCCGCCATCAAAAACGGCTGGTTCAAGGATGAAATCGTTCCTGTCGAAGTTAAAACAAGAAAGGGAATGGTCATGTTTGATACCGATGAACATCCCAAAGCGGACACCAGTATGGAGTCTCTGGGCAAACTGAAGCCGGTCTTCAAGAAAGACGGCACGGTCACGGCAGGAAACGCCTCCGGGTTGAACGACGCCGGTTCCTGCATGATCATGATGAGCGCCGAAAAGGCCAAAGAACTGGGTGTGAAACCCATCGCCCGTGTTGTTTCTTCCGCCCCCGGTTCCGTCGAGCCCCGCATCATGGGCATGGGCGTTGTTCCGGCTGTTCACAACGCGTTGAAATTCGCCAAAATGAAACTGGCAGACATCGATTACTTTGAATTCAACGAAGCTTTTGCCGCCCAGGTCATCGGCTGCAATCGCGAATTGAAGATTCCGTTGGACAGAATCAACGCCGTAGGTTCGGGCATCAGCATGGGCCATCCGGTCGGCGCCACCGGCGCTCGCCTGATCATCACCATGATCAACGAACTCAAACGCCGCGGCAAGAAATTCGGCTGCGCGTCCCTGTGCGCCAGCGGCGGTCCCGGTCATGCGTTTATTGTAGAAGCCCTTTAATCCGAATATTCAGCGGGAGTTGCGTCAAAAAAGACGCAACTCCCGATTCTCTTGGTTGACAGCCGGTAAAATGTAAACAAATTATCTATTAATACATCAAAAGCGTTGTGACAAAATTGGGACACAACGTCAGGAGGAATCAAATGGCACTTAAAACGCCCGAGCAGTACGAAGAAAGTCTGCGCAAAATGAATTTTAAAATTTACCTGATGGGAGAACTGGTGACAAATTGGGTTGATAATCCGATTATTCGTCCTTCCATGAATTCCGTCAAAAAGACCTATGAACTGGCGCAAAAGCCGGAATATGAGGATCTGATGACGGCCACCTCGCACCTTACCGGAGAAAAAATCAACCGCTTTACGCATCTTCACCAGAGCACGGAAGATCTCGTGAAAAAAGTCAAAATGCAGCGGCTGCTGGGTCAGCAGACGGGTTCGTGTTTTCAGCGTTGCGTGGGTATGGATGCCACAAACGCGGTGGACAGCACCACGTATGAAATGGATCAGAAACTCGGTACGAAATATCATGAACGCTTCATCAACTTTTTGAAAATGGTTCAGAAAGAGGATCTGACGGTGGACGGCGCGATGACGGACGTCAAGGGAGACCGTGGTTTGGCCCCCCATCAGCAGGCCGATCCGGATATGTTTGTCCATGTCGTAGAAAAGAATGACAAGGGCATTGTTGTGCGCGGCGCCAAAGCCCATCAGACCGGCGCGGTGAACTCCCATTGGATTTTAGTCATGCCGACCATCGCCATGAGCAAGGAAGATGCGGACTACGCCGTATCCTTTGTGTGCCCGGCGGATGAAAAAGGCATTTTTTACATTTACGGGCGTCAGTCCTGCGATACGCGCAAGCTCGAAGGCGGCACGATTGATGTAGGTAACCAGGAGTTCGGTGGCCATGAAGCCCTGATGGTCTTTGATAATGTTTTCATTCCCTGGGAAAACGTTTTGATGTGCGGTGAAACCGAATTTTCCGGCATGCTGGTCGAACGCTTTGCCGGTTACCATCGTCAGAGCTACGGCGGCTGCAAGGTCGGCGTGGGCGACGTGCTGATCGGCGCGGCGGCTACGGCGGCGGATTACAATGGCGCAGCGAAGGCTTCTCACGTCAAAGACAAATTGATCGAGATGACGCATTTGAACGAAACCTTGTTTTCGTGCGGCATTGCCTGTTCCGCGCAGGGCCATAAGACGGCGTCCGGCACGTATCTGATTGACCTGCTTTTGGCCAACGTCTGCAAGCAGAATGTCACCCGTTTCCCCTACGAAATTTGCCGTCTGGCCGAAGATATCGCGGGCGGCATGATGGTTACCATGCCTTCCGAACAGGATTTCAAGAATCCGGAAATCGGCAAGGTTCTGGAAAAATACATGCAGGGCAACGCCAATGTTTCCTGTGAGGACCGCTCGCGGATCATGCGCCTGGTGGAAAACCTCACGCTCGGTACGGCGGCCGTCGGCTACCGCACGGAATCAATGCACGGCGCCGGATCGCCTCAGGCGCAGCGCATCATGATCGCCCGTCAGGGTAATCTGGAGCAGAAGAAAAAGCTGGCCAAAAAAATTGCCGGCATCAAGGAAGAAAAGAAATAATCTGCAAAGCATGCAGGGCGGTCAGTGTCCCGGCCGCCCTGCACGCTTCCTTTCTAAATCAATCGTTATTCCCCGATCGACCGCTTTATCCGCCTTTGTTGCTGCAAGAATAAAAAGTTGACTTGCCTCCTGTTTCTTCATTATACTCCCCCGTCAGATAAAATAATCGTTCATTACAAGGAGGATCCATGAAAATCCTGCGCGTATCCATGAACAATCAAAAGGTATCATCCGAAAATCTTCCGTCAGACTGGACCTACCTGGGCGGCAGCGCTCTGATTGCCAAAATCCTGAATAAAGAAGTACCTCCGCTTTGTGATCCGCTAGGCCCCGAAAACAAATTGATTATCGCCTGCGGCCCGCTGGCCGGAACCCGCGCACCGCAACTGGGGCGCGTTTCCGTCGGCGCGAAGAGTCCTTTGACCCAGGGAATCAAGGAAGCCAACTCCGGCGGTCCGGCCGGCCAGTATCTGGACCGCCTGGGCCTGCGCGCCATTATTTTTGAAGAAGCACCCAGAGACGGAAAACTGTATTGTCTTTTCATCAGCAGGGACAAAGCGGAACTGATTCCGGCGGATGAGTACCGCGGGATGAAAAATTACGAACTGGTTTCTGCGATTCATCAAAAATATTCCGATAAGGTCGCGGTGATCTCCACGGGACTTGCCGGGGAGCGTCAATATAAGGGTGCTTCCGTATCGCTCACCGATATTTTCGGTGATCCGTCACGCAACGCCGCGCGCGGCGGTTTGGGCGCGGTCATGGGTTCCAAGGGGCTCAAGGCCATTATTCTCGATCCGGCCGGGGCGGAGCAGGTCGCGATTGCCGATCAGGACGCCTTCCGCAAAACCGTCCGCGAATGGGCGGATATTTTAAAACACGACGTCAGCATCAGTTTGTATTCCCGTTTCGGCACGCCCTTTGCCATAACGAATTCCGCCGGCCACGGCTCGCTCCCGGCGATGAATTACCGTTCCGGCCGTCCCGAAAATTTTACGGCGGTGAGCGGCAACAACATCCAGAAAATCCTTTTCGAACGCGGCGGCAGGATGCATGGCTGCATGCCGGGCTGCCTTGTCCAATGTTCTATTATCTATCCGGATAAAAACGGTAAAAGAATATGCGCCGCCTATGAATATGAAACCATCGCGCTTCTGGGCACCAACCTGGGCATTACCGATAATGATGCCATCGCGCGATTGAAGTTCATGTGCGACGATATCGGACTCGACGGCATTGAAGCCGGAAGCGCACTGGGTGTGGCCGCCGAAGCGGGCAGGATGAAATGGGGAGATGCACAAAGCGCCGAAAATCTTCTGCAGGAGATTGAAAAGGAGACGCCACTCGGATTCGCATTAGCCAACGGCGTAGTGACAACGGCCCGCTTCCTGAACGTCGATCGGATTCCGGCTTTTAAGGGTCAGGCTCTTCCCGCCCATGATCCCCGCGCGGTAAAGGGCACGGGCGTGACGTACTTCTCGTCTCCGATGGGCGCGGATCACACGGCTGGTCTCACCTATCGACAGCCCAAAGAAAAGAAAGAACAAATCCAGACGTCGCTTGCCACGCAGATCAAGGCGGCGGCCTGTGACGCCTTCGGTTATTGCCTCAATGCCGTTCCCGGCGGCGAACCGGTTTATCCTTTTTTCGCCAAACTGATGAATGCGCGCTTCGGCCTCACCATGACGGAAGAAGCCGTCATCGACGTTGCCAAACAGGCGCTTCGCGATCAGCTGGCTTTCAATGAAAAAGCCCAGTTCAGCAAAATCGATACGAAGATTCCGGCCTTCTTCCGCGAAGAACTGATCGCTCCGACCAGTTCCGTCTTTGATGTCAATGAAGCGGAGGTGAAAGATTTGTGGAAGGGCCTCGATGCATTCAGGGAAAAAGAAAAAGTCTGGGAGATCCGCATCCCGCCGATGCCGGACATTCTGATGGGCGAAGGTGTGGCCCGGTCGATGGGGAAAAAAATCAAAGCATTGAAAGTTACCAAGGTGTTTCTGGTCACGGACCCGTTTATGTTGAAAAGCGGCCGCGCGGCGGAAGTTCAGGACATCCTGAAAAAAAGCGGGATTGAAACCTATATTTTCTCGGAAGTGGAACCGGATCCACCCATCGAGCTCATCGAAAAAGCCGGCGCGCTTTATAAAGAAACGGGTTGTGACGGCATCCTGGGCCTGGGCGGCGGCAGTTCGCTGGATACCGCCAAAACACTGGGACTGCGCGTCACCCATGGCGGCGACATGCGCGAGTATGAAGGCATTGTCGGCGGCGGCGGCAAAATCAAACCGATCTTTCCGCCGATCATCTGCATGCCGACCACCTCGGGCACCGGCAGCGAAGTCAATCCCTGCGCCGTTCTGACCGACAAGGCCAGAGATTTGAAATTCATTTTAATGAGCAATCACTTTATTCCCAAACTGGCGGTCGTTGACCCGCTCTTCACCAAAACCATGCCGCCTGGACTGACCATCGAATCCGGCATTGACGCCTTATCGCATTGTATCGAAGGCAGTGTGTCGCTGGCCACGCCTTATCACCCTTACTTCGAATCCAAAGCGCTTTTCGGCGTCAAACTGATTGGCCGTAGTCTGATCACGGCTTACAAAGAGCCGGACAATATGCGCGCCCGGACGGACATGTGTATGGCGGCCATCTGCGGGGGAATCGCCTTCCTCAAAGGGCTGGGGCTTGGACATGCCCTCACCCACGCCATCGGCGCCCACTATCACCTGCCGCATGGCAGAGCGGCCATCTTCGGTCTTCTCGGTTTCGTTATCGCCAATAAGGAAACCTGCAGGGAGGCCTTTATGGACATGGCTTATCTGATCAACCGGTCGGATGATCTGGAATCGGCGCTTAGGTGGCTTTATGGGGAATTGAATATTGACCTGCGGCTCAAAGCCCACGGCATCAGCAAGGAAGCGCTCAAAGAAATTGCTTTTTATACATCACGCGACGCGGTGAACATGGCCACCGATCCGACATCACCCAGTCAGTCCAGAATTCTGGAGATCCTCACGGCGATGTATGAATAAAGAGACGACCATCCGTCAGGTTTAAAAGGTGAAGAAAATTAAGTTCGATTAAAATCATGTAATGCCCTTGCATCGTGACGTTAAGGAGTTTTTATGACGGGCGCGGAAATAATTTTCACGACGGCGGCAAAGGCGGGTGTGGAGATTTGCCTGGCCAATCCCGGAACAACGGAACTGGCGCTGGTCGCGGCGCTGGACAATGTCAGGGACATCAGACCGGTCCTGGGACTCTTTGAAGGAGTCTGCACGGGAGCGGCCGACGGCTATGGCCGGATCAGACAAAAACCGGCGCTCACGGTTTTGCATCTGGGACCGGGGTTCGCCAACGGCATCGCTAATCTGCACAATGCCAGGCGCGCCCGGACGCCTGTCGTTAATATCATAGGTGAACATACCACCTGGATCAAACCCTATGATCCGCCTTTGAACATGGACATCGCATCGCTTGCGGGCACGGTTTCCGGCTGGCAGAAAGAAAACACCTCAGCCGATCAATTAGCGGGCGATACGATCGAGGCCGTTAACGCTTCTTACTATGGTCAGATTGCCACGATGATTGTTCCGGCGGACTGCCAATCCGCAAACAGCAAAACGGAAAGTATTACGCTGCCCGAATTCCAATTCGATGCCGTGGATGAGGCAATCATCGCCCGTGCCCGTACGTTGATCAGACAGGCAAAGAAACCCTCACTGATTCTGGGCGGCCGCACGTTGAGGCTTCCGGCACTGGCCTGGGCTGCGGACATCAAAGCCAAAACAGGCTGCGATTTAATGATGATGACCTTTCCCGCTTATTTTGATGCAGGCATCGGCTTGCCTGTTTTGAAGCGTATTCCCTACTTTCCGGGAGAAGCGCAAAAACTGCTTGCCGGTTACGACGCGTTTGTCCTGGCGGGAGCAGCGGAGCCTGTGGCTTTTTTCGGTTATGCAAGCGGTACGACTTCACTGCTTCCGGAAAATGTTTCCCGTATCCGCGTCGATACGGACAGGCAGGATGCAGGCGTTGTTTTACAGGCGCTTGCGCAATCGCTGGGGCCTTCCGCAGCAAAAAGTGAACTTCATCCAATCCTGGCCGAGTGCGCGATACCGCCGCTGCCGGCGGGCGCCTTGAACGCCCGGACGATGTGCGCGGCTATCGCCGCCCTGCAGCCTGAGCATTGCATTGTTGTCGACGAAGGCGTGTCGTCCGGCGCTTTCTATTACACCCACTCACCTTACTTAAAACCCTACAGCCATCTGACGCTGACCGGCGGCGCCATCGGCATGGGCATGCCGCTGGCGTTGGGTGCTGCGCTTGCCGCACCCGACCGGCAGGTGATCGATATCCAGGCGGACGGCAGCGCCATGTATACGCTTCAGGCGCTCTGGTCTCAGGCGCGTGAAAAAGCAAATGTGATAACCGTGATCTGCTCCAATCGCACGTATTTCACCATTGAACTGGAGTGTCTGCGGGCTGGTTACAAAACACTGGGCGACAGAGCAAAATCTCTGATGCACCTGAATAACCCGGCTTTGGATTGGGTAAGCCTGAGCCGCGGCATGGGCGTGCCTGCCTGCGCCGTCAACACGGCGGAGGCGTTTATCGGGGTATTTCAAGCCGCACTTAACGAACCCGGACCTTATTTGATAGAAGCGATTCTGGAGTAGTAAAATGAAAGACACGATGCAATATATCGATCACGGCCGGGGAGGCGCCGCCTCCTGCCTGCGGCTTTTGCACGGCTCCCTGCCAAAATTGAAAGAAGGCGAAGTGCTGATTGAAGTTGCCTACGCGGGCGTCAACCGGCCGGATGTCTTCCAGCGCATGGGAGTGTATCCGCCTCCGCCGGACGCTTCGCCTGTTCTGGGACTGGAAGCGGCAGGAACGATTGCGGCAAAATCCGACGACGTGCGGCAATGGCAAATCGGCGATGCCGTCTGCGCGCTCACTCCCGGCGGGGGGTATGCCGAATACTGCGCCGTTCCCGCGGTGCATTGTTTGCCGATCCCGCAGGGACTCTCTCTTGCCCAAGCTGCGGCGCTTCCCGAAAACTATTTCACCGTCTGGTCCAACGTTTTTGAACGAGGCGCTTTAAAACCCGGAGAAAATTTTCTGGCGCACGGCGGGGCGGGCGGCATCGGCTACACCGCCATACAACTGGCTAAAGCTTTCGGCGCGAAAGTCTTTACCACCGTCACGGGCGCAGGGCAGGTTGAGGCCGTAAAGAAGCTGGGCGCGGATGTCGTTTTGGATTATCAAAGGCAGGATTGGGCGCAGGAAATTGCCGGTATTGCCGGGAAGCAGGGCATTGACTGCATCCTCGATTTTGTGGGCGGACCCTATATTCAAAAAAATCTGCAACTGCTGGCCCGCAATGGACGGCTTGTGCAAATTGCTTTCCTGCAGGGCGCAAAAGTCGAACTGGATTGCCTGCCGATCCTGACCAAAAATCTCACCTTCACCGGTTCAATGCTTCGTCCCCGTTCCATCGGAGAAAAAGCGGCTCTGGCCCAAGCCTTGCTGAAAAACGTCTGGCCGCTCTTTACCGCCGGAAAATTAAACGTTCTGATCTCCGCTGAATTTCCGCTCGCCCAGGCAGCGAAAGCGCATGAACTCATGGAATCCTCCGGTCATATCGGCAAGATTGTGCTGAAGGTCCGCTGAAACAATCCTCCCTGACTCTCCTTTGCACCCTGAAGGGCGCAAGTATGAGGAGGAAATAAAAGGGGGTCCCAACAGCCTACAGGCGCCGGTAAACCCAGCAGTGCCAGTAAAGGAAAAAGGCTTCACCGCCGCCCAGACTGAGCAGTTTTTTAGAAATGGCCCGGACGTCTTTTTGTCTGGAAACTTTATGATCGGCCAGATAGATGCCGAGGAGTCCGCGGGTAATTAAATGATGAAATTTTGCGTCGGGCAGACTTGCAACGCAAGCCTGCGCCTGATTGTAGAAATGACTGAGCCTGCCGTACAATTGTTCATTATTTTCATAATAAGAGCAAAAGTTTAAGTCCAGACCGCTTAGGTCTTCCTCCTGGTCGATCAGATAATCCAAAAGAATATGCAGACCCTGGACCCACGGAAAATAAGCGTTCTTAATTCTGTCGACCAGTACGGCTGACGTTGCCTGGTTGAACAGCCGGGAAACAATGCAAAAGATGCCCAGCGTCGAGCCCGTGCAGGCGGCAAATTCATACCAGGCCATTGGTGGCAGGTTTTTTTCGTGCTCGGCAAACCATGCCCGCAGCCTGGGCACGCGTTCATCTTTTCGAACATGCTTGTGCACCTGTAAATCAATATAGACGCCTGCCAGTTCTCGGACGGCCGCTGCTCCCGACGGGTAGTTGGCAAGGCGACCCAGGATATCCCTGCAGGTCTGTACCAGGGCGGCCAGATAACCGCCGTCTTCTCGTTCCTGCCGGAAACGATAGTAGGCGGTCAGCGGCGCGTCCGGTGTCAGGGCTTGCAGCATCGATTCGTGCAGCGCTCGGAAATCCTCGGGGTCCTGCGACGTGCTGCGGTCGCAGAGATTGTCCAGATAATCACTGATCGTCTGATAGGCGACGATAAATTGAATTGCGTCTTTGTAGCGATGACCGGCGAGCAATCCATAAAGTGAACCGCCTTCGCAGTGAAACGTTTTTGCTGCGATGCTCGCCGTCGCCTGGCGGCGCAGTTCCGGATCGGGAATATTTTGAGCGCGCTCTTTCCACTGGCGCAGGCAGGCACGCGTGACGGGCTGCACCTTCAGAATCATTTTGGTGGTCAGCGATATGAGATTGGTCGGTACCTGCAAATCATGCCCCTTCATTGAATGTTCACAAGGCGAATCTTTAGCACAGCCGTGAGCGTATCACAAGAGCGGGCAAATTGATCCATTGACCGGTCTTGAAGATCTATGGTAGCTGGTGAATAATGGAGCTGCAATGAAGAATACAGTAAGCAAAGAGTCTGATGTTATTGTCATCGGCGGCGGCGCGGCGGGTCTGATGGCGGCGGGGAAGGCGGCGCAATCGGGCGCTCGCGTGCTGCTTCTGGAAAAAACGGACAGCCCGGGCAAAAAGATTCTGGTCAGCGGCAAGACACGCTGCAATCTGACCAACGCTGCCGACCTTCGGGCTTTTATTGCCATGTACGGTTCAAACGGCCGTTTTCTGCACAGCGCTTTTTCCCGTTTCTTTCGTCCGGAACTGCTCGCCTTTTTCGAACAATACGGTCTGGCCACCAAAGTGGAACGCGGCGGCAGAATTTTCCCTGTTTCCGACGATGCCCGCGACGTGGTGCGTGCTTTACAAAAATATTTGGCTGAAAATAAAGTCCACACGATTTTCAACGCCAAGGTAAGCTCGGTGACCCATGCTGAAGATTCCCTGTTTTCCATTCAAACCACAAACGGCCGTTATCAGGCCCCGTGTGTCATTATCGCGACCGGCGGCGCCTCCTGGCCTCGCACCGGTTCGGAAGGCGACGGCTACCCCATCAGTACGGCGCTTGGCCACACGGTTGTCAAGCCCAGACCGGCGCTGGTTCCCCTGATGGTCCGTGAGCAAAAACTGGCCGGGTCCATGCAGGGTGTTTCTTTGCGCAACGTGCGCGCCACGGCATTTCAGGGAGAAGCCCAGGCAGTGAATTCAGCGCTTATCCCCGGTTTTGACTATGGCCGAGGCGAAAAGAAAACCCCCCGGCCCCCGGTCATTGAAAGCCGGTTCGGTGAAATGCTTTTCACGCATTTCGGCCTGGGCGGACCGATTATCCTGCTGATGAGTCTGTCGGTTGTTGAAGCGCTGGAAAACGGCCCTGCTTCAATCCTGATCGATTTAAAACCCGCCCTGACGAAAGAGCAGTTGCGAAAACGGTTGCAGTCGGATCTGAACAATTTCGGCAAAAGAAAAATTGCAACGATTCTGAAAGAGTATCTGCCGGCAAAAATGATTGAGCCTTTGAGGGCTCTTTCCGGAATAGACGAAGAAAAGCAGGGGCATCAGGTAAGCGCCGCCGAGCGGGAAACCATGATCGACTTGCTCAAAGCATTGCGCTTCAACATCAAAGCCCCGCTGCCGCTCGCCAAGGCTATTGTGACGGCGGGAGGCGTTACTCTTGATGAAATCGATCCGCGCACGATGTCGTCCAAAAAAATATCCGGCCTTTATTTTTGCGGCGAGGTCATGGATATCGACGCGGACACCGGCGGCTACAATTTGCAGGCTGCTTTCTCCACCGGATATATAGCGGGAGAAAGCGCCGCCGCTTATTGGCGGGCTAAGTTCTGTCCTTGAAAAAAATGCATAAATATTATAATGCTATTGACAATAGAGTATAAATTATTTCCGTTTTAGTCTGTCCTGTCTTAATGGATGTTCCACTGAGGATGCGTATGGCTTGGCGGGAAATCAATTTGTGAGTCAATATCCAGGTCCGGGTGCGCCGGGAAAATGGGCGCACAATATTCTGAATAAAGGAATACAAATATGATTTTAGGCCAGAAGCAACTCGACGAGATCCACGATACTTTGACTAAAAATCTGATCGGGTCCGGCGTCCGGAGTGTGATGCTGATTGATACGGCCGGCAATGTGATCGCGTCAATCAATAACGGAAATGAAACGATCGACATGTATTCGCTGGCAGCGCTCGCTGCCGCCAATTTCGGCGCCATGAGCTGCATGGCTAAGATTGTCGGTGAAGATGAATTTTCCCTCTTATTTCATAAGGGTGAAAAAGAGAATATCTACTTTTGCAAAGTCAATGAAGAATTGCTGCTGGTGAATATATTCAATGATCAGATTTCGCTTGGTTTTCTCAGGTTGAAAATGGCGAAAGTCGTGGAAGAGTTGCTGGCAGTCGTGGCGACTAGTTAAAGAAATTTTCAAACATAAAAATATACACGGCCTTGTTACGGCTTTGGAATGTCAGGGGGTGTCCGATTGGCATTTATTAATTTGAAAGACAGAGTTATTCAAGCCAAAATAGTTTATTATGGCCCCGGCAGATGCGGCAAGACAACGAATCTTGAATATGTATACGAAAAATGCCGTCCCCAGGTCAATTCAGAGATGGTCACGGTTAAAACACAGGGCGACCGCACGTTGTTTTTTGATTTTTTTCCTCTGGATATGGGGAAAATCGGCGGGTTTGACGTCAAAATTCAACTCTACACCGTTCCGGGTCAGGTGAAGTATGATTCCACAAGACGGCTCGTCTTAAAAGGCGTTGACGGCGTTGTTTTTGTCGCTGATTCCGCAGTGGGCCGCCGGGAGAAAAACATTATTTCCATCCGCAATCTTGAAGATAATCTCAAGATTTACAATAAAGATATTCACGATATCCCGCTGGTGATTCAATACAATAAAAGGGACCTTGTCAAAGAAGGCATCGAAGTCCTGGATATTGAAACTCTGGAAAAGGATCTTAATGCGGAATTAAAAGTTCCTGCATTTGAAGCCAGTGCTGTTGCCGGGGATAATGTCGTTCTGACCCTTAAGAAAATTATTTCGCTGACGCTGGCGTCTCTGGAAAAGCAATTGAAATAGGAGTCATAACATGGCCAATAAAGAAGAGTCGGCATTTCTTAAGGGTGTGGAAAGTCGTCTGGACAGTCTCTTTGGTGAAGAGACGAAACCGGTTAAAGAAAATGACCTTGATGCTTCCCAGGCTGTCACGGAACAAGTGGTTGACGACTTGAAAACGGACGATTTCCGCGATACCCAAATGATCAGAGCGGCAAACGATGAAGCGGAAATTTCTCCGGGCGGACCCGACAGGCGGGATCAGCCGTCCTTTGCCCGGGATGCCACAGTCCCAATTGACGGGAACATGCGGGAAATTCCACCTCTGGACGAAACAGGCATCCCATCAGAAACAGTTAAAGTGCAGGATAAATCAGCTTTCATCTCTGAAATCGAAAAACGCTTCTCGGCAATTTTCGGTGATGACGAAAACGCCGGTGCTGTTAAAGAAACTGAAGATAAGGCCGGGCCGGAGGAAATTAAAGAGTCCGAGCACTCCGAGAATATCTCCCTGCCGCCGTCCGCCGTGCTTCAATCCCATTTGAAAGATTTGAAAAGCATTGTTCTTTCGCTTGAATGGGAAATTAACAATCGGATTCTGGAACAATTCGAAGATGAGATCAATAAATTATACCTGTTCTATACAGGCGATAAAGTTGTCCAGGGATTGTTAAGAATTCTCCGCTTTGCGGGAAGGTACATCCAGGTCAGAGGAGCCAGTTCCAATCAGGGTTCCATCAACCTGCTCATGTCTGTCTACGACCATCTGGAAGGCGTCATGGTTTCAGAAGGAATGACAGAGGCCAACAAACGCGTTTTTTTAATTGAAAGCATTAAGCAATATCAAGCATGGGTGGAAAGCACGGATATTGAAAGCCCTGAGGAGACCGGGGTTCCGGAGGCACACACTGACGAGATGAAGCCGCTTGAAATGGAACGGTCTCAATTCAGCAGCGACGAAGAACAAAAAGAAGACGTTGCGGATGTTCGAGTTGCCGGAGAAAAACCGTTGGCCGATGCCGTCATCGATCAACCTGCCGGTGACGAGTTGTCCATAAGAGAAACGGCCGGAGAAGATCAAATCGAATCGGCCTTCCAAGAGCAGGATATTTCTTTAGAGACAAAGGTTCCGGAGATTCATGTTGACGAGATGAAGCCGCTTGAACTGGAACGTTCGGAAGACCTTTTCAATAAAACGCAAAAAATGAAGGTACCGCCTTTTGTGGATGTTCAGGCAACTGAAGAAACGCCCGCTGCCGGCGGCGAGTTGACCGTGAGAGAGACGGCCGGGGAAGAACAAATCGAATCGGCCTTCCAAGAGCAGGATATTTCCTCGGAGACACAGGCTCCGGAGATTCATATTGACGAGATGAAGCCGCTTGAACTGGAACGGTCAGAAGGCAACATCCCCGAAGGGCAAAAGGAGGAAGTTGCGGATCTTCAGGTTGTCGAAGAAAAATTGTTTACCGAAGCCGGGAGCGATCAGCCCGCTGGTGATGAGTTATCCGTGAGAGAAACTGCCGGGGAAGATCAAATCGCACCGGTTATCAAAGAACAGGACAGCCCTGTTCAGGCAGGGCCGGCCTCCATTGACGAAATGCCGCCGGCGCAAAACGGGGATGTGGAAAGAATGATTGCGGCCATGAAAGATCTGCCGCCTCATGAGGCATTTGCCTGGGCGCTGGATGAGTTGAAGGGAACTTTCCAGGCGGAAATCGATGCCCTGAAAGAAGAGATCCGCCTCCTTAAAAATGCCGGATAAGCGGGTGTCAGAATGGACATTTTGAAGAAATTCGACCGATGAAATCGCTGGTTTAATGGGAAGCGGCGGCAATCCCGCTCACGCTGCGGGACAAGCGTTAAATCGTCCAAAGCTTGCTGCGGGATGGCTGATTAAAATTCAGGAAGAAAAGGTAAGGACAGGGGCATGGAAATGATCATTTTTTGTGAGGAATGCGGAGAAAGGTACATCATTGAGAACGAAGAGATAAAAGGTTCGGAGATGGTTTTTACCTGCCGTGTCTGCAAGGATATCATCCGTGTTCCGGCAGAGAAACTTAACCTCAAGTCTGATGAAAAGGCGGAAAGCAAGCCTGAAAAAAAATAGGGCATTCAGGGAAAAAATCATTGACCGGATTGAACGGTTAGGGGCCGTTAAGAAATAACCACCCATGCGGGTGGCAAGACTGTTACATTTCTATCCATTTCGTTACGGCCCCTTATGCCGGGTATGATCTTAAAATGTTACATTACTATTGAACAATGGCTTAGGTAAGGACGTTTGAATGGAAAACAAAAAAGAATTGTTTGATTTACAACGCGAGAAGCGAGAACTGGATGCCTTTTTGTCCACGTTTGTAGAAACTGATGCCTCTCTTTCCCATGAAAACATTATCCAGCCGAAAGAAACCTCTTCTTATTCAGCGGAAATCAAACTGGAGCTGGAATCGGCTCCGCGGGAGATATCGGGTCTGGAAATGGAAACGCCTGCACCGAAGTTCGAAGAGACCCCCGAGCCCGCGGAAATCAAACTGGAGCTGGAATCGGCCCCGCGGGAGATATCGGGTCTGGAAATGGAAACACCCGCGCCGAAGTTCGAAGAGGCCCCCGAGCCTGCGGAAATCAAACTGGAGCTGGAATCGTCTTCCCGGGAGATATCGGGTCTGGAAATGGAAACACCCGCGCCGAAGTTCGAAGAGGCCCCCGAGCCTGCGGAAATCAAACTGGAGCTGGAATCGGCCCCGCGGGAAATATCCGGTCTGGAAATGGAAAGGCCCGCGCCGAAGTTCGAAGAGGCGGGGGGAGAGTCAGGTTACGAAGAAAAGGTGTTTGTGCCGGATGATCAGGAAATGCGTTCCGGGTTGACAGATACGATGGCGATCAGGCCGCCGGAGCCCATGCAGGAACGGGAGACCGCGCCTTCGTTTGAGCCGTTTGAAGAAGAGAAAAAGGCGGAAATTCCAACTGAAAGAACCGATGTCCAGGACACTCAAACGCCGGAAGATTTTGAAACGGCGACGCGGTTTGACGAGACAACGCAATCGGATGAACCCGTGATGTCCAAAACGCCTCCGCCGGAAGAAGAAAAAATACCACCGAAACCGGCGCCGGAAAAGAAAGCGAAAAAAACCAATGCTTACGATTTCGCACCGGAAAATAAAAGTACCGGCATGGGAAAGTGGCTCTGGGCAGGGATTTCAATTCTTCTGCTGATAGCTGCGCTTGTCGGCTATTTCTTGTTTTCCCCTCTGCAGGGCGGCAAAATAATGGAGGTCATCAAATCCTATATTCCTCTTTCTAAAACCGATCAGGGCAATGCCTCTGCGTCCGTGCAGGGAATCAATCTGATTCAAGTCCGGCAAAAACTTATTCACAATGAAAGATTAAGGAAAAACATCAGAGTGCTGGAGGGCCTTGTTGAAAATTCGACGGATCGCCCTGTGTCCAGAATAAAAATTGCGGCAAATCTTTACAACGCTGAAGGTGTTGTGCTTTCGTCGACGGAATCTTACGGCGGAAATATTATTATTGATGAAAAACTGGAAAGTCTCGATGCCAATGGGATTCTGGCGGCTCTGAAAGACGTGAAAACGATGGAAGACAGAGTTCAACCCAGGGGGCAAATACCATTCATGATTGTTTTCACCAGCGCGCCTTCCGAAGTTTTCCGGGTCGCCGCCTTACCAGTAGATTTAAAAAAGCATTAATCATGCCGTGACCCTGCCTGGGTCGGGGAGGGTTAAAAGCATTAAGTCAAAACGATTTTTCGGGACGGCCGTTTTTCCATGCGGCACTTCCCTGTTCTTTCCAAGCCTTCAGGCGAAGAAAATAATTTCTTTTACAGTTCATATCATCCCCTGTTCACATAAGATCTTCAGGAGGGGAACTTTTTATAAAAGGGAGGATTGTGTATGAGAGGGAAAGGATTATTGATAGCGGCCGTTGTCATGATCCTGGCCGGCGGCATTATCGCCAACCAGGTTCAAACTGACTTTGGCCGGGTTAAAGTGACGGATGTTCGCTTTCCGGGCAAGGACGGCGCCACGCTCTCCGCGTTGCTCTATGTTCCGCAAAATGCCACACCCCAAACGCCGGCTCCCGCCATTCAGGCGATTCACGGCTATATCAATTCCCGGGAAACACAATCGGGTTTTGCCATTGAATTTGCCAGACGCGGCTGGGTGGTGCTGGAACTCGATCAGATGGGGCATGGTTACTCCACCCCGCCGGTAGGGAAAAACGCCTATGGCGCCATTGACGGTCTCGCTTATCTGCGGAGTCTGGATTTTGTCGATAAAAACAAGATCGGCCTGGAAGGCCATTCCATGGGCGGCTGGGCTTCCGTGGCGGCGGCGGCGACGAGCCCCAATGATTATGCTGCGATGGTGCTGGAAGGCTCATCCACCGCTACCAAATTTTCCTCGAAGTATGTTCCCATTCCCGGCACCCCTGTTTTTCCCCGGAATCTCGCCCTGGTCTTCAGCACCTTCGATGAATTCTCCATGCTGATGTGGGAAGTGCCGGTCGCAAAAGACGTCATCAACAGCGAACCGCTCAAAAAAGTTTTCGGAACGACCGCGGCCATCGAGCCCGGCAAGATTTACGGGTCCATCAAAGAGGGCAACGCACGCGTGCTGTATCAGCCCGTCACCACGCATCCCGGCGATCACATTTCATGCAGCGCCATCGGCTATGCCATTGACTGGTTCGATAAAACGCTGGGCGCCGTTAATCCGCTGCCTGCTTCCAGCCAGATCTGGTGCTGGAAGGAAATCGCGACGCTCATCAGCTTGATCGGCTGCCTGCTTTTTATTTTCGCTTTCGGAAAACTGCTTTTGCAAACCGGATTCTTCAGCGCTCTGGCGAACGGGCCTCAAAATCCGAAGCCGGCAACAGGCGCGGGTTGGTGGATTGGAGCATTGCTGATGATGATCATCCCCGCCATTACTTACTTTCCGCTGAATGGTATAGGAAATCTTGCTGTCAAGGCATCCTGGCTTTTCCCGCAGCAGGTAACGAACACCCTGATGTTCTGGCTCGTCGTCAATATGATCATTTCATTGATTCTCTTTCTGGCCTGGCATCTGTTTAACCGGAAGAAAGGCGCAAACGCCGTATCCTACGGCATTGCCGATTCTGCAGGCTCCACCTGGAAAAAAATCGGTCTGTCCGCAGTTTTCGCCGTCCTGGTAATCGGTGTCGCGTATCTGTCGGTCGTTTTGATTTCGGCGATATTTACCGTGGATTACCGGTTCTGGATCATGCAGCTTAAACCCATGAGCGGACTGCAGTTTAAAATAGCCCTGCGCTACATTATTCCCTTCCTGCTCTTTTATCTGGTGTTCGCCGCTGCCTTGCACGGCCAGTTGAGATCGACGGCCGGAACGCTCGCCAGCCGGATGATCAAGGCCGCCGTTGTGACGTCGCTGGGCTATCTTGTGCTGCTCTTGCTTCTTTATGTTCCCTTGTTTGCGGGCGGTCCGCTTGGTATGCCCGATATCCGGTTGATCCTTTACGCGATCGTCGCCATTCAGGTGTTGCCTTTGTTTATTATCGTCACCTTCATCTCGACGTATTTCTTTGAAAAAACGGGGTTGATTTATCCCGGCGCGTTCATTAACGCGTTGTTTATCACCTGGTATATTATTGCGTCGCAGGCGACCCATTTCCCGCTCACGTAAATTTATCCTGATCACTATCCTCAAAGGCAGTTGAGTAATCAACTGCCTTTTTTATTCCGCTTCCAAATTAAATAAAAGATATTGCTTGCTATTTATCGGCTTTGCCTGTAGAGACCCCGCAGGAATAGCGATACATATTGACCTTCCCACCTTTCTTCGTCGGAAATTTGCTAAGGATAATCCCGCTAATCACAATAGAATCCAAATGTTCTGCCGTATTGGAGACGTGGTCTTTCAGACGCCGGCAAGTGTCGGCAAAGGCCTGCCTTTACCAGCCTTATAACGGTTTTCATTGGGTTTAAGTTTAAATAGTTGCTGGTAACATACAATAAAGGAAAAGAAATAATGAGTTTTGAGAAGTTTAAGTTAGATGAAAAAATACTGGCCGGCATTCACGCCGCCGGTTACAAGAAACCGACGCCGATTCAGGCCGAGTCCATTCCTTCCATTATGGAAGGCAGGGATATTATGGGGTTGGCCCAGACCGGAACCGGGAAAACCGCCGCTTTTGTGCTGCCGATTTTACAACGTCTGATGCACGGACAGCGCGGTCCTGTTCGCGCTCTGATCATCGCGCCGACACGGGAATTAAGTGAGCAGACCCATGAAGCCATTGGGCAGCTGGGCAGAAAAACGGGACTTTGCAGCACCTCCATCTATGGCGGGGTCAACATCAACACCCAGATCAACCGGCTGCGATCACGCGTCGATATCATCTCGGCCTGTCCCGGCCGCCTGCTCGATCATATCGGCCGCGGCACGCTTGATTTATCCAAGGTGGAAGTTCTGGTTCTCGATGAAGCAGACCACATGTTTGATATGGGTTTTCTGCCGGACGTCCGCAGAATTGTCAAGCACCTGCCGGCTCGTCGTCAGACGCTGCTTTTCTCCGCCACGATGCCCGGCGAGATCCGCTCTCTGGCCGATGATCTGCTTTCCAATCCGGTCCATGTTCAGATTGGAGATACCGCTCCGGTGATGACGGTTTCCCACAGTTTTTATCCGGTGCAAACGGAACAGAAAACCGCCTTGCTCAAGGATATCCTGGAAAAGACCGACACCGAATCCGTCCTGGTTTTCACCCGGACAAAATCGCGCGCCAAAAGCCTGGCCGAACAGTTAAACAGAGTAGGCCATAAGGTAACCTCCCTGCACGGCAATCTCACGCAGCAGAAGCGCAAACAGTCACTGGATGGTTTTCGGGATGGCCGTTATGAAGTAATGATTGCCACGGATATTGCCGCGCGCGGAATCGACGTGACCCGGATCTCGCATGTGATTAACTATGACATGCCGTCCACATCGGACGCTTATACGCATCGGATCGGCAGAACCGGACGCGCCATGAAGACCGGGGATGCGTTTACTTTTATTACCGGGGATGACGGCGAGCTCTTGCGTTCGCTGAAGAAAATGCTGGGAGATAAGCTGCAGTATCAGAATGTGGAAGGATTGACCATGAATCCGTCCATCTGTGAAGCGATGGGGGCCCGCTCTCATCAGCTGACGAGACCCGGTAACCATAGCGGCAGGAAATCCTTTTCGTCCCGGACGCCGTCCGCCAAAAGGCCTTCGCAGCGTTCGTTTAAAGATGCGGACCGTTCATTTTGGTCGCCGCGCGCTCCGCAGGCGGCATAGTAATATCCCTTAACCCTGCAGGGGGCTGAAGCATTACAATGCTTTAGCCTCCTTAATCAATGCTGCCATCTGTGCGTCCTTGTCCTTCCATAAATCCTGCACCCATAGCTGGAAGGCCGCCTGGAATTCTTTATCCCCTTCGTAATCGCCATGCAGAAACCGTTGCGGTATCTCCATGGCGGAAGCCCGGACAATAACTCTTTTCACTTTGCCGCATAAAAAATCCCAGAAGGTCGGGATGCCGTCCGGATAAACAATGGTGATATTCAACAGGGAATGAAATTTGTCTCCCAGCACGCTTAATGCCAGCGCAATACCGCCCGCTTTGGGCTTCAGCAGGTATTGATAGGGTGAATTCTGCCGGGAGTGCTTGGCCCCGGTAAATCGCGTTCCTTCCAGAAAATTCATCACGCTGGTCGGCATGTGCGTAAATTTTTCACAGGCCTTGCGGGTGGTTTCAAAATCCTTTCCCTTTTGTCCGGGATGTTTTTTCAGATAGTCAACACTGTGGCGGCGCAGAAAGGGAAAATCCAGCGCCCACCAGGCCAGTCCCATCAGAGGAACCCAGATCAATTCGCGCTTCAGAAAGAATTTCATAAACGGAATGCGCCGGTTCAACAGCCTTTGCAGAATAAAAATATCCGCCCAGGACTGATGGTTGCTGACTACCAGATACCAGCCGTGGTAATCCAGGTTGTCCAGTCCCTGAACGTCCCAGATGGTTCTTTGCGTCAGCTGCATCCACAAACCGTTGCAGGCGATCCAGTTTCTCGACACCCACAGCAGAATTTTATCGAGCAGACGGGTCAGCGGGGCGAAAGGCAGTATGAATTTCAGAAAGGAAAAAAAGAATAAGATCGTTACCCAGAATATTACGTTCAAAGCCA